>NZ_BAAGWN010000003.1:155000-220785 GCF_054780335.1 Curvibacter fontanus
GGCCGTAACTATAACGGTCCTAAGGTAGCGAAATTCCTTGTCGGGTAAGTTCCGACCTGCACGAATGGCGTAACGATGGCCACACTGTCTCCTCCTGAGACTCAGCGAAGTTGAAATGTTTGTGATGATGCAATCTCCCCGCGGAAAGACGGAAAGACCCCATGAACCTTTACTGTAGCTTTGTATTGGACTTTGAACAGATCTGTGTAGGATAGGTGGGAGGCTTTGAAGCGGTGCCGCTAGGTATCGTGGAGCCAACGTTGAAATACCACCCTGGTGTGTTTGAGGTTCTAACCTGGATCCCTTATCGGGATTGGGGACAGTGCATGGTAGGCAGTTTGACTGGGGCGGTCTCCTCCCAAAGCGTAACGGAGGAGTTCGAAGGTACGCTAGTTACGGTCGGACATCGTGACGATAGTGCAATGGCATAAGCGTGCTTAACTGCGAGACTGACAAGTCGAGCAGATGCGAAAGCAGGACATAGTGATCCGGTGGTTCTGTATGGAAGGGCCATCGCTCAACGGATAAAAGGTACTCTGGGGATAACAGGCTGATACCGCCCAAGAGTTCATATCGACGGCGGTGTTTGGCACCTCGATGTCGGCTCATCTCATCCTGGGGCTGTAGCCGGTCCCAAGGGTATGGCTGTTCGCCATTTAAAGAGGTACGTGAGCTGGGTTTAAAACGTCGTGAGACAGTTTGGTCCCTATCTTCCGTGGGCGCTGCAGATTTGAGGAAGCCTGCTCCTAGTACGAGAGGACCGGAGTGGACACACCTCTGGTGTACCGGTTGTCACGCCAGTGGCATTGCCGGGTAGCTATGTGTGGAAGAGATAACCGCTGAAAGCATCTAAGCGGGAAACTCGTTTCAAGATGAGATCTGCCGGGGCCTTGAGCCCCCTAAAGAGTCGTTCAAGACCAGGACGTTGATAGGTCAGGTGTGGAAGCGCAGTAATGCGTTAAGCTAACTGATACTAATTGCTCGTGCGACTTGACCCTATAACTTTGATTCAAGCAATCAAGGTTGTTATGCCATGTGACGCATTCAAAATAAGCTGATTGGCTCTATAAATTGGTCGTCTTGACCCAGTCAAGATGACAAAAAGTTATGCCTGATGACCATAGCGAGGTGGTCCCACTCCTTCCCATCCCGAACAGGACAGTGAAACGCCTCAGCGCCGATGATAGTGCGGATTCCCGTGTGAAAGTAGGACATCGTCAGGCTCTTACAGCAGAAAACGCCCCGCCATTCGACGGGGCGTTTTTATTTGTGCGATTGAAAAACCTGTTGGTTCTGAAGGCCGTAAGCGTGCGGTAAACCCATCTTGAATCGAAGTCGGTAAGTCAGGGCCGGGCCCCGCTCATTTGCCGGCTCGCAGCTCGCGGCGCAGGATCTTGCCGACGTTCGACTTGGGCAGCTCGTCGCGGAATTCGATGTACTTGGGATGCTTGTAGCCTGTCAGGTTCTGGCTGCAGTACTTGGCGACATCGTCCTCGCTGAGGGTGGGATCGCTGCGCACCACATAGATCTTGATAGCCTCACCTTGCTTGGTATCCGGCACGCCGATCACTGCGCATTCCAGCACGCCGTCACAGAGAGAAATCACGTTCTCGAGCTCACTGGGGAAGACATTGAAGCCGCTGACCAGGATCATGTCTTTCTTTCGGTCGACGATGCGGGTGTAACCCTGGGCATCCATGATGCCGATGTCACCGGTGCGCATGAAACCATCGGGCGTGAAGGCATTGGCGGTTTCTGCGGCCTGCTGGTAATAACCTGTCATCACGTTGGCGCCCCTGATGCAGATCTCGCCGGATTCACCCAGAGCGAGGGACTTGCCCTCGTCGTTCTTGATGGCGATCTCGACGCCGGGCAGGGGCAGGCCGATGGTGCCACTGAATTTGCTGGTCGTGACCGGGTTGTTGGTGCCGATGGCGCAGGTCTCGCTCATGCCCCAGCCTTCGACCATGGCGCAACCTGTGACATCCTGCCAGTGCCTGGCCGTGCCTTCAGAAGCGGCCATGCCACCCGCCTGCGAGATGCAGAGGTGAGAAAAATCAAGGGTGCGGAATTGCGGGTGTTGCAACAGGGCGTTGAACAGGGTGTTCACGGCCGGCAGCATGTGGAAAGGGCGGCGCTTAAGCACTTCGATGAATTTGCCAATGTCGCGCGGATTGGGGATCAGCGTCATGTGCGAGCCCCAGCGGATCGCCAGGAAACACAGGGTCAGCGCGAAGATGTGGTAGAGCGGCAGCGCGGCAACGCTGTTGGTCTCACGCACATTGCCCACCTTGTCCAGCGCCGGCGTGAACCAGGCTTCGGCCTGCAGGATGGCCGCGACCACATTGCGATGGGTCAGCACCGCGCCCTTGCTCAGGCCGGTGGTGCCGCCGGTGTATTGCAGGAAGGCGATCGAATCGAGATTGATGGCTGCGGGCTTGAGTGAGAGGTGGGCACCCTCGTCCAGGGCCTTGCGGAAGGGGGTGACGGTGCTGCCCTCGTTCACGGGCAGGCGGAACGGGGGGACCATCTTGGCAAGATGGCGCACGGCAAAGGTCAGCCATCGGCCATACCAGGGGCCCAGCAGGTCCCCGAAGGCCGTGAGCACAACGTGCTTGACGGGGGTGCGGGCGATGACCTCTTCCAAGGTGTGCGCGAAGTTCTCGAGCACCACAATGGCGGTCGCTCCGGAATCCTTGAGCTGGTGTTCCAGTTCGCGCGCCGTGTACAGCGGATTGACGTTGACGCAGGTGTAGCCGGCACGCAGGATGGCGGCCATGGTGACGGCAAACTGCGGGATATTGGGCAGCATGATGGCCACCCGCGCGCCTGGTTCCAGACCCAGACGCTGCAACCAGGCCCCCAGCGCCGCAGACAACTCGTCGAGCTGGCGGTAGCTCATCCAGCGCTCCATGCAGACGGAGAAGGGTTGGGTGGCATTCTTGCGGAATGACTCTTCCAGCAACTGGACCAGGGAGCTGTATTGGCCCGGGTCGATATCGTGAGGGACCCCGGCGGGGTAGCTGCGCAACCAGAATTTTTCCATCAGTGACTCCATGATCCGGCTATTGAACCGCAGTGGCGCCTGACGCGACATCGGGCTTGTCCTAGGTTGGCGGGTGAAACTGTCACGCACGCGTCAAGAGCGATGGCCTGGATGAACTGGATGAAAGGGGGAAATGCCCGTACAGTCGCGGCATGAGCGCCAACGACGAAACCAGCGACGCCGAGCGCAACAGCGAGCTGCTGCGCGTGCTTCCCGCCGAGCAAAGTGCGTCGGCACGTGCGCCCTGGGTGGCTGTCATCCGCCGCCTGGGTTCCCGGCACCGGGGCCGCATCGCACGGCATTTGCAGGCGCTGGACGAACGTGACCGCTATCTGCGTTTTGGCTATCTGGCCAACGACGCGCAGATCCAGGCCTATGTCGACACGCTGGACTTCGAGCGCGACGGCGTCTTCGGCATCTACAACCGCAAACTGGAACTGGTGGCGATGGCGCACCTGGCGCACTCCGTGGACAAGAGCTTCGACGCCTGCGCCGAGTTCGGTGTTTCGGTGCTGCCTTCGGTGCGCGGCCATGGCTATGGCAGCAAACTCTTCGGGCGGGCCGTGCGACACGCACGCAATGAAGGCGTGCACCTGATGTTCATCCATGCCCTGAGCGAAAACAAGGCCATGCTCAACATCGCTCGCAAGGCTGGCGCCACAGTGGAAAACGACGGATCGGAGGCGAGTGCATACTTACGCTTGCCGCCTGCCACTTTTGAGAGCCAGGTCACGGAAATGCTGGAGGAGCAGCTGGCGCGAACGGATTACCGCCTCAAGGTGCAGGCCAAGCAGTTCTGGGCATTCCTGACCGGCCTGCAGGATGTGCGCCGTGGTGTGCGGGACGCACGGCACAAATCGGGCGCCTGAGGGCGGCTGGCACCCCGTCATCTGCGGGTCCTGGTGATCCGCTATCCTATGGGGGTCGTAACAACTGCACCCATGTGCTGACGTCAGTGCCTGACCCTCACCCTGCGCGCGTCCCCGAAAAAGAAGACAAGCGCACCTTTCTGAAGAAGCTCGCGGAATTCATCCATCCGGGGCCGGACTCCACCGCCGAGCTGATCGAAACCCTGGCCGAGGCCGAAGACAACCAGGTCATCGGCGCCGAATCGCGCTACATGCTCGAAGGCGTGCTGCGCATGGCCGAGATGACCGCCGGGGATGTGATGGTGCCTGCGCCGCGCATGGACCTGGTCGACATCGGCGCCCCCTTCGACGAACTGCTCAACGTCGTGATCGACACGGCGCACTCGCGCTTTCCGGTCTACGAAAACGAGCGCGAAAACATCATCGGCATTCTGATGGCCAAGGACCTGCTCAAGCTGCAGCGCGCGCCCGAGCTCAACATCCGTGCCCTGCTGCGGCCGGCGGTCTTCGTGCCCGAGAGCAAGGGCCTGAACGACCTGTTGCACGAGTTCCGCGGCAACCGCAACCATCTGGCCATCGTCATCGACGAGTTCGGCCGGGTGGCGGGCTTGATCACCATCGAGGACGTGCTTGAACAGATCGTGGGCGAGATCGAGGACGAGTTCGATATCTCCGAGGACGAGGGCGATATCTTCGGTCTGGCTGACCAGACCTACCGCGTCAGCGGCCGCGCCTCCGTAGAGCGCGTCAACGAGGCCTTTGATGCCAAGATCACCGGCAGTGCACCCGAGGAAAATTTCGACACCATCGGCGGGCTGATTGCCCACGAGATGGGGCATGTGCCCAAGCGTGGGGAGCAGCATGTGATCAGCGGCCTGAAATTCGTGGTGCTGCACACCAAGGGAGGCGCCGTGAAGTGGTTCAAGGTTTCACCCGTGCCGCCGCCCAAGGCCAAACTTGATGCGTGAGCGCTGGGCGCGCGCCGGCTCCTGGGCCCTGAGCATCGGGGCCGGCCTCGCCCAGGCGCTGGCCATGGCAGCACCCTGGGACGGCCAGCCGCGCTGGTGGCTGCAAATTCTGGCGCTGGGCCTGCTGGCCTGGGTGCTCGAACGCAGCACCCATTGGAAGCAGGCGGCACTGGCCGGCTGGCTGTTCGCCACGGCCTGGCTGGCGACCACCTTCTGGTGGCTCTACATCTCCATGCACACCTATGGCGGCCTGCCCGCTGTGCTCGCTGTACTCGCTGTGCTGGCCCTGGCGGGTGGACTGGCGCTGTACTACGCGGCGGCCTGCGCCCTGCAGCAGCGTTACGCCCCGCGCAGCCCTGCGGCGCGGCCCCTGCTGTTCGCGGCGCTCTGGCTGCTGGCGGAGCTGGCGCGTGGCGTCTGGTTCACCGGTTTCGGCTGGGGCGGCAGCGGTTACGCCCATGTCGAAGGGCCGCTGGCGGCTTATGCGCCCTGGCTGGGCGTCTACGGCATCTCGGCCCTGGCCGCCTGGCTGGCCATGACGCTGCCGCAGATAAGGGCAGCCAGCCACTGGCAGCGCCTGGCGGTGCTGGCGGTTTTGGTCCTGCCTTCCATGCTGCAGATGGGAGGCGGCGAGCTGACCCGCTCTACCGGCCGCCTGAGCGTGGCCCTGCTGCAAGGCAATATCCCGCAGGACGAAAAATTCCAGCCCGGCAGCGGCGTACCCCTGGCTCTGCGCTGGTATGGCGAGCAGCTGCAACAGGAGCATGCGGCCCTGGTCGTGGCGCCTGAAACGGCCCTGCCCCTGCTGCCACAGCAGCTGCCCGAGGGGTATTGGGAAACCTTGCGCCAGCGTTATGCCGGCGGCCAGCAGGCGGCGCTGATCGGTCTGCCCCTGGGCAGCTACCGCGAGGGCTACAGCAATTCAGCGGTGGGTCTGGCGCCGGGCCAGACGCCCTGGCGCTACGACAAGCACCATCTGGTGCCTTTCGGGGAGTTCGTCCCGACCGGCTTCAAATGGTTCACGGCCATGATGAACATCCCCCTGGGGGATTTCAAGCGTGGTGATGCGGGCCAGCCCACTTTCGACTGGCAGGGCCAGCACCTGGCGCCCAATATCTGCTACGAGGACCTGTTCGGCGAAGAGCTGGGCGCGCGCTTTCGCGACCCGGCCCAGGCGCCCACGGTTTTCGTCAACCTCAGCAACATCGCCTGGTTCGGCAACACCGTGGCGATCGATCAGCACCTGCAGATCACACGCATGCGCGCGCTGGAGTTCGAGCGTCCCTTCGTGCGGGCCACCAACACCGGCGCCACGGCCATCATCGACCACCGCGGCCAGGTCATCGCCGAGCTGCCCCGTCACACCCGGGGCGTGCTGCGGGGCGAGGTGGAGGGACGCGCCGGCCTGACCCTCTACGCCCGCTGGGTGGCCTACGCGGGCCTGTGGCCCCTGTGGCTGGCCGGGCTGGCCCGGCTCATCTGGGCTGTCTGGCGCAAAAGAGCCTGACACAGCCCGGGGACGGGCCCGAAGCCCCGTAAAATCAAGGGCTTACGCGGAAATCCGTCCACTTCGGCGCCCCGGCGCGCGACGCTCGCTGCCGGGTGGATGCGCTTGCACTGACCCAAACATGTTGACCTTCCAACAAATCATCCTGAAACTGCAGTCCTACTGGGACGCCCAGGGCTGCGCGCTGTTGCAGCCCTATGACATGGAAGTCGGCGCCGGCACCTCGCACACGGCCACCTTCCTGCGCGCCCTCGGCCCCGAACCCTGGAAGGCCGCCTACGTGCAGCCCAGCCGCCGGCCCAAGGACGGCCGCTACGGCGAGAACCCCAACCGCCTGCAGCACTACTACCAGTACCAGGTGGTGCTCAAGCCCGCACCGAGCAACATCCTCGAGCTCTATCTCGGTTCGCTCGAAGCCCTGGGCTTCGACCTGAAGAAGAACGACATCCGCTTCGTCGAGGACGACTGGGAGAACCCCACACTCGGCGCCTGGGGCCTGGGCTGGGAGGTCTGGCTCAACGGCATGGAGGTGACGCAGTTCACCTACTTCCAGCAGGTCGGCGGCATCGACTGCAAGCCCATCACCGGCGAGATCACCTACGGCCTGGAACGTCTGGCCATGTACCTGCAGGGCGTGGACAACGTCTACAACCTCAAATGGACGGATGCCCTGAGTTATGGCGATGTCTACCTGCAGAACGAAAAAGAACAGTCGGCCTACAACTTCGAACACAGCGATGTCGACTTCCTGTTCACCGCCTTCACGGCGCATGAAAAGCAGGCCAAGCACCTGATGGAGCAGCAGCTCGCGCTGCCGGCCTATGAGCAGGTGCTCAAGTGCGCGCACAGCTTCAATCTGCTGGACGCGCGCGGCGCCATCTCGGTGACCGAGCGCGCCGCCTACATCGGCCGCATCCGCAACCTGGCGCGCGCTGTTGCGCAGAGTTATTACGAGAGCCGTGAGCGCCTGGGTTTCCCCATGGCGCCGCGCGAGTGGGTTGAGCAAATGACGAAGAAGGCAGCCTGAGACCATGACGACCCACAACCTTCTCGTTGAACTGTTTGTCGAAGAGCTGCCGCCGAAAGTCTTAGAAAAACTGGGCCGCGAATTCGCAACACGGATTGCCCTTAGCTTGACAACTCAAAGACTCTTTACCGAGCATTACGAATTGGGAGTGAACATCAAGCCTTATGCGAGCCCAAGGCGTTTGGCTGTTTGGTTAAAAGACGTTCTCGTCAAAGCACCTGATTCCGCGGTGTCGCAGAAGCTAATGCCCGTGGCCGTTGGACTTGATGCCGCCGGCAAGGCCACGCCCGCGCTGCTCAAAAAACTGCAAGCTCTGGGCGCTGATGTGGCCAACCCCGCCGTTGCCGTGGCCGCGCTCAAGCGCGCACCCGATGGCAAGGCCGAGGCCCTGTTCTATGACAGCATGGTCACGGGAGCCACACTGGAGAGCGGCTTGCAGAAGGCACTGGACGAAGCCATCGCCAAGCTGCCCATCCCCAAGGTCATGAGCTACCAGCTCGAGACCGATTGCGAGCTGCCCGGCTGGAGCAGTGTGAACTTCGTGCGTCCGGCCCATGGCCTGGTGGCCCTGCACGGCAGCACCGTGGTGCCCGTCAAAGCCCTGGGCTTGAAGGCCGGCAACAATACCAAAGGCCACCGCTTCGAGGCGAAGAAGGAGGCCGTGGTGCTCAAGGACGCCGACAGCTACGCGACTACCCTGCGCGAGGACGGTGCTGTCATTGCCTCATTCGCCGAGCGCCGCGCCGAGATCGTGCGCCAACTCACGGCAGCGGCAGCCAAGATTGGCGGTGGTGTACGTGCCATCGAAGACGAAGCCCTGCTGGACGAGGTGACGGCCCTGGTCGAGCGTCCCAATGTGCTGGTCTGTGAGTTTGAAAAAGAGTTCCTGGCCGTGCCGCAGGAATGCCTGATCCTCACGATGAAGGCCAATCAGAAGTACTTCCCCTTGCTCGATGCCGCCGGCAAGCTCACCAACAAGTTCCTCGTGGTCAGCAACATCAGCCCGGCTGACGCCAGCGCCGTGATCGGCGGCAACGAGCGGGTGGTGCGTCCGCGCCTGGCCGATGCCAAGTTCTTCTTTGACCAGGACCGCAAGAAGACGCTGACCTCGCGTGTCGAGGGTCTGGGCAAGGTGGTTTATCACAACAAGCTCGGCACGCAGGGTGAACGCATTGAGCGCGTGCGCGCCATTGCCAAGGCGATTGCGCAGCAACTGGGTGATGCCAAGCTGGTGGCGCAGGCCGACATGGCAGCCCGCCTGGCCAAGACCGATCTGCTGACCGACATGGTGGGCGAGTTCCCCGAGCTGCAGGGCATCATGGGTGCTTACTACGCGCGCCACGACGGTCTGGGCGACGATATCGCCCACGCCATCGAGGACCACTACAAGCCGCGTTTTGCCGGTGACGAGCTGCCGCGCAACACCGTGGGCCTGGTCGTGGCCCTGGCCGACAAGCTGGAGACCTTGGTCGGCATGTTCGGTATCGGCAACCTGCCCACGGGTGACAAGGATCCTTTCGCGCTGCGCCGTCACGCCTTGGGCGTGATCCGCATGCTGGCCGAGCAGAACCTTGCACTCGACTTGTCGGTGCTGCTGACGGCGACGCTGCCGGCCTTTGGTGACAAGGTGAGCGATGCCACGCCAGCACTGGCCGACTTCATCTACGACCGCCTCGCTGGCAGCCTGCGCGAGCAGGGCTACAGCGCACAGGAAGTCGATGCCGTGCTGGCCCTGCGCCCGCAGCGCCTGGGTGAAGTGGCCCAGCGCCTGGCCGCCGTGCGTGCCTTCGCCGCCCTGCCCGAAGCCGCCGCCCTGGCCGCGGCCAACAAGCGCATCAGCAACATCCTCAAGAAGGCCCAGGAGGTTGACGCGCATGTCAGCGAAGTGCTGCTCAAAGAGGCTGCCGAGAAGAGCCTCTACGCCGCCTTGAAAGACGTGGTCCCCAAGGCCAACCAGCAGTTCGAAGCCGGCGACTACACCGCCTCGCTCAAGACCCTGGCTGCCCTGCGCGTGCCGGTGGACGCCTTCTTCGACGGCGTGATGGTGAACGCCGAGGAAATGGACCTGCGACTGAACCGCCAGGGCCTGCTCAAGAGCCTGCACGAAGCCATGAACCGCGTGGCCGACCTGTCCCGATTGGCTGCATAACAGATGCACACCATGAAGCTGGTCATCCTCGACCGTGACGGCACCATCAACGAGGACAGTTCGGAATTCGTCAAATCCGCGGTCGAGTGGAAACCGCTGCCCGGTGCGCTGGAGGCGATTGCCAAGCTGAACCATGCCGGCTGGCATGTGGTGGTGGCGAGCAACCAGTCGGGGCTGGGCCGCGGCCTGTTCGATGTGGCGGCGCTCAACGCCATGCACGCCAAGATGCACAAGCTGTTGGCCGCAGTAGGCGGTCGCGTCGAGGCCATCTTCTACTGTCCGCATGCGCCCGACCAGATCTGCCGCTGCCGCAAGCCGCTGCCGGGTCTGTTCGAGCAGATCGGCGAGCGCTATGGTGTCGCGCTCAAGGGGGTGCCCACCGTGGGTGATTCGGCGCGCGACATCATTGCCGGTGCGGCTGCGGGTTGCGAACCGCATCTGGTGCTGACCGGCAAGGGCGGGGTCCTGCGTGGCCAGCCCCTGCCTGATGCGTTCCCGGCCGGCACGCGTGTGCACGAGAGCCTGCTGGCCTTCGCCGATTACCTGGTCGCACGCGACCCCGCCTGAGGAAACCGCCATGTCTTTCCTGCGCTCCCTGCTCCACATGCTCTGGATGTCGGTCACCGTCATCCCGGTGGCCATCGTCCTGCTGACGGCCTCGATCTTTGTGCGTGGTGATCCGCTCTACTGGATTGCCGTGTTCTGGCTGCGCCTGGCCGTGGTCGGCGCGCGCCACATCCTGGGCATCCAGGTGCGTGTCAGCGGCATGGAGCACCTGCCCGTGGGCGAGACCAGCTCGGCCATCCTGCTGGTCAAGCACCAGTCCACTTTCGAAACCTTTCTCATGCCCACGCTGATGCCGCACCCGCTGGCCTATGTGTTCAAGAAGGAATTGCTCTACGTGCCCTTTTTCGGCTGGGCCATGGGGCGGCTGGACATGATCCACATCGACCGTTCGCAGCGCAACGAGGCTTTCAGCAAGGTGGTGGCACAGGGCAAGCAACTGCTGGCGCGCGGGGTCTGGATCATCATGTTCCCCGAAGGCACGCGCATCCCGCGCGGCCAGGCCGGCACCTACAAGACCGGTGGCACGCGCCTGGCCGTGGAGACCGGCGCGCCCGTGATTCCGATCGCCGTGAGTTCGGCCAAGTGCTGGCCGCGCAAGGCTTTCATCAAGCGGCCCGGTATGGTCGACGTCTCCATCGGCGCACCGATTCCCAGCACGGGCCGTGAGCCGGCCGAACTCATGAAGGAAGTCGAGGCCTGGATCGAGGCCGAGACGCGCCGCCTGGACCCCGACGCCTACCCATGAGGCTCTACTAAGATCAGGGCATGCGCAGCTTCCTTCAGCTCGCCCTCGACCTCTTCGATGCAGCGCCCGTGCAGGCGCCGGTGTCCGAGCCTGCGCTGCACGGCCCGCAGCAGCCTGCCCAGCCCATTGCCAGCGTGATGGCGCCGGCCCGGTTCAGTCACCCCCGCGCCAACCGCGAGACGCGCCTGTGCGACGCCCAGGTGGCCTACGAGTTCAAGCGCGGCAAGCGCCGCACCATCGGCATGCAGGTGGGGCCCGACGGCCTGGTGGTCAGCGCGCCGCGCTGGGCGCCGCTCTACGAGGTGGAGGCCGCGCTGCAGGAGAAGGCGAGCTGGATCGTGCGCAAGCTCGACGAGATGCGCGAGCGTCAGCAGCGCCTGGACTCGACGCACATCGAGTGGCGCGACGGTACCAGCTTTCCCTTTCTGGGTGAAACGGTGATCGTGGTGCTGGACCCGACGCACGCCTACAGCGCGGTGGGCGGCAGCCTCAAGGCCGATGACGCGGAAGTGCTGCTGCACACCGATGCCCAGGCGAGCAACCTGACGCTGGAGGGGGTGCCGCGCCTGACCTTGCACATCGGCCTGCCGCAGCACGCGAGCACCCAGCAGATTCGCGACACCGTACAGGCCTGGCTCATGCGCCAGGCGCACCGCGTCTTCACTGAACGCCTGCAGCACTACGCGCCGCAACTGGGCGTGCAGTGGCGCAAGCTCTCGCTCAGCAGCGCGGGCACACGCTGGGGCAGCGCCAGCAGCGACGGTGCGATCCGCCTGAACTGGCGCCTCATCCATTTCCGACAGAGCGTGATCGACTACGTGGTCGCGCATGAGCTCAGCCATCTGCGCGTGATGGACCACAGCCCGCGCTTCTGGGACACGGTGCGTTCGGTCGTGCCGGACTATCAGAGCCTGCGCGGCGAATTGCGCGACGAAGCCCTGCCGCGCTGGCACTGAGAAAAAAGCCCGCACGCAGCGGGCTTTTCAGGGGGCGGGGGGCTTACTTCTTGGCTTCGGCCTTCTTCTCGGTTTTCTTGGCGGTCTTTTTCTCGGCCTTCTTTTCCATCTTGGCCCCGGCCTTTGCGGCCGGCTTGGCAGCAGCAGGGGTGGCCGGTGTCGCGG
This sequence comes from Curvibacter fontanus, assembly GCF_054780335.1. Taxonomy (NCBI): domain Bacteria; kingdom Pseudomonadati; phylum Pseudomonadota; class Betaproteobacteria; order Burkholderiales; family Comamonadaceae; genus Curvibacter; species Curvibacter fontanus. The sequence continues at coordinate 167,000 of NZ_BAAGWN010000003.1, forward strand.
GTGCGGCAGGTGCGGCTGCCTGGGCAAAGACATTGGCAGCAAACAGGCCGGCGATCAGGGTAGCGAGGATCTTGCTCATTTCATTTGCCTTTCGGTGGATGTTGTGACTTCAGTGGATCTGAAGACACCCACACAACGGGACGCATGACGATTGCGTTGACCGGGCAGGTGTATCGAGACGTATCGGGGCGTGCATCGTTATGATGAAGCGGCTACATGCTCCAGCGACCCCAAGCAAACGTTGGCATGAGTACACAGGCCGATCCGATGTCTTGCAGGACCGCGGCCCCTGCATGATTTCCACGGAACAAGAACGATGGACTCCCCTCTGACCACTGTCTTCGCCCCGACAGGCTGCTTGCGCGCCTCGATCAATCTCGGCAACCCCATCCTGGCCAACAGGGATCCGCTTACAGGCGAAGCCGTGGGCGTGTCGGTCGATCTGGCGCGGACTTTTGCCGAGCGTCTGGGCTTGCCGCTGGAGCTGGTGGTGTTGGAAACGGCGGGCAAGTCGGTCGATGCCGTGCGGCAGGAACAGGCCGACATCGGATTTTTTGCCATCGATCCGCTGCGTGGCCAGGAGATCGCGTTCACCGGGCCCTATGTGCTGATCGAAGGCTGCTACCTGGTGCGCGCGGACTCCCTGTTGCAGCGCAACGAAGAAGTCGACCGGCCCGGCCTGCGTGTGACGGTGGGGGTTGGCAGCGCCTACGACCTCTACCTCAGCCGTGAGATCAAGCAGGCGCAACTGGTGCGTGCGCCCAGTTCGCCCGCAGTGGTGGAAACCTTCCTGGCGCAGGGGCATGACGTGGCCGCCGGTGTGCGGCAGCAACTGGAGGCCGATGCGCGGCGCTTTCCGGGTTTGCGTTTGTTGCCGGATCGTTTCATGGTGATCCGCCAGGCCATGGGTTGCCCCAAGAGCCGGGGCCCGGCGGCGAGCGAACACCTCGGTGCTTTCGTGGAGGAGATGAAAGCCTCCGGCTTCGTGGCGGACGCGCTCCAGCGGCACGCCATCCAGGGTGTCACTGTGGCGCCCGCTGGCGCCTGACCCGGCGCTTTACGCCCCGGTCTTGAAGAGCGCCGCCACCACGTCCGACTGGGTGATCATGCCGACCACGTGCAGCTGTCCGTCCACCACCGGCATGTGGTGCAGACCGCCGTCGGAGAACAGGGTCACCAGGTCCACCATCAGTTGTTCCGGGCGCGCCACGCGCACCTTGCGCGTCATGATGTCGGCCACGTAGCGTGCCGTGCTCATGACGGGCATCTTGCGCGGGTCGGGCGCGCTGTGCCCGACGAAGAAATCATGCAGCGAAACGATGCCAGCCAGCGTGCCATCGAGGCGGATCACCGGCAGCGCCTTGACCTTGTGCCGCACCAGGCGGGCCCAGGCCTCGTCCACCGAGTCGAGCGGCCGGACGTGGACCACATCGCGCGACATGATGTCGCGGCAATGCACATCACCCCATTTGCGACGGCTGGCCTGCAGCTGCGCGCGTGTGAGGATCTGCTCCAGATCGTCGGGGTTGATGTCGAGCAGCTGGCCCTGGCTGGCCAGCGCGGCATCCAGATCCTCTTTGCTGAGGCCCAGGCGTGCGCTGGGCAGCCGGTCGGCCGTGCGGTGCGGGTGGGGCTGGGGCACGGCCTGGTGCGGGTAGCGCCGCTGCATCAGGTTGTTGAAGAGCAGGGCCAGGGCGAGCAGCAGCGCGGAGTTCGCGGCCACCGGCCACAGCACATAGGCGTAACCCAGCTGGCTGATGGCCGGCCCGCCCAGCACGGCGGTCAGCGCCACGGCGCCGCCGGGCGGGTGCAAGCAGCGCAGCGCGAACATGGCGGCGATGGCGCCGGCGCCGGCGATGCCGGCGGCCAGGCCGTCATGGCCCAGGATGTGGGCGCACAGCACGCCGATCAGCGCCGACACCAGGTTGCCGCCGACGATGGACCAGGGCTGGGCCAGGGGGCTGGCCGGCACGGCAAAGAGCAGTACGGCCGAGGCGCCCATGGGCGCGATGAACCAGGGGTTGAGTTCGCCCAGGGCGTGGTGGCTCAGCCATTCGGTGCCGAGCAGGCCCAGACCGGCGCCCAGGCAGCCCAGCCAGATTTCACGCCGGCTGACCGTGAGCGGCGCGGGCCAGAAGCTGCGCAGCCAGAGAAGAAGGGGATGCACGCGAGGGCCTGTTGACATTAATTTCTCGAGATGCGTTGCGGATCAAAAAAGCCATGCGGTAGGCGCGTGGACGCCGCCGGGGTCGCCCCCGGCCACAGTCCGCGCAACACCCCGCATGGCCTTTTTGGCCGCAACCCGTAGGGAACGTGGTGCAAACAGCGCCACTCGTTGTTGCACTCCTCGCCCAGGCGGCCAGCCTGGGCGTCGTCGCGCGCCTAGATTGGCGCTGTTTGCACCACGTTCGCACTTGAGAAATTAGTGTCAACAGGCCCTGCTCCTGCAGGCACCAAAACTGGGCATTGTAGGGGCTGCTGTTTTCATGGCGTGGTTCTGAAGCGGTAGACCCCTTCGGCATCACGCTGGCGCTGCAGTTTCCCTTCGAACCACAGGGCATGCAGATGGGCCACGGCCTCGCCCATGGCGAAGGTGGTCTGGTGCAGATCGAGCTTGCGCTTGAAGAGGGTGGGCAGCACATCGGCGGCGCTGCAGGGTTTTAGTGTGCAGGCCTCCAGCACCTCGGCCAGGCGGTCGCGGTGGTGTTCGTGCAGCTGTTCGATGCGCCGGTGCAGGCCGGTGAAGGGCTTGCCGTGCGAGGGCAGGGTCAGCGTGTCGGCCGGCAGGGCCTTGAACTTGTCGATCGACTGCAGAAAGAGTTTCAATGCATCGGCCTCGGGCTCCATGTCGAAGACGCTGACGTTGGTGGAGATGCGCGGCAGCATCATGTCGCCGCCGATCAGCAGTTTCAGCTCCTCGCAGTAGAGCGCGATGTGCTCGGGCGCATGGCCGTGGCCGCTGATGCAGCGCCAGCCGCGCCCGCCGATGGCCACCACGTCGCCCTCCATCATCCGGCGGAACTGGCGCGGCACGGCCGGCACCAGGGTGGGGAAGTAGCTGGCGCGCTCGCGGATCTTTTCCATCGATGCCGGATCGCGCAGGCCGTGCGCGGCGAAGAAAAGCGCAGAGCTGTCGCCGCCAAAGCCGTTGCCGCCGGACGAACCGATGCGCGCGAGGTTGTAGTCGGTGGCGCTCATCCACAGGCGGCAGGGGTGTTCGGGTGTGCTCCAGCGCTCGCACAGCCAGTAGGCCAGGCCGATGTGGTCCGGGTGCATGTGCGTGACGATCACGCGCAGCAGGGGCAGGCCCTCGAAGCTGCCGGCGAAGAGCTGCTCCCACTGGGCCTTGGCTTCGTCGCGGCTGATGCAGCAGTCCACCACCGTCCAGCCCTCGCGCCCGTCCAGGCAGTCGCGCAGCAGCCAGAGGTTGATGTGGTCCAGCGCAAAGGGCAGGGCCATGCGGATCCAGCGCACGCCCGGGGCCACGTCCAGGGTGGCGCCGGGCTCGGGCAGGGTCTCGCCCAGGGGGTAGTGCAGCTGGCGTTCGAGTTCGTTCATGGGGTCCGTGAATTGCGACATAATTGACGTTTACGTAAACGTCAACTGGCATCCGGCATTCTAGGCGCGCCACCGAGACCGCGCTGTCGCCTTTGTTTTACACCACCCACGACCATGGCAACGACCTACAGCATCAGCGATCTGGCCCGGGAATTCGACCTGACCACGCGCGCCATGCGCTTCTATGAAGACATGGGGCTGCTGCAACCCGAGCGCAGCGGGCCGGGCGGGCGCATCCGCGTCTACAGCGGGCGCGACCGCACCCGCCTCAAGCTCACCCTGCGCGCCAAGCGCCTGGGCCTGAGCCTGAGCGAGGCCAAGGAGATCATCGATCTGTACGACAGCCCGCGTGACACCGGGCTGCAGCTCAAGAAATTCCTCGACGTGCTGGCCGCGCACCGCGCCCAGGTCGAGGAGCAGATGGCCGACCTGCAGGCCAACCTGGACGAGATCAAGGCGCACCAGCGCGAGGCCCGCGCTCTGCTGACCAAACTCGACAAGAAAAACGGCAAATAAGGCCGGACACACAAAAAAGACGGAGACCTATTCATGAACCTGCCCGGACTCAACTTCCAGCTCGGCGAAGACATCGACGCGCTGCGCGACGCGGTGCGCGAATTCGCGCAGGCCGAGATCGCCCCGCGGGCGGCCGAGATCGACCGCAACGATCAGTTCCCCATGGATCTCTGGCGCAAGATGGGTGATCTGGGCGTGCTGGGCATCACTGTTCCTGAGGCATACGGCGGCGCCAACATGGGCTACCTGGCGCACATGATCGCCATGGAGGAGATCAGCCGCGCCAGCGCCTCCGTGGGCCTGAGCTATGGCGCGCACAGCAACCTCTGCGTGAACCAGATCAAGCGCAACGGCAACGAGGCGCAGCGCAGGAAATACCTGCCCAAGCTGATCAGCGGCGAACACGTGGGCGCGCTGGCGATGAGCGAGCCCGGCGCCGGCAGCGACGTGCTGAGCATGAAACTGAAGGCCGAGTGGAAAGAACCGAGTGCCTCGGGGGGTGGCTACTACCTGCTCAACGGCAGCAAGTTCTGGATCACCAACGGCCCCGACGCCGACACCCTGGTGGTCTACGCCAAGACCGAACCCGGTTCCGACGGCCCCCACGCTTCGCTGCCCCCCGAGGGGGCTCACCGGCCTTCGGGCGGCCGGGCGGCCGGTGGCGGCGCGCGCAGCATCACGGCCTTCCTGATCGAGAAAGGCATGAAGGGCTTTTCCATCGCGCAGAAACTCGACAAGCTGGGCATGCGCGGCAGCCACACGGGCGAACTGGTGTTCCACAACGTCGAGGTGCCGGCCGAGAACGTGCTGGGCACGCTCAATGGCGGCGCCAAGGTGCTCATGAGCGGGCTGGATTACGAGCGCGCCGTGCTGACCGGCGGGCCGCTGGGCATCATGCAGGCGGTGATGGACAAGGTCATTCCCTACATCCACGACCGCAAGCAGTTCGGCCAGAGCATCGGCGAGTTCCAGCTGATCCAGGGCAAGGTGGCCGACATGTACACCGTGTTGCAGGCCGGCCGTTCCTTTGCCTACACCGTGGCCAAGAATCTGGACCTGCTGGGCGCTGAGCACGTGCGCCAGGTGCGCAAGGACTGCGCCTCGGTCATCCTGTGGACGGCCGAGAAGGCCACCTGGATGGCCGGCGAGGGCGTGCAGATCTTTGGCGGCAACGGTTACATCAACGACTACCCGCTGGGCCGCCTGTGGCGCGATGCCAAGCTGTACGAGATCGGGGCGGGCACCAGTGAAATCCGCCGCATGCTGATCGGTCGCGAGCTGTTTGCCGAGACCATGTAAGCCCGGCGGTCATGCACGGGCCATGGACAGACGGCACAATACTTCCCTGACATGAAAGGGAAGTCTGACGTGAAGTTTTCGCTGCGCACCTTCGGCCGCCACCTGCTGGGGGCACTGGCTTCGGCCACGCTGCAGGCCTGGGTCATGGTCTTGTGCGTGGCCTTCGTCCTTACCCTGCTGCGCCTGGGCCAGATCGCCTGGCACTGGCCCGAGGGTTTCGGGGCGCCGCTGGCCGATCTCTGGGCCGTGGTCTACCAGGGTGCGCGCTTCGATCTCAAGGTCTGCGCCGCCGCCGCCATCCTGATCTGGCCGCTGCTCATCATCGTGCCCGCGCGCTGGCATGGCTGGCTGGCCGGCACGGTGGCCACGCTGTTCGTCACGGCCAGCCTGATCAACCTGCACTACTTCGGCTTCTACAAGACGCCCATCGACCCGGTGGTCTTCGGTTTCTTCGAGGACGACACCAAGGCGATCGTCCAGACCATCTGGAGCGACTTCCCGGTCTTCCTGACCCTTGCGGTGCTGGTCGGCGCCAGCTGGGGGGCCATGGCCGCACGCAAGGCGGCTTACAGTCGTCTGAGTCTGCGCCTCAACCGGGGCGTGGCGGAGCGGCGCATCCCGGTCTGGCTCACGCTGCTGGGTGTGCTGTTCGCTTTCCTGCTGCTGGTGATGACGACCAAGGGCACGCTGCGCGCCATGGCCCTGGGGCGGCAGAACGTCTCGGTGACCACTTCGCAGTTCCTCAACGACATGGTGCCCAACGGCGTGATCGCGTTCAAGTTCGCCTGGGACGCGCGGCGCGACTCGCAGAACCTCAGCGACCCGCTGCTGGGCCTGAAGCGCCTGGGCTACGGCTCGCCCATGGAAGCCGCGCAGGCGCTGGGCATCGAGGCCCGGGACGAGCAGGCCCTGCGCGCCTCGCTCATCTCGCAGGGCGCGGCGCCGGCTTCGGGGCCGCGCAAGAACCTGCTGTTCTTCCTCATGGAGTCCTGGAGCGCCGAGCCCTTCCTCTACCACGACCCCAAGGACTTCGATGTGCTGGGCCGGCTGGCGCCCACCCTGCCCGGCGCCTGTCACTTCTCCAACTTCGACTCGGCCCAACCCGGCACGCACCCTTCGCTGGAAGCCATTCTCTTCTCCACGCCCATCACGCCGCTCACCCTGGGGCCGCAGGGCAGGACGCCCATCCCCTGGGCCGTTCCGCTGCTGCTCAGGCAGGCCGGTTACCGCACCCTGTTCGTGACTTCGGCGCGTTCAGGCTGGCGCGAACTGGACCGCGTGCTCAAGACCCAGGGTTTCGACGAGGTGGTCGACGCCAGCCACCTGAAGGCCGCCTACCCCGAGGCCGAGCTCGGTATCTGGGGCGTGTGGGACAGTTATGTGTTCCGCTACCTGTCCGAGCGCCTGAAGAAGCCGCAGGACAAACCGCTTTTCGTCTTCGTGCTGACGGCCACCAACCACCCGCCTTACGACCTGCCGCCCGAATACCAGCGTGCCAAGCGCAATCAGGCGAAGTGGGGCGGCGAGCGCAATGCCGACACCCTGTGGCTCAACATCGATTCCTATCACTACGCCACCGACCAGCTCGGCGGCCTGGTGCAGGAGGTGCGCAACGGCCCGCTGCGCCACAACACCGTGATCGCCGCCACCGGCGACCACAATGTGCGCAGCTTCGGCCTCTACGCCACGCCCGAACGGCGTTACCTGATCAGCCAGGTGCCCTTCGTGATCTGGGACGAAGGCCTGAACTGCGGCCCGCAGCGCCAGCTGCCGGCCAGCCACCGCGACATGTTCCCTACGCTGCTGCCTTTGCTGGGCGTGAACAGCGGTTACGTCCAGACCGGGCGCAACCTGCTGCTCGATCCGACGAAGCAGGCGAACCCGGCGTTGAACGCGCCGCTGAGCGTGAACTACTACGGCAATGCCCGCAATGCGCAGGGGGGCTGGACGCTGGGCAACCCGGCCAGTTTCATCTGCTCACCCGTGGACCCGAAGAGGGCCGCCAGCTGCCAGTTCGATCCGAAAAGCGACGCCCTGGCGCGCGCGCAGCTCGGCCTGCTGGACTGGAATGTGCGGGCGGCCTTGAATCGACCTAAGTGAGAATGGAGCCATGAACAAATCCGTCAACGACCTTTTTTCCCACAACCGCCAATGGGCGGCCCAGATGGAGCGCGAGCGCCCCGGCTTTTTCACGGGCCTGGTCAAGCAGCAGACGCCCAAGTACATGTGGATCGGCTGCTCCGACAGCCGCGTGCCGGCCAACCAGATCACGGGGCTGGAGCCCGGTGAGGTCTTCGTGCACCGCAACGTTGCCAATGTGGTGGTGCATTCGGACCTGAACGCCCTGTCGGCCATCCAGTTCGCGGTGGAACGGCTCAAGGTCGAGCACATCATGGTCGTGGGCCACTACGGTTGCAGCGGTGTGCAGGCCGCCTTCGAAGGCGCGCGCATCGGCCTGGCCGACAACTGGTTGCGCCACATCCAGGACGTGCGCGACCGTCACCGTGATCTGCTGGAGCGCCTGCCCGAGGCCCAGCGCGCCAATGCCCTGTGTGACCTCAACGTCATCGAACAGGTGGTCAATGTCTGCGTCAGCACGGTCATGGTGGACGCCTGGGCGCGCGGCCAGCAGGTCAGCATCCACGGCTGGGCGTTCGGCGTGCACGACGGCCTGCTGCAGGACCTGAAAATGACCGTGTCCAGCACCGATTCCATCGAGCCCCTGTACCGTGCGGCCATCCAGGGCGTAGTCGCCGCGCGGGGTTAGGCGGTGTTTCCGCAGCGGCTCGATTCGACCGTTGCCTACGACATCGCCCTGGCGATGATGGACGGCTTCAACCGCCATTACCAGCTCTTCCGCACCGAGTCCGCACGCGCCCAGCACCGTTTCGAGATGGCCGACTGGCATGGCCAGCAGCGTGCCCAGCGCGAACGCATCGAGTTCTACGACCTGCGTGTCAGGGAGTGCGTGAGCCGGCTGGAGCAGGCCTTCCAGGCCGGCACCCAGCCCATGGCCATCTGGCAGCAGGTCAAGCTGCACTACATCGGCCTGCTGGTGGATCACCACCAGCCCGAACTGGCCGAGACCTTTTTCAACTCGGTCACCACCAAGATCCTGCACCGCACGCACTTCCACAACGACTTCATCTTCGTGCGCCCTGCGGTCAGCACCGAGTACATCGAGAACGACGAGCCCGCCGCCCGGCCGACCTACCGCGCCTACTACCCCGCGCGCGAGACTCTGCGCGAGACGGTGGAGCGCATCATCGGCAACTTCCGGCTGCAGTGCCCTTTCGAGGATCTGGAACGGGATGTCGGCCATGTGCTGGCCGCGGTCAACGACCTGCTGGGCCAGAACAAGTTGCGCACCAATTTCCAGGTGCAGGTCCTGTCCAGCCTGTTCTTCCGCAACAAGGGCGCCTACGTGGTGGGCAAGATCATCAACGGCTTTGTCGAGGTGCCCTTTGCCCTGCCCATCCTGCACGGCGAGCAGGGCGGGTTGGTGATCGACGCCGCGCTGTTTGGCGAGGACGACCTGCTCATGCTCTTCAGCTTCGCCCGGGCCTATTTCATGGTGGACATGGAAGTGCCCTCGGCTTATGTGCAGTTCCTGCGCGGCCTGATGCCGCGCAAGCCGCGGGCCGAGCTCTACAACGCCCTGGGCCTGGCCAAGCAGGGCAAGACCCTGTTCTACCGTGACTTTCTCTACCACCTCCAGCATTCGAGCGACCGCTTCCGTATCGCACCCGGCATCAAGGGCATGGTCATGCTGGTGTTCGACCTGCCCTCCTTCCCCTACGTCTTCAAGATCATCAAGGACTGGTATCCGCCGCCGAAGGACACCACGCGCGAGCAGGTGAAGGGCAAGTACCTGCTGGTCAAGCAGCACGACCGCGTGGGCCGCATGGCCGACACGCTGGAGTACAGCCTGGTGGCTTTCCCGCTGGAACGTTTTGACGAGGCGCTGATCGCCGAGATCCACAAGTTCGCGCCCAGCCAGCTGGAGATCAGCGATCGCGACCCCGACGGGCGCAGCGAAGTCATCATCCAGCATCTCTACATCGAGCGGCGCATGATCCCGCTCAACATCTACCTGCAGGAAGCCTTCGACGCGGGCGCGGCCGATCCGGCCAACACCTCGGAGGAAGCCCGCCGGGCGCGCCGCCAGCTGGAGCGCACCGTCATCGAGTACGGCAAGGCCATCAAGGACCTGGTGGCGGCCAATATCTTCCCCGGTGACATGCTGTGGAAGAACTTCGGGCTGACGCGCCAGGGCAAGGTGGTGTTCTACGACTACGACGAGATCGAGTACATCACCGACTGCAACTTCCGCGAGGTGCCGACACCGCGCAACGAGGAAGAAGAGATGAGCGGCAAGGTCTGGTACAAGGTCGGTCCGCGTGATGTGTTCCCCGAGACCTTCGCGCCTTTCCTGCTGGGCAACCCGGCCGTGCGCGAGGTGTTCATGAAACACCACCCCGACCTGCTCGATCCGGTCTTCTGGCAGAGCCACAAGGAACGCATCCAGCAGGGTCACGTCTACGACGTTTTCCCCTACGAGCACAGCCGACGTTTCTCATCGCAGTGAAAAATTGACCTGGGTCATGTTCCGGGTGCCGCCGGGTCGGCTACAGTCCGTCTTGCCCGGGGTGCACACGTGATGTGCTGAGATGGTGATCCGAACCCGCGAACTTGATCCGGTTAATGCCGGCGTAAGAAGAGCCTGACCTGCAGTCCGTCTGCCGTGTCTGTTCCCCTTGCTGGCCTCGTGCCGTCTTCCGGTTCGCGTTCTGTGAACCTCCTTCGGAGCAAAAACTTTTGTTTCAAGGAGATTCACAATGAACGCACCCGACAAACTCACCCAGTTCATCACCCTCACGCGTGAGCCCCTGCCGGCCTCGCGCAAGATCCATGTGACCGGCACACGGCCTGATGTGCGTGTGCCCATGCGCGAGATCACGCAAAGCAATGGCGAGGCGGTGCTGGTGTACGACACCTCCGGCCCTTACACCGACCCGCAGGCCGAGATCGACGTGCGCCGTGGCCTGCCCGCGCTGCGCCAGGCCTGGGTCGAGGCCCGTGGCGACACCGAGGCCTACAGCGGCCGCGCACGCGTGGCGCTGGACGACGGCGTCAAGGGTGCCGAAGCCGACGCGCTCGCCGCGCTGCGCGCTCAGGCCGCCGGCCTGCAGCGCACACCGCGCCGCGCCAGGACGGGTGCCAACGTCACGCAGATGCACTACGCGCGCCGCGGCATCGTCACGCCCGAAATGGAGTACGTGGCCCTGCGCGAGAACCAGCAGCGCGAGTGGACGGCCCAGTACCTGGACAGCCCCGAGCGTGAACAGCGCCTGGCGGGCAACAGCTTCGGCGCGAGCATCCCGAAAGTGGTGACGCCCGAGTTCGTGCGCGACGAGGTGGCGCGCGGGCGCGCCATCATCCCGGCCAACATCAACCACCCCGAGCTGGAGCCCATGGCCATCGGGCGCAACTTCCTGGTCAAGATCAACGCCAACATCGGCAACTCGGCGGTGACGTCGAGCATCGAGGAAGAGGTGGAGAAGCTGGTGTGGTCCACGCGCTGGGGCGCCGACACGGTGATGGACCTGTCCACCGGCAGGAACATCCACACCACACGCGACTGGATCCTGCGCAACTCCCCCGTGCCCATCGGCACCGTACCCATCTACCAGGCGCTGGAGAAGGTGGGCGGTGTGGCGGAGGACCTGAGCTGGGCGATCTTCCGCGACACGCTGATCGAGCAGGCCGAGCAGGGCGTGGACTATTTCACCATCCACGCGGGCGTGCGCCTGCCCTTCATCCACCTCACGGCCAAGCGCGTCACAGGCATCGTCTCGCGCGGCGGTTCCATCCTGGCCAAGTGGTGCATCGCCCACCACCAGGAGAACTTCCTCTACACGAAGTTCGAAGAGATCTGCGAGATCATGAAGGCCTACGACGTGAGCTTCTCGCTGGGCGATGGTTTGCGCCCGGGGTCGGGTGCAGACGCCAACGACGAAGCCCAGTTCGCCGAGCTGCGCACCCTGGGCGAGCTCACGCAGATCGCCTGGAAGCACGATGTGCAGACCATGATCGAAGGCCCGGGCCATGTGCCCATGCACATGGTGCAGGCCAATATGACCGAGCAGTTGAAGCACTGCGGCGAGGCACCGTTCTACACCCTGGGCCCGCTGACGACCGACATCGCCCCGGGCTACGACCACATCACCAGCGGTATCGGCGCGGCCATGATCGGCTGGTTCGGCACGGCCATGCTCTGCTACGTGACGCCCAAGGAGCACCTGGGCCTGCCCGACCGCGAGGACGTGAAGACCGGCATCATCACCTACAAGATCGCCGCGCACGCGGCCGACGTGGCCAAGGGGCACCCGGGCGCGCGGGCACGGGACGACGCGTTGTCCAGGGCGCGTTTCGAGTTCCGCTGGATGGACCAGTTCAATCTCTCGCTGGACCCCGACACGGCGCAGAAATTCCACGACGAGACCCTGCCCAAGGACTCGGCCAAGGTGGCGCACTTCTGCTCCATGTGCGGGCCGAAGTTCTGCTCCATGAAGATCACGCAGGAGGTGCGCGAGTTCGCCAAGACGCAGGGTGTGAGTGAAGTGCAGGCACTGGACGCAGGCATGACGCAGAAATCCGCCGAGTTCCGGCGCACCGGCGGCGAGATCTACATCGCCGTCGACCGGGGGAACACCCCTACGTAGTCCTCCTGACCAAGGCCCGCCGGCCTGTGCCGGCGGGCCTTTCGCGGCAAAATGCGTGCACGCGCATACAGTCTCAGGAGCACACCATGTCCGATCCCATCGTCATCGTCGGCGCCGCCCGCACCCCCATGGGGGCTTTCCAGGGCGACTTCTCTTCCCTCTCGGCCCATGACCTGGGCGGCGCGGCCATCAAGGCCGCGGTCGAGCGCGCAGGCATCGCCCCCGAGCTCGTCAATGAGGTGCTGATGGGCAACTGCCTGATGGCCGGCCAGGGCCAGGCTCCCGCGCGCCAGGCGGGTTTCAAGGGCGGCCTGCCCAAGAGCGCGGGCGCGGTGACCCTGTCCAAGATGTGCGGCTCGGGCATGCGCGCGGCCATGTTCGCGCACGACATGCTGGCCGGTGGCAGCGCCGACGTGATCGTGGCCGGTGGCATGGAGAGCATGACCAACGCACCCTATCTCATGCTCAAGGGCCGCGGCGGCTACCGCATGGGCCACGACAAGATCTACGACCACATGATGCTCGACGGCCTGGAAGACGCCTACGAGGCCGGCCGCTCCATGGGCACCTTCGGCGAGGACTGCGCGGCCAAGTACAAGTTCAGCCGCGAGCAGCAGGACCACTTCGCCAGCAGCAGCGTGCGCCGCGCCCAGGCCGCCACGCAAAGCGGCGCCTTCGCGGCCGAGATCACGCCGGTCACCGTGAAAACCCGCGCCGGCGAGACCGTGGTGGCCATCGACGAAGGCCCGGGCAAGGCCAAGCTCGACAAGATCGCGGCGCTCAAGCCCGCCTTCAAGAAGGACGGCACCATCACCGCCGCCAGCAGCTCGTCCATCAACGACGGCGCCGCGGCCCTGGTCATGATGCGCGCCTCCACCGCGGCCAAGCACGGCCTCAAGCCGCTGGCCAGGATCGTGTCGCACGCCATGCACGCACAGGCGCCCGAGTGGTTCACCACCGCCCCGGTGGGCGCCACGCAAAAAGCCCTGGCCGCCGCCGGCTGGAGCGTGAAGGACGTGGATCTGTGGGAAGTCAACGAGGCTTTTGCCGTGGTGCCCATGGCCCTGATGGAAGAGCTCAAGGTCGCGCACGACATCGTCAACGTCAACGGCGGCGCCTGCGCGCTGGGCCACCCCATCGGCGCCTCGGGCGCGCGCATCATGGTCACGCTCATGCACGCGCTCAAGGCCCGCGGCCTCAAGCGCGGCCTGGCCACGCTGTGCATCGGCGGCGGCGAGGGCACGGCCGTGGCGCTGGAAATGCTCTGAAAAAACGGGTCTGATCGGGGCTTGGGATAGCACCGGGGGTATCCACAAACATCCATAAGTGGGCAATGATGTGGGCCTTGCCCCCGGGAGGCCCTTTCATGAAATTCAGTACCAAACTTCTGCTCTGCGCCCTGGTGCCTGCAGCGCTTTTTATCGTCGGCCTGGCCGGCAGTATCGGCGGCCTGGTCTACACCAAGAACCAGTTCGGGCGCTATATCCAGACCGAGCAGCGCATCAGCGCCGGTCTCAACGAGATGTATGCCCAGGGCCTGCAGATGGGCCAGGCCCTGCGCAACATCGTGCTCGACCCGGTCAATCCCCAGGCCCCCAAGAACCTGGACGCGGCGCGCGCGGCCTATGACAAGGCCTATAACGATGCCGTCAAGACCGCCAAGGGCACGGCGTTCGAAGCGGGCCTGGCCAAGCTGCCGCCCTTGCGCACCGTGCATGCCCAGGCCCAGGAAAAGGTGCTGGCCCTGATCAAGGAGCAGTCGCCGGAGACGGTGAAGTTCCTCAACAGCACCGAGACGCCGGCCTGGCGCAATCTGCGCGCCGAGCTGCTCAAGCAGGTCGAAGTGGCCGAGAAGGTGTCCGAAGAGGCGCAGGACCACGTCGATCGCCAGGCCAACCGGGTGGTCTTCTTTTCCCTGTCCCTGGCCGTGCTGGCCGTGGTCGTGGCCACGGGCTTCACGCTCTACCTGCGCAAGACGGTCGGCCAGGAACTGGGTGGAGACCCCGCGGACGCGCGGCTGGCCCTGTCGGAAATCGCCGAAGGCAATCTGGCCTATCCGGTACCGTCCACACAATACCCGGACAGCCTCATGCAGGGGCTGGTGCGCATGCAGGAGGCCCTGCGTCGCCTGGTGGGCGAAGTGCGCCAGTCCACCGACAGCATCACCACGGCCAGCAGCGAGATTGCCGCCGGCAGCCAGGACCTGAGCGCGCGCACCGAAAGCCAGGCCAGCGCCCTGGAAGAAACCGCGGCATCGATGGAAGAACTCTCGTCCACCGTCAAGCAGAACGCCGACAACGCCCGCCAGGCCAACCAGCTGGCCCAGAGCGCGAGCACCGTGGCCGTGCAGGGTGGCGAGGTGGTGGCCCAGGTGGTGGACACCATGAAGGGCATCAACGACAGCTCCAGGAAGATCGCCGACATCATCAGCGTGATCGACGGCATCGCCTTCCAGACCAACATCCTGGCGCTGAACGCCGCGGTGGAGGCCGCGCGGGCCGGCGAGCAGGGCCGGGGTTTTGCCGTGGTGGCCAGCGAGGTGCGCAGCCTGGCCGGACGTTCGGCCGAGGCCGCCAAGGAAATCAAGACCCTGATCAACGACAGTGTGGAACGCGTGGGCCAGGGCACCACCCTGGTGGACCAGGCCGGTGCGACCATGAACGAGGTGGTGGCCAGCATCCGCCGGGTGACCGACATCATGGGCGAGATCAGCGCGGCCAGCGCCGAGCAGAGCCAGGGTGTGGCGCAGATCGGTGAGGCCGTGACGAACATGGACCAGGCCACGCAGCAGAACGCGGCGCTGGTGGAGGAATCCACCGCCGCGGCCATGAGCTTGCGCGAACAGGCCCAGCACCTGAACCAGCTGGTGGGCGCCTTCCGGCTCTGAGAGGGCTTGCCGGGCGCGGGCCGGCATAATTGACGTCTACGTCAACGTCAATTGAAGCTGGCCTGCCATGCTGCTGACCCCCGACCAGGAAATGATCCGCGATGCGGTACGCGACTTCGCGCGTGCCGAGCTCTGGCCGCACGCCGCGCGCTGGGACAGTGAGCGCCACTTCCCGCATGAGGTGCATCGCGGCCTGGCCGCGCTGGGGGCTTACGGCATCTGCGTACCCGAGGAACTGGGCGGCGCGGGGCTGGATTACCTGAGCCTCTCGCTGGTGCTGGAAGAGATCGCGGCGGGGGATGGCGGCACCAGCACGGCCATCAGCGTGACCAACTGCCCGGTCAACGCCATCCTCATGAAACACGGCAACGCACAGCAAAAAGCCAAGTGGCTGGCGCCGCTGGCGCGCGGCGAGATGCTGGGCGCCTTCTGCCTGACCGAGCCGCACGTGGGTTCGGACGCCTCGGGCCTGCGCACCACGGCCCAGCGCAATGGCGACGCTTATGTGCTCAATGGCGTCAAGCAGTTCATCACCAGCGGCAAGCACGGGCAGGTGGCCATCGTGATCGCCGTGACCGACAAGGGCGCGGGCAAGAAGGGCATGAGCGCTTTCCTCGTGCCCACCGATGCGCCCGGTTATGTGGTGGCCCGCCTGGAAGAGAAACTCGGCCAGCACAGCAGCGACACCGCGCAGATCAATTTCGAGAACTGCCGCATCCCGGCCGAGAACCTGATCGGCGCCGAGGGCGAGGGCTACAGAATAGCGCTCGGCGGGCTGGAGGGCGGGCGCGTCGGCATCGCCTCGCAAAGCATAGGCATGGCGCGCAGTGCGCTGGAGGTGGCGATCCAGTACGCCAAGGAGCGCGAGAGTTTTGGTCAGCCCATCTTCAACCACCAGGCGGTGGGTTTCCGCCTGGCCGAGTGCGCCACGAAAATCGAGGCGGCGCGCCAGCTGACCTGGCACGCCGCCGCCCTGCGCGACGCCGGTCGTCCCTGCCTCAAGGAAGCCGCCATGGCCAAGCTCTTTGCGAGCGAGATGGCCGAGCAGGTCTGCAGCGCCGCCATCCAGACCCTGGGCGGTTATGGTTATGTGAAGGATTTCCCCGTCGAGCGCATCTACCGCGATGTGCGTGTCTGCCAGATCTACGAAGGCACCAGCGACGTGCAGAAAATACTGATCCAGCGCGCACTTTAAGTTTGAGCCTCATACTTCTCCCAGAACGAGGAGAACCATGAAAATCATCGACGCCCATCACCACATCTGGCGCCAGCAGGATCTGCCCTGGCTGCAGGGCCCCATGGTGCCACGCGTCTTCGGGCCTTACGAGGCCATCCGCCGCGACTACCCGGTGGAAGAGTTCCTGGCCGATCAGGCCGGATCGGGCATCACGCAGTCCGTCTACGTGCAGACCAACTGGCCGTCGGCGCAGTTCGAGCAGGAAGCCGCCTGGGTGCAGGCCGAGTCGCACCGTACCGGTTGGCCGCAGGCCATGGTGGCTTATGCCGACATGCTGGCCTCCGACGTGCGGCCGCAGCTCGACCGTTTGAAGCGCTACCCGCTGGTGCGCGGCGTGCGCATGCAACTGCACTGGCACGAGAACCCGCTCTACCGCTACGCGCCCGGGCCCGAGCAGGTGCGCAGCCCCGTGCTGAGCCGCAATATCGGGCATCTCGCCGACTATGGCTACAGCTTCGACCTGCAGGTCTTCGCCGGCCAGATGGCCGATGCCGCCCATCTGGCGGCCGCGAACCCGAAGGTGAACTTCATCCTGGTCCACGCCGGCATGCTGGCCGACACCTCGCCGGTGGGCCTGCGGGCCTGGCGCGAGGGCTTGGGCAAGCTGATGGCGCAGCGCAATGTGCACGTCAAGCTCTCGGGCCTTGGCACCTTCCTGCAGCGTAATGATCCGGCGCATATCGCCATGGTCGTGGAGCAGACCGTGACCTTTTTCGGCGCGCAGCGTTGCATGTACGGCTCCAACTTCCCCATCGAGAAACTCTGGACCGACCACGCCAGCCTGATCGCGGCGCACCGCGCCGCCGTGCAGCACTTGCCGCCGGCCGAGCAGGCCGATATCTTCGGGGGCACGGCTGCGCGCGTGTACCGCCTGGCAGACTGAACCCCACTTCAGGAGACCCGCCATGCCCATCACCAAAGGATTCCGCGCCCTCGTCGACGAGGCCATGGTCCAGGTCCAGACCCGCACCGTTCCCGAGGTGCTGGCCATGCTGGACGACCCGAAGGTGCAGATCGTCGACATCCGCGACGTGCGCGAACTCAAGGAAGGCACCGTCACCGGCAGCACGCACGCGCCGCGCTGCATGCTGGAGTTCTGGGTGGACCCCGAATCGCCCTACCACAAGCCCATGTGGGCCGACGAGAGCAAGCACTTCATCCTGTTCTGCGGCGCCGGCTGGCGCAGCGCGCTGGCCGCCAAGACCCTGCAGGACATGGGCATGACGAATGTCTCGCACATCGAGGGCGGCTACGCCGAATGGGTCAGGCTGGGCGGGCCGACCGAGACGCTGGAAGAGCGCAAGGCGAAGAAGGGCGGCTGAGGCGTGAGTGACTGCCCCTGCGGCCGGTCCCTGCCTTATGCGCGGTGCTGCGGCCCTTGCGTGGAGGATTTCCCCGGCCGGCCTGCGCCGGACGCCGAAGCCCTGATGCGTTCGCGTTACAGCGCCTTTGTGCTGGAGCGTGCCGACTACCTGCTGGCCACCTGGCACGAGAGCAAACGACCCTCGAAGATCAGTTTCGATCCCGGCGTGAAGTGGCTGGGGCTGGAGGTGCGGGATTTCAAAGTGGTCGATGAGGCTCACGCCGCGGTGGAGTTTGTCGCGCGCCAGCGTGACAGGAGCGGCCGCGCCGTGCGCCTGCACGAACGCAGCCGCTTCGTGCGTGAAGAGGGCCGCTGGTATTACGTGGAGGGAGACTGGTTGTGAGATTCGATGCCGTTCTGTTCGATTGCGACGGGGTGCTGGTCGATTCCGAACCCATCGTGAACGGGGTGCTGCGCGACATGCTGGCCGAGCGCGGCTGGCATCTGACCGAGGCTGAGTGCATGCGCATCTTCATCGGCAAGATGGTGCGCGACGAGCGTGAGCGCATCGAACGTGAGACCGGCCGGCCGCTGACGGAAGCCTGGCTGACCGAGTTCCGTGAACGCCGCAACGCCGCGCTGGAGAGTGAGCTGCGCATCGTGACCAACGCACGGGCCGCCGTGCATGAAGTCCACGAACGGCTGGACGCGCGCATCGCCTGCGCCTCGGGGGCCGATCGCCACAAGGTCGAGCTGCAGCTGCGCAAGGTGGGCCTGCACGGCTACTTCGAGGGCCGCATCTTCAGCGGTCACGAGATGCCGCGTTCCAAGCCGCACCCGGATGTTTATCTGGCCGCTGCGGCCGCACTGTCGGCGCCGCCGCAGCGCTGCGCCGTGGTGGAGGACACGCTGATCGGCACCGCCGCCGGGCTGGCCGCCGGCGCCACGGTGCTGGCCTATGTGCCGCAGGGCGAGGCTGAACCTTTCCTGCGGGCCGGGGTGGCCGCAGTGTTCAGCGACATGGCGCAGCTGCCCGCGCTGCTGGCTTAAGCCAAAGGCGTAAAACCCGAGGTTGGTCGCGCCGGGGCCGGTATCACGCCGCCGCCTTCGAGCAGGCGTGTCATGGCCGCCTGAGGCAGGGGGCGCGACAGCAGATAACCCTGGAATTCGTGGCAGCCCTGGTAGCGCAGGAAGTCGAACTGCGCCTGGTTCTCCACGCCCTCGGCCACCACGGTCTTGCGCAGGCTCTGGCCCAGGGAGATCACGGCGCGCGCGATCATGGCCACCTCTTCCTCGTGTTCGATGCCGGTGACCAGGGAGCGGTCGATCTTGATGATGTCCAGCGGGAAACGGCGCAGATAACTGAGCGCGGAGTAACCGGTGCCGAAGTCGTCCATGGCCAGTTGCACGCCCAGGGCCTTGAAATGGCCCAGGGTGGCGACGATGTGGTCGCTGTCGCCCATGAAGACGGTTTCGGTGATCTCCAGCTCCACCAGGGCGGGCGTCAGCTGGGCTTCCTGCAGCAGGCCGGCCACGTGGGCCACGATGTCGCCGCTGAGGAAGAGCCGCGGTGAAAGATTCACGGCCACGTGCAGGGGCGAGGGCAGGCGCTGGTTCCAGCCGCGCGCGGCGGCGAAGGCACGCCGCAGGATGGCCGTGGTCAGCGGCATGATGAGCCCGGTTTCCTCGGCGATGGGAATGAAGCGGTCCGGGCTGATGGGGCCGTACTCGGGGTGGGTCCAGCGGGCCAGGGCTTCCACGCCGACGATGCGGCGGCGATGGTCCACCTTGGGCTGGTAGTGCACCTCGAACTCATCGCGCTCGATGGCCTGGCGCAGCGCCGCCTCCAGGTTGAGCCGCTCGTCGGCCACGCGGTTGAGCTCGCTGGTGAAGAACTGGAAGTTGTTGCGGCCGCGGTTCTTGGCGGCGTACATGGCGGTGTCGGCGTGCTTGAGCAGGCTGGCCGGGTCTTCGCCGTCCCCCGGGGACATGGCCACGCCCAGGCTGGCGCCCACATGGAACTCGCGCCCCGAGAGCATGACGGGGCGGCCGATCTCGGCCAGCACACGGCGCAGCTGCGAGATCACGGTGCTGGCGCGGAAGTGGTCACCGAGCAGCAGCACGAATTCGTCTCCGCCCAGGCGTGCCACGGTGTCGGAGGTGCGCACGCAGTGGCGCAGGCGGCTGGCGATTTCCTTGAGCAGCTCGTCACCCGCGTCGTGTCCCAGGCTGTCGTTGATGAACTTGAAGTTGTCCAGGTCGATGAAGACCACGGTGAGAAAATACCCCAGGCGCGCCGCGCGCGCGATGCCCTGTTCCACGCGGTCGGCCAGCAGGATGCGGTTGGGCAGGCCGGTGAGCATGTCGTGGTTGGCCTGGCGCTCCAGCTCCTCCTGGTAGCGCTTGCGTTCCGAGATGTCCTGCACCGTGCCCTCGTAGTAGAGGGTGAGTCCGCCGGTGTTGCGCACGGCGTGGGCGTTCTCGGAGATCCAGATGCGGGTGCCGTCCTGGCGATAGACCTCGGACTCGAAGTTGAGCACCTCACCCTGCTGGGCCAGGAGCTGCTGGAAACGTTCGCGCTGGCTGCCCCGCACATAAAGCTGGCGACCGATGTCGTCCAGGCCGGCCATCAGCGCCGTGGGGCTGGCGTAGCCGTAGAGCCGGGCCAGGGCCGGGTTGGCCGCCAGGTAACGGCCGTCGATCGAGGTCTGGAAGATGCCTTCGGAGGCGTGTTCGAAGATGTTGCGGTAGCGCAGCTCGGCCTCCTTCTGGGCCTGCGCCATTTCGCGCTGCGACGTGACATCCTCGATGAAACCCTCGATCACCAGTTCACCCTGCTCGTCGGGCACGGCGATGCCGCGCTCGTGCACCCACTTGATCTGCCCGGCCTGGGTGGTGATGCGGTATTCCACCGTGAAGCGCTGGCCGCTGCGCACCGCGGTGTCGATCTGCGAACGCACGCGGATGCGGTCCAGCGGGTGGGTGATGTCTTCCCAGCTGATGGCCGCGTCCTGCACCAGTTCGGCCGGAGCGTAGCCCGTCAGACCCAGGCAGCCCTGGCTGACGAAGATCATGCGCCAGCTGGCGTCGTGCAGGCAGCGGTAGGCCATGCCGTCCAGGTTGTTGACCAGGGTGTCGAGCACGCGGGCCCGATCCAGCTCGCCCGTGCTGAGCAGGCTGGTGCGGCGGATGCGGGCGGGATGGACGGACATGGCGGTGCTTTTTCGATGCTGACCTGTTATGGTTAGCAAGCGCCATGCCGGCACCGGTGCACCGCTGTGGTGCGCCCGCTGCCCTGCCGGGGGGAGGGGCGCCCCGAATCTGCCACAATTGACGTTTACGTAAACGTCAATCAGACGGGCGCCTGCCTGACCGGCCCCGTCGCCCTCAGAAAGCACCTTCATGCCCCTTCTGGAAACCCAGCTCAACGCCCGTTCGGCCGACTTCCAGGCCAACGCGACCGCCATGCGCGCCGTGGTGGACGACCTGCAAGCCCAGGTGGAAAAAGTCGCCCAGGGCGGCGGTGAGGCGGCGCGCGCCAAGCACACGGCCCGCGGCAAGCTGCTGCCGCGCGAGCGGGTGCAGCGCCTGCTCGATCCCGGCACGCCTTTCCTGGAGCTGTCGCCGCTGGCGGCCTACAACATGTACAAGGGCGATGCGCCCTGCGCCGGCCTGATCGCCGGCATCGGCCGGGTCAGCGGCGTGGACTGCATGATCGTCTGCAACGACGCCACCGTGAAGGGCGGCACCTATTACCCCATGACGGTCAAGAAGCATCTGCGCGCGCAGGAGATCGCGCAGCAGAACCGCCTGCCCTGCATCTACCTCGTGGACTCCGGCGGCGCCAACCTGCCCAACCAGGACGAGGTGTTTCCGGACCGCGATCATTTCGGCCGTATCTTCTACAACCAGGCCAACATGAGCGCCCAGGGCCTGGCGCAGATCGCCGTGGTCATGGGCTCCTGCACGGCCGGCGGCGCCTATGTGCCGGCCATGAGCGACGAGGCCATCATCGTCAAGGACCAGGGCACCATCTTCCTGGGCGGGCCGCCGCTGGTGAAGGCCGCCACGGGTGAGGTGGTGAGCGCCGAGGACCTGGGCGGCGGCGACGTGCACACGCGCCTCTCCGGCGTGGCCGACCATCTGGCGCAGAACGACCTGCACGCGCTGGCCCTGGCGCGCGCCTCGGTGAAGAACCTCAACATCGGCAAGGCCCCGCCGCCGGCCGTGAGCGAGCCCCGCCCGCCGCGTTACCCGGCCGAGGAGCTTTACGGCGTGATCCCGACCGACACGCGCAAGCCCTTCGATGTGCGCGAGATCATCGCGCGCATCGTCGACGGCTCGGAGTTCGATGAGTTCAAGGCGCGCTATGGCAGCACGCTGGTGACGGGTTTCGCGCGCATCGAGGGTTTGCCCGTGGGCATCATCGCCAACAACGGCATCCTGTTCAGCGAGTCCGCGCTCAAGGGCGCGCACTTCATCGAACTCTGCTGCCAGCGCAAGATCCCCCTGGTCTTCCTGCAGAACATCACGGGTTTCATGGTGGGGCGCAAGTACGAAAACGAGGGCATCGCGCGCAACGGCGCCAAGATGGTGACGGCCGTGTCCACCGCCCAGGTGCCCAAGTTCACCGTCATCATCGGCGGCAGTTTTGGAGCCGGCAACTACGGCATGTGCGGCCGCGCCTTCGGCCCGCGTTTCCTCTGGATGTGGCCCAACGCGCGCATCAGCGTCATGGGCGGCGAACAGGCCGCCAGCGTGCTGGCCACCGTCAAGCGCGACGGCATCGAGGGCAAGGGCGGGCAATGGAGCGTGCAGGAGGAGGAGGCCTTCAAGGCCCCGATCCGCCAGCAGTACGAAGACCAGGGCCATCCCTACTACGCCACGGCGCGTCTGTGGGACGATGGTGTGATCGACCCGGCCGACACACGGCGCGTGCTGGCGCTGGGGCTGAGCGCGGCGCTCAATGCCCCCATCGAAGAAACCAAATTCGGCGTTTTCAGGATGTGAGGGTTAGGGCCTGTTCATGCCAATTTCACAAGATGCGTTGCGGAACAAAAAAGTCATGCGGTAGGCGCGTGGACGCCGCCGGGGCAGCCCCCAGCCACAGTCCGCGCAACACCCCGCATGGCTTTTTTGGCCGCAACCCGAAGGGAACATGGTGAAAACCACGCCACTCGTTGTTGCACTCCTCGCCCAGGCGGCCAGCCTGGGCGTCGTCGCGCGCCTAGATTGGCGCTGTTTCAACCCCGTTCGCACTTGCGAAATTGGCATGAGCAGGCCCTAGCCTGCCAGAATGCAGGCCCTCATGCACAAAGCAAAAGCAGCATCGAAGTGAAAGCTGAAGACATCTCTTCCGAATGGGTCGCGCGCAGCCTGCGCAGCGTCTGGCACCCCTGCACCCAGATGCAGCACCACGAGACCGTCCCGCTGATCCCGGTCAGCCACGGGCGTGGTCCCTGGCTGGTCGATGTTCAGGGGCATGAGTACCTGGACGCGATCAGCTCCTGGTGGGTCAACCTCTTCGGCCACGCCAACCCGCGCATCAACGCGGCGCTGAAAGACCAGCTCGACAAGCTGGAACACGCCATGCTGGCCGGCTTCACGCACCGGCCCGTGGTGGAACTGTCCGAGCGCCTGGGCGCGCTGAGCGGCGGCGTGCTGGGCCATTGCTTTTATGCGTCCGATGGCGCCTCGGCGGTGGAGATCGCGCTCAAGATGAGCTTCCATTACTGGCGCAACAGCGGCCAGACGCAGAAGCAGGAGTTTGTCTGCCTCGCGGGCAGTTACCACGGCGAGACCATCGGTGCGCTGGGCGTGACCGATGTGGCCCTGTTCCGTGAGGCCTATGGCCCGTTGATCCAGCGCGCCCATGTGGTCGCCTCGCCCGATGCGCGGCTGGCCCAGCCTGGCGAGAGCGCAGAGGATGTGGCGCGCCGCGCCGCCCATGCCCTGGACGAGCTGCTGCAGGAGCGCGCCGGCAAGGTGGCCGCGGTCATCATCGAGCCCCTGGTGCAGTGCGCCACCGGCATGGCCATGCACGACCCCGAGTACCTGCGGCTGGTGCGCGCCTTGTGTGACAGGCACCAGGTGCATCTGATCGCCGACGAGATTGCCGTGGGCTGCGGCCGCACCGGCAGTTTCTTCGCCTGCGAGCAGGCCGGAAAAGATGGGCGGCAGATGTGGCCCGACTTTGTCTGCCTGTCCAAGGGCATCAGCGGCGGTTACCTGCCGCTGTCGCTGGTGATGACGCGCGAGGCCATCTACCAGGCCTTCTACGATGCCGACGTCACCCGCGGTTTCCTGCATTCTCATTCCTACACCGGCAACCCGCTGGCCTGCCGCGCCGCGCTGGCCACGCTGGACATCTTTGCCCAGGACGATGTGCTGGTGACGAACCGTGTGAAGGCGCAGAAGCTCAGCGCCGCGCTGGCGCCGCTGGCCGCCGATGAGCGTGTGCTGCATTTCCGCCAGCGCGGCATGATCTGGGCCTTCGACGCCGCCATCGATGACCCGACCCGGGCCGCGACCTTCTCGCGCCGTTTCTTCACCACCGCCCTGCAGCGCGGTCTGCTGCTGCGTCCCATCGGCCGCACGGTGTATCTGATGCCGCCCTACATCCTGAACGACGAAGAGATCACCCTGCTGGCCGAGCGCACGCGCGCCACCTTCGAGGAGGTGATGGCATGAGATTCCAGATGATCGACACGCTGCAGGCGCAGATCGACCAGCTCGACGCGCAGGGGCTGCGTCGCCGCCGCCGCACGGCCGAGACCGCCTGCGCGCCTGAGGTCCTGGTGGACGGGCAGCGTGTACTGAGTTTCAACAGCAACGACTACCTGGGGCTGGCGGCCGATGCGCGCATCGCCGCGGCGATGCAGGAGGGCGTGCGTCTTTACGGCGCCGGCAGCGGCGCCTCGCACCTGGTCAGCGGGCACTCGAAAGCCCATGAGGAGCTCGAAGAGCGTCTGGCTGCTTTCGAGGCGCCGCATCTGGAACGCGCACGCGCGCTCTACTTCAGCACCGGCTACATGGCCAATCTGGCGGTGCTCACGGCGCTGGTCGCGACGACGCCGGGTGAGGCCGAGATCTTTTCCGACGCGCTGAACCACGCCTCCATCATCGACGGCACGCGCCTGGCGCGCGCCAAGGTCACGGTCTACGCGCACAACGATGTAGGCGCGCTGGAAACGGCGCTGGTTGCCAGCAACGCCAAGACCAAGATCGTGGTCAGCGACAGCGTCTTCAGCATGGACGGCGATATCGCCCCGTTGCCGGCTCTGCTGGCCCTGTGCGAGCGCCACGGCGCCTGGCTCGTGGTGGACGACGCGCATGGTTTTGGCGTCTTGGGCGAGAACGGCCGCGGCGCGCTGGAGCATTTCAATTTGCGTTCACCGCAGCTGGTCTATATGGGCACGCTGGGCAAGGCCGCGGGCGTCAGTGGTGCTTTTGTCGCCGCGCACGAAACCGTCACCGACTGGCTGGTGCAGCGCGCCCGGCCCTATATCTACACGACCGCTGCCGCGCCGGCGCTGGCCCATGCCCTGCTGACCAGCATCGCCCTGATCGACAGCCGGGAAGGGCGGCAGCGCCGCGCACAACTGGACCTGCTGCGCCACCAGGTCTCGGCCATGCCGGTGCGCGCGGGCTGGTCGCACCTGGCTTCGGCCACGCCCATCCAGCCGCTGGTGATCGGCGGCAATGCCGAGGTGCTGGCCGCCGCGCAGGCCCTGCTGGACCAGGGCCTCTGGGTCTCGGCCATCCGTGCGCCCACGGTGCCGGCCGGCACGGCGCGCCTGCGTATCACGCTGTCGGCGGCCCACACCCACGACGACGTGGCGCGCCTGCTCCACGCCCTGCACACGCTTGCGAAAGAAACCTGATGCCCACCTTCTCCTGCTTCGTCACCGGCACCGACACCGAGATCGGCAAGACTCTGATCAGCGGTGCCCTGCTGCACGCCCTGGGGGCCGCCGGGGTGCGTGCGGCCGGCATGAAACCCATCGCCGCGGGGGCCGATTTGCGCGACGGCGTCTGGCACAACGAGGACGTGGATTTTCTGCACGCTGCCGCGCCGCTCAAGCTGCCGCGTGAACTGACCACCCCTTACCTGCTGCGCACGCCGGCCGCACCTCACATCGCGGCGGCGCTGGAATGCGTGCTGATCGAGCCGCGCCGCATCATTGCCAGCTACGAGCAGGTGCGCGCCCAGGCCGAGGCCGTGGTGGTCGAGGGCGTGGGCGGCTGGCGGGTGCCGCTGACCCATGGTTACGACACCTCGGACCTGGCCCGCCAGTTGGGCCTGCCCGTGGTGCTGGTCGTGGGCCTGCGCCTGGGCTGCATCAACCATGCCCTGCTGACGGCAGAGGCGATTGCATCGCGCGGGCTCAAGCTGGCCGGCTGGGTGGCCAACACCGTGGACCCGGCCATGGTCCACAGGGACGGCAATATCGAAGCGATATCTGCGCGCATTTCCGCCCCGCTGCTCGGCCATGTGCCGCGGCTTGAACCAGCGACAGCCGCTGCTGCAGCGGCCTACCTGGATCTGGGAAAGGTGAAACATGTTTAAGAAGATATTGATCGCCAATCGCGGGGAGATCGCCTGCCGGGTGGCTGCGACTGCCCGGCGCATGGGCATCCAGACGGTGGCGGTCTATTCCGATGCCGATACCAACGCCAAGCACGTGGCTGTCTGCGACGAGGCGGTGCACATCGGCGGCAGCGCGCCGGCCGAGAGTTATCTGCGCTGGGAGCGCATCATCGAGGCGGCCCAGGCCACGGGTGCGCAGGCCATCCACCCGGGTTATGGCTTCCTCAGCGAGAACGAGGCCTTTGCCCAGGCCTGTGCCCAGGCCGGGCTGGTCTTCATCGGTCCGCCGGCCGCGGCCATCCAGGCCATGGGCCTGAAAGCCGAATCCAAGCGCCTGATGGGCGAGGCCGGGGTGCCCCTGGTGCCGGGTTACCACGGCGCCGACCAGGACGGCAAGCTGCTGCAGAAAGAGGCCGACCGCATCGGCTACCCCGTGCTGATCAAGGCCAGCGCGGGCGGTGGTGGCAAGGGCATGCGGGTGGTGGAGAAAAGCGCCGACTTTGCGGCCGCACTCGCTTCCTGCCAGCGCGAGGCCATCCACAGCTTTGGCGATGCCGCGGTGCTGATCGAGAAATACGTGCAGCGCCCGCGCCACATCGAGATCCAGGTCTTTGGCGACACGCAGGGCAACTGCGTCTACCTCTTCGAGCGCGACTGCTCGGTGCAGCGCCGCCACCAGAAGGTGCTGGAAGAAGCCCCGGCGCCCGGCATGACACCCGAGCTAAGACAACAGATGGGCCGGGCCGCCGTGGCCGCGGCGCGCGCCGTGAACTACGTGGGCGCGGGGACGGTGGAATTCATCGTGGAGACGGGCAGGGAAGCGTTCGAGGCAGAAGACTTGAGCGCCGCCGGGCCGCCCCAAGGCGCGAAGGCTCCCTCGGGGGGCAGCGCAGTACGCGCAGCGGCAAGCGCGGGGGCCTTCTATTTCATGGAGATGAACACGCGCTTGCAGGTGGAGCACCCGGTGACCGAAGCCATCACAGGCCTGGACCTCGTCGAGTGGCAACTGCGCGTGGCGGCGGGTCAGCCGCTGCCGCTCAAGCAGGAGCAACTCAAGATCAGCGGCCATGCCATCGAGGCGCGCATCTGCGCCGAGAACCCCGACAAACAATTCCTGCCGGCTACCGGTACGCTGCAGGTCTGCCAGTGGCCGGAGCACGCGGCGTTCCAATCTCCCTCGCCCCGCTGGGGAGAGGGCGGGGGTGAGGGGCATGCCAGCGCGCTGCCGCGCATCGACTCCGGCGTGTGCGAAGGCGACGCCATCAGTCCCTATTACGACTCCATGGTTGCCAAGCTCATCGTGCACGGCGACACACGCGAGCAGGCCCTGGCCCGGCTCGACGCCGCGCTGGCGGCCACGCGCATCGTGGGCCTGCAGACCAATGTGCAGTTCCTGCGCCATGTGGTGGGCAGCCGTTCCTTTGCTGAAGGCCATCTGGACACCGCGCTGATCGTGCGCGAGGCCGCCGTTCTGTTCGATCAGGAGAAGGTGGGCCTGCCCCTGGCCGCTGCCGCCGTGGTGGCGCACACGCTGCTGCAGGAACAGGATGCCGCACAGTCGACGGGCTGGGTCGACCCCTGGGCGCGGCGCGACGGCTGGCGTTCGCACGGCCTGACACAGCGCTACTTCGATCTGGAGTTCCATGGTGAGCAGCACACGGCGGTGCTGACCTATCTGCACGACGGGGCCTTGCAGCTGCGGGTGGAAGAGGCGGGGGCCGCGCTGCAGTTCAGCCGCAGCGGGGACGGCATCGTTCTGCACTACGCCGGCCTGCGTGTGATGGTGCAGGTCCTGCGCAGCGGCGAGGTGGCCCATGTGTTCACGCCCCAGGGCGCCACGCAGATCACGGTGCTGGACGCGCTGGCCCATGCGGGTGAAGCGCAGGCCGAAGGCGGCCGCCTGACGGCCCCCATGCCGGGCAAGGTGGTGTCTTTCGCGGTCAAGGCCGGCGACAAGGTGAGCAAGGGCCAGGTGCTGGCCGTGATGGAGGCCATGAAGATGGAGCACACGATAGCCGCGCCGGCCGAGGGCGTGGTGGCCGAGCTGCTGTATGCCCCGGGTGACCAGGTGGCCGAGGGCGCGGAGTTGCTGAAGCTGTCGGCCGCGTGACCGGTCCAGCAGGTATCTGCCGCTAAGCTCGTACCCATGAAGATCTATTTCTGTTGCACCGATTTCAAGGCCGAGCCCTGGCTGGCCGCGCTGCGCACCGCGCTGCCGCAGGCCGAGATCGAGGTCTGGGCCCCGGGCGCCGGCCCGGCCGACTACGCCGTGGTCTGGGCGCCGCCGCAAACATTCCTCGACGAGCAGCCGCAGATCAAGGCCCTGTTCAATATCGGCGCGGGCGTGGATGCGCTGACACAACTCAGGTTGCCGCCCCAGACGAAGCTGGTGCGCCTGGACGATGCCGGCATGTCGGTGCAGATGGCCGAGTACGTGACGCACGCGCTGATCCGCCACTTCCGCGAGTTCGACGCCTACGCGGCCGATGTGGCGCAAAACAAGTGGTCCTTCCGCAAACCCCGCCTGCGCGAGGACTTCCCCGTGGGCATCATGGGCCTGGGCGTGCTGGGCCAGCGCGTGGCGCGCGCCGTGCAGCAGTTCGAATTCCCGGTGCGGGGCTGGAGCCGTTCCCCCAAGGAACTGCCGGGTGTGCGTTGTTACGCAGGTGAGGCGCAGTTCGCCGACTTCCTGGCCGGAACCAGGGTGCTGGTCTGTCTGCTGCCCTTGACCGAAGAAACCCGCGGCATCATGAACCGAGAGACCCTGGCGCAACTGCAGCCCGGTGCTTATGTGATCAATGTGGCGCGCGGCGCGCACCTGGTGGAAGACGACCTGATCCCGCTGATCGACAGCGGCCACCTGGCCGGCGCCACGCTGGACGTGTTCCAGAAGGAGCCCTTGCCGGCCGACCACCCCTACTGGCGCCATCCGAAGATCGTGGTCACGCCGCACACCTCGGCGCGCACCCTGCGCGACGAGAGCGTGGCGCAGATTGCGGGCAAGATCATGGCCCTGGGGCAGGGAAAACCTGTTGCCGGCGTGGTTGACCACCACAAGGGATACTGAACACTTCATCCGAGAGAAGACTATGAACCTGCCCACCCGCGTCCAACTGATCGATGTCGGTCCGCGTGACGGCCTGCAGAACGAAAAGCAGCCCGTGCCGGCGGCCGTCAAGATCGGGCTGGTGCAGCGCCTGCAGGCGGCCGGCCTCAGGGAGATCGAGGTCACCAGCTTCGTGGCACCGAAGTGGGTGCCGCAGATGGGTGACAACGCCGAGGTCATGGCGGGCATCACGCGCCAGGCGGGTGTGCGCTACTCGGTGCTGGTGCCGAACATGAAGGGTTACGAGGCCGCGGTGCTGTCCAGGCCCGACGAGATCGTGGTCTTCGGCGCGGCCAGCGAGCTGTTCAGCCAGAAGAACATCAACTGCTCGATCGCCGAAAGCATCGAGCGTTTTGCACCCGTGGTGGAGGCCGCGCTTGCGGCGGGCATCCGGGTGCGCGGCGCCATGAGCTGCACCGTGGGTTGTCCCTACGAGGGTGAGGTTGCGCCCGAGCGGGTGGGCATGCTGGCCGGGCTGATGAAGGGCATCGGCGTGCAGCGGGTGGACGTGGCCGACACCATAGGCGTGGGCACGCCGATCAAGGTCCGTCGCGCGATCGAGGCGACGCTGGCGCACTTCGGTATCGACGACATCTCGGGCCATTTCCACGACACCTACGGCCAGGCGCTGTCCAACACCTACGCTGCGCTGGAGATGGGGGTCTGGAATTTCCAGTCCTCCGTGGCCGGCCTGGGCGGCTGTCCCTATGCCAAGGGTGCGACGGGCAACGTGGCCACCGAAGACGTGGTCTATATGCTGCGCGGCATGGACATCGACACCGGCATCGACCTGGACCCGCTGGTCGACGCCGGCAAGTACATCAGCGACTTCCTGCAGCGCAAGCCGAATTCGCGCGCGGCCACGGCCCTGCTGAACAAGCGCGCCTGATTACCATGGAGTGGCTGGCCAGACAGGCGGTGCGGGCGCAGGCCAAGGGCCAGGACCTGCCTTCGCCCTGCATCTCGGTCTGCCGCATGGCGGCGGCAACGGGTCTGTGCCAGGGCTGCCTGCGCACGCTGGACGAGATCGCCGCCTGGTCCACGCTGGATGACGCGGGCAAGCGCACCGTCTGGGCCCGCATCGAGGCACGCGCCACGGCGCAAGGAGTGAACCCGTGAAGCAGATCACCTTCTACCTGGACTTCATCTCGCCCTACAGCCATCTGGCCTTCGAGCAGCTGCCCGAGGCGCTGACGGGCCTGACTTATTCGGTGACCTACCGGCCCGTGCTGCTGGGTGCCATGCTGCGGCACCACCAGCTGCTGGGCCCGGCCGAAGTGCCGGCCAAGCGTGCGTGGACCTACCGGCAGGTGCTGTGGCTGGGGCAGCAGCAGGGCGTGACATTGCAGATGCCTGCCGTCCATCCCTTCAACCCGCTGCCCCTGCTGCGCCTGGCCATCGCCGTGGCGAACGGCGGCGATCCCAACCGCTATGTTTGCGAGACCCTGCTGCGCCATGTCTGGCATGGCGGCCTGGATGCCAACGATCCGGCGCGTCTGCAGTCGCTGAGCGGGCAGCTGGCGCCGGCCCTGGCGCCGGACGACGAGGTGGTGAAGGCCCGTTTGCGCGCCAACACCGACGAGGCCGTGGCCGCTGGCGCCTTTGGCGTGCCCTCCTTCGTGGTCGATGGCCGCCTGTTCTGGGGGCAGGACAGTCTGCCCATGCTGCGTCGTTATCTGGAGGGTGACCCCTGGTTCGACGGCCCCGACTGGCACAGCCAGCTCCAGCTTGTTGCGCAGCAGCAATGAAATTTGACGGCCTGACGAGGGCCGAACTCAGGGTAATCCCCTAAGTCCCATGTAAGAAAGCGGTCAGTGCCGCCCCCAAGAATGCACGGCAATCCCCATGTCGGGGAGGGTGTTCATTCTAAGGAGACACAATATGGCAACTTCACAGGCCGCAAGGCCGATGACGCCCGAAGAGAAGAAGGTGATCTTCGCCTCTTCCCTGGGTACCGTTTTCGAGTGGTACGACTTCTACCTCTACGGCTCGCTCGCGGCCATCATCGCCAAGCAGTTCTTCAGCGGACTGGATGCGGGCTCCGCTTTCATCTTCGCGCTGCTGGCCTTCGCTGCCGGTTTCATCGTGCGTCCCTTCGGCGCCATTTTCTTCGGCCGCCTGGGCGACATGATCGGCCGCAAGTACACCTTCCTGGTCACCATCCTGATCATGGGCCTGTCCACCTTCATCGTGGGCATCCTGCCGACCTACGCCAGCATCGGCGTGGCTGCACCGGTCATCCTGATCGCGCTGCGCCTGCTGCAGGGCCTGGCGCTGGGCGGTGAGTACGGTGGCGCCGCCACCTATGTGGCCGAGCACTCGCCCCAGGGCAAGCGCGGCGCCTACACCGCCTGGATTCAGACCACGTCCACCCTGGGCCTGTTCCTGAGCCTGATCGTGATTCTCGGCACCCGTACCGCCATGGGCGAGGCTGCCTTCGCCGACTGGGGCTGGCGCATTCCCTTCCTGGTGTCCATCTTCCTGCTGGCCATCTCGGTGTGGATCCGTCTGTCCATGAACGAATCGCCGGCCTTCGCCAAGATGAAGGCCGAGGGCAAGACCTCCAAGGCGCCGCTGTCCGAGTCCTTCGGCCAGTGGAAGAACCTGAAGATCGTGATTCTGGCGCTGATCGGCCTGACCGCCGGCCAGGCCGTGGTCTGGTACTCGGGCCAGTTCTACGCCCTGTTCTTCCTGACCCAGGCCCTCAAGGTGGACGGCGCCGCCGCCAACATCTATGTGGCCATCTCGCTGCTGATCGGCACGCCCTTCTTCATCATCTTCGGCGCCTGGTCCGACAAGATCGGCCGCAAGCCCATCATCATGGCCGGCTGCCTGCTGGCCGTGCTGACCTACTTCCCGGTCTTCGAAGCCCTGACCAAGGCCGCCAATCCGGATCTCTATGCTGCCCAGCAGAAGAGCAAGGTGGTCGTGACGGCCGATCCGAAGGAGTGCTCCTTCCAGTTCAACCCGACCGGCACCGTCAAGTTCACCAGCTCCTGCGACATTGCCAAGCAGGTGCTGGCTGGCGCTTCGGTGAGTTATGACAATGTCGTCGGCGCCTCCGGTGCCCCCGCCACCATCAAGATCGGTGAGCAGGTCATCACCGGTTTCAACGCCAAGGGCATTTCGGCCGACGAAGCCAAGACCAAGGACGCCGAGTTCAAGAAGGCCGTGGCCGACGCGCTCAAGGAGCACGGCTACCCCGCCAAGGCCGACATGGCCAAGGTGGACAAGGTCATGGTCGTTGCCATTCTGGCCTACCTGGTGATCCTGGTCACCATGGTCTACGGCCCGATCGCCGCCATGCTGGTGGAGATGTTCCCGACCCGCATCCGCTACACCTCCATGTCGCTGCCGTATCACATCGGCAACGGCTGGTTCGGCGGCCTGCTGCCCACCACGGCCTTCGCCATCGTGGCGCAGACCGGCAATATGTACAACGGCCTCTGGTACCCGATCATCATCGCCGGCATGACCTTCGTGATCGGCACGCTGTTCATCAAGGAAACCAAGGACGTGGACATCTACGCCCGCGACTGAGCGCCGCAGTGCCGTATGTGCACCCTGACCCGGCTTGCCGGGTCAGCGCAGGCCCTCTACGCGAGGGCCTTTCTTTTTGTCACTCTGGAAATTGAATCATGTGGAAAATCATTGTCGGCTTCATCGCCTTTGCTGCCCTGGCCCTCTTCGTTATCATCAAAGGGGGTGATAAGCTGGACATGAGTGGCGAAAAGCATGGCGCGGATGCCGTGCACGCGCCTGAGGCGCCCGCATCGGCGCCGGCACCCGCTGTGCCAGCCCCTGTGCCGGCTGCCAGCGCTGCGAAATAGGCGCTGCGCTTGAAGAGGCGAGGCGGCTTCAGGGCCGCGTAACACTATGAATTATTCAAAAACAGACGTTGGGCAACAGGCATTCAAGGAACGTTCGCCGGCCATATCGGCCCGGCAGCGCTCGGCGTTCATCCTGTTTGACGGGGCCAAGTCACTGGACCAGGTGCTGGCCGCCACCGCCGGTCTGGGCGTCACGCAGGCCGATGTGGACTACCTGCTGGCGCGGGGTTATATCGCGGCGGCTCAGTCCCCCGTTTCAGCGGAGGCGTCTGCGGAGGCATCGCCGGTGGGCGGTGACCGTACGGCGCAACAGCGGTATGCGGCAGCTTATCCGATCGCCACGAAGCTGACGGCCTCGCTGGGTCTGCGTGGTTTCAAGTTGAATCTCGCCGTTGAAGCGGCGTCCGGTTATGACGATCTGCTGGCCCTGCTGCCCCGCATCCAGGAGGCCGTGGGTCACGAGGCCTGCCTGCCGCTGGAGCAGGCCCTGCGCGGTTAGCCCTTAACGGCGGAAGCGGCCGTCGGCCGTGATGATGGAGAGATCGGCGAAGTCCAGACCGCTGTGGTCCTGCGGGCCGAAATTGACTTCGAGGCCACCGATGTCGAATTTGCTGAGACCTTCGAGTGCGGCCTGGATGCGCTCCCGGCTGGGCTTGCCGCCTGTGCGGCGCAGGGCCTCCACCAGCACCTTGGCGGCGGCAAAACCTTCGAGCATGGCGGGGCTGACTTCGGTGATGCCCTTGGCGCGGGCCATATCCTGCGCTTCCTTGACCAGACCGTAGGAGATCGACTGCGGGAAGACCTGGCTCACGATCACCCCACGGGCCTGCTCGCCGAGCTGCTTGACGAAACCTCCCGAGGCGTTGTTGGACAGCGTGACCACCTGGGCCGAGGAGCCTGCGGCACGGATGGCCTTGATGCCCGCCACGACGGTGTTGCCCGAGGCGATGAAGATCACGGCCTGGGGCTGTTCCTGGGCCACCCGGGCCGCGAGGCGCTCGATGTCAGGCTTGGCTCGGTCGAGTTTTTCGACGAACAGGGGCTTGAGCTGGGCCTTGTCCAGGCCGCGCAGGGCGCCCTGGACCGAGTCGGCGCCGAAGCTGTCATCGGTCTGCAGGATGCCGATGCGGTTGATGCCGATGGTGGTCAGGTGCTGGATCGCCTTTTCGGCCTCGCGCTGGTAGGTGGCGCGCACGTTGAAAACGTGTTTTTTCACAGGCTGGTGCAGGACCATGGCGCCTGTCGAGGGGGCGATCAGTGGCACCCCGTACTTGTCCAGCAGCGGGATGAGGGCCTCGGTGTGCGGCGTGCCGCGGTTGAGGAACAAGGCTGCCACATTGCGTTCCACGATGAGCTTCTGGGCGTTTTCAGCCGCGAGCTTGGGGTCGAACTTGTCGTCCACCGAGATCAGTTCGATCTTCTGGCCGCCGATACCGCCTTTGGCATTGACAGCGTCGATGTACAGCTTGGCGCCGTCGGTTGTCTCGTTCACGCCCGCGGCCACGAGGCCGGTGAAACCCGCCGTCTGTCCGATCAGGATCTGGGCGGTGCTGGTTTGCCCCAACAGGGCCAGGGCCAGGGCCATTCCAGCAATATGTCTGTTTGTCATGTCTTGTCTCCTGCGCCTGGGGCGCCAAGGCTGGACAGTTTAGGTGCAGACACCCTTGCGGGCATCATGGTGAACACCAGTTTGCGGTTACTACGTAGGCTGAAAGGGCAATAGTGCACGGGGAAGGTCCGATGGTGTTGTGATTTTGCGCGCACCCGTGTCCGGCATGGGCTCGCACACCATGCCCCGCGGTCACGCCGGGGTAAGGCGGGGTCCCTAAAATATTCGGGCTCTAGCAGGAAGACCACGCACATGACCCAGGGATCCATCCGCATCCGCGGCGCACGCCAGCACAACCTCAAGAACCTCGATCTGGACATCCGCACCGGGGAGCTGACGGTGGTCACCGGCCCCAGCGGTTCGGGCAAGTCCAGCCTGGTGTTCGACACGCTCTACGCCGAGGGCCAGCGCCGGTATGTGGAGACCTTCAGCGCCTATGCGCGCCAGTTCCTGGACCGCATGGACAAACCGGCCGTGGACCGCGTGGAGGGCGTGCCCCCGGCCATCGCCATCGACCAGACCAACCCGGTGCGCTCCTCGCGTTCCACGGTCGGCACGATGACCGAGCTCAACGACCACCTCAAGCTGCTCTATGCGCGCGCCGCCCAGCTCTTCGACCGCCAGACCGCCCAGCCCGTGCGGCACGACAGCGCCGACAGCATCTATGCCGAGTTGCAGAAACGGGCCGCAGAAGTCGGTGATCCGCGACTGGTGCTGACCTTTCCGGTCGAGCTGCCCGGCAATACCAGCAGGGAAGAAATCGAGCAGTGGCTCTCGGCCAGCGGTTTCACCAAGGTGCAGGCCGAACGCGAGGTGGTCACGCCCAGCGGGCCGCGCATGAGCGACGCCGGGCCGTCCCAAGGCGCGAAGGCCCCCCGAGGGGGCAGCGCAGCACACGAAGTGGCAAGCGTGGGGGCTCGGAAGATCCTGGACGTCGTCGCTGACCGTTTCCGCCTGTCCAGCGCGGAAAGCGCCCGCGTGATCGAGGCCATCGAGGTCGCGCTCAAGCGTGGCAGCGGGCGGCTCAATGTGTATGCCCTCACCCCACCCCTCTCCCAGGGGGAGAGGGAGCAGGCAGGGGCGGCTTCACCCCCTCTCCCTTTGGGAGAGGGCGGGGGTGAGGGTGCGGGTGAAGAAATCTGGCGCTTCTCGACCGGCCTGCACAACCCGGACAGCGACCTGCGCTACGCCGACCCCATCCCCTCCATGTTCTCCTTCAACTCGGCCGTGGGCGCCTGCGAGGTCTGCCGCGGTTTCGGTCGGGTGATCGGCGTGGACTACGGCCTGGTGATCCCGAACGACAAGCTCACGCTGCGCGCCGGCGCCATCAAGACCATCCAGACCCCCGCCTGGTCCGAATGCCAGGACGACCTGATGCGCCACGCCGAGGCGGCGGGCATCCCGCGCGACACCCCCTGGTACAAGCTGACCCCCGAGCAGCAGCACTGGGTCATCCAGGGTTCGCCCAACTGGAAGGGCAAGTGGAACCAGCAGTGGTACGGCATCAAGCGTTTCTTCGAGTACCTGGAAACCAAATCCTACAAGATGCACATCCGGGTGCTGCTGTCCAAGTACCGCAGTTACACACCCTGCGAAACCTGCAACGGCGCCCGCCTCAAGACCGAGAGCCTGCTCTGGCGCATCGGCAGCAAGGAAGACGCCGATGCTGTGCTGGCACCCTCGAAGCGTTTCCTGCCGGCCGGCACCCAGTGGAGCCGCGCCCAGCTGGAGGCGCTGCCCGGCCTGTGCCTGCACGACCTGATGCTCTTGCCTCTGGACCGGCTGCGCCGGTTTTTCGACCGACTTCAGGCTCCCTCCCCCACTGGGGGAGGGCAGGGGTGGGGGCAAGGTGCGCCGGCACCCGGCCCCCATCCCCACCTTCCCCCAGCGGGGGAAGGAGTGAATCACGGTGAGCGCCAGGCGCTCAAACTTCTCTACGAAGAAATCACCACCCGCCTCAAATACCTGTGCGACGTGGGCATCGGCTACCTGACACTGGACCGCCAGAGCCGCACGCTTTCGGGCGGCGAGGTGCAGCGCATCAACCTCACGACCGCGCTGGGCACCTCGCTGGTCAACACCCTGTTCGTGCTGGACGAGCCCAGCATCGGTCTGCACCCGCGCGACATGCACCGCATCATCGAGGCCATGCACCGCCTGCGCGATGCCGGCAACACCCTGGTGGTGGTGGAGCACGACCCGGCCGTGATGTTCGCCGCCGACCGCATGATCGACATGGGCCCGGGCCCCGGTGAGCGCGGCGGCCAGATCGTTTTCGACGGCAGCACCGACGATCTGCGCAACGCCGACACCCTGACCGGCGCCTACCTCGGCGCGCGCAAGCAGGTCGGCATGGGCTTCAAGCGCATGGTGGCCGAGAACACGCCGCGCCTCATCCTCGAGGGCGCGCGCGAGCACAACCTCAAGAACATCTCGATCGACATCCCCCTGGGCCGCCTGGTCTGCGTGACCGGGGTTTCGGGTTCCGGCAAGTCCACGCTCATCCAGGACGTGCTGGCCCCGGCGCTGATGCGCCATTTCGGCCGGGCCACGGAAACGCCAGGGGTGCATGAGCGCCTGCTGGGCGCCGAGCAGCTGGCCGACGTGGTGTTTGTCGACCAGTCCCCCATCGGCAAGACGGCACGCTCCAACCCCGTGAGTTATGTCGGCGCCTGGGACGCCATCCGCGAGATCTACGCCAATGCGCCCCTGTCGCGCCAGCGCAGCTACACCGCGGCCAAGTTCAGCGCGAACAGCGGCGACGGCCGCTGCCCCACCTGCGGCGGCTCGGGCTTCGAGCATGTGGAGATGCAGTTTCTCAGCGACGTCTATTTGCGTTGCCCGGACTGCGACGGCAAGCGTTATCGGCCCGAGATCCTGGAGATCACGATTGAACGAACCCTTCCCGTTCGGGCTGAGCCCTTCGGCTCAGCTCAGGACAGGCCTGCCGAAGCCCTCGCGAACCCTTCGACAGGCTCAGGGCGAACGGAGGGGATGGCAGGGCGAACGGTGCATCTCAACGTCGCTGATGTTCTGAATCTGACGGTAAGCGAGGCTGTCACTCTGTTCGCCCACGACCGCGATGTGATCCGTGCCCTGCAGCCCATCGTGGACGTGGGGCTGGAGTACGTGCGCCTGGGCCAGCCCGTGCCCACGCTCTCGGGTGGTGAGGCGCAGCGCCTCAAGCTCGCCGGTTTCCTGGCCGAGGCCGCCAAAAGCGCTACGGCCAGCCGGCAGGTGGTGGGCAGGAAGGGCACGCTCTTCCTGTTCGACGAGCCCACCACGGGCCTGCACTTCGACGACATCGCCAAGCTCATGCGCGCGCTGCGCAAGCTGCTCGATGCCGGCCATTCCCTGCTGATCATCGAGCACAACCTGGACGTGATGCGCGCCAGCGACTGGCTGATCGACCTCGGCCCCGAAGGCGGTGACGCCGGCGGCGAACTGGTGGCCGTGGGCACGCCCGAGGAGGTGCGCCTGCACCCCAGCAGCCACACGGGCCGCGCCCTGCGCGAGTACGCCCTGGCCATGGGCGAGGTGCACGAGGCGCAGGAAGGGGCGGCGCGTTTCATCCCGCAGGCCTTCACGCCCGGCCACAAACCGATGCGCAAGAAGCAGGAGACGCTGGACGCAATCCAGATCGTCAACGCCAAGGAACACAACCTCAAGTCACTGAGCGTCAACATCCCGCGCGGCAAGTTCAATGTGATCACCGGGGTCAGCGGCTCGGGCAAGTCCACCCTGGCCTTCGACATCCTGTTCAACGAGGGGCAGCGCCGTTACCTCGAATCGCTGAACGCCTATGCGCGCAGCATCGTGCAGCCCGCGGGCCGGCCCGAGGTGGACGCGGTCTACGGCATCCCGCCCACGGTGGCCATCGAGCAGCGCCTCAGCCGCGGCGGCCGCAAGAGCACGGTGGGCACCACCACCGAGGTCTGGCACTTCCTGCGCCTGCTCTACGTCAAGCTCGGTGTGCAGCACTGCATCCATGATGGCGCAGCGGTGGCGCCGCAGACGCCTGACAGCATCCTGGCCCATCTGATGAAGCAGTTCCGTGGCCAGGAAGTCGGCCTGCTGGCGCCCCTGGTGCTCAACCGCAAAGGGGTCTACACCGAACTCGCCGACTGGGCCCGCCCGCGCGGCTACACCCACCTGCGGGTGGACGGCAACTTCCTGCCCACCACGGGTTTCCCGCGCATCGACCGCTTCAAGGAACACACCATCGAGCTGCCCGTGGCCAGTTTGATGGTGCAGCCCGAGAACGAGGCCGCGCTGCGCCTGGCGCTGACCACGGCACTCGAGCACGGCAAGGGGGTGCTGCACGTGCTCAGCAGCCTGGAGGGCCTGGCCGAGGCCATGAAAAGCGGTGTATCCACCGCCGGCATCGGCGCGCTGCACGTGCATTCCACGCGGCGCGCCTGCCCGGTCTGCGCCACCTCCTATGCCGAGCTGGACCCGCGCCTGTTTTCCTACAACAGCAAGCACGGCTGGTGCCCGGACTGCGTGGGCACGGGTGTCAAGCTCAGCAAGGAGCAACGCAAGCTGCTGGACGACTCGGTGCGCGACGACAAG
Organism: Curvibacter fontanus; assembly: GCF_054780335.1. NCBI lineage: Bacteria > Pseudomonadati > Pseudomonadota > Betaproteobacteria > Burkholderiales > Comamonadaceae > Curvibacter > Curvibacter fontanus. The sequence goes on from NZ_BAAGWN010000003.1 coordinate 206,232, forward strand.
GAAAAGGGCCGCGAGCAGACCTTTGCCGAACCCGAGGTGGAAGACGTGGCCGATCAGGCCTGCCCGACCTGCGAGGGCACACGCCTGAACGCCACGGCACGCGCGGTGCGGTTTGGCGCGCGTGCCCCTCACCCCGGCCCTCTCCCCAAAGGGGCGAGGGAGCAAGACATCGCCCCGCGCGAGGAGTCTGAATTTCACCCTCTCCCTCTGGGAGAGGGTGGGGGTGAGGGTTGGTCCATCACCGAGATCGCGCGCCTGAGCGTGAGCGATGTGCGGACCTGGGTCGAGACCCTGCAGGTGATGGGTCGTTTGACCCAACGCGAAAGCGATATCGCGCGCGACCTGATTCCCGAGATCAAGAGCCGCCTCGAATTTCTGGAGCAGGTGGGGCTGGGTTACCTCACGCTGGACCGTGGTGCGCCCACGCTCAGCGGTGGTGAGGCGCAGCGCATCCGCCTGGCGGCGCAGCTGGGCAGCAATCTGCAGGGTGTGTGCTACGTGCTGGACGAGCCCACCATCGGCCTGCACGCGCGCGACAACCAGATCCTGCTGGGCGCCTTGCAGCGCCTGAGCGACCAGGGCAACACCCTGGTGGTGGTGGAGCACGACGAGGACACCATCCGCCGCGCCGACCACATCATCGACATCGGCCCCAGCGCCGGCAAGCGCGGCGGCAGGCTGGTGGCCGAGGGGTCGGTGAAAAACGTGACCGACACGGCGGACTCGCAGACCGGCCGTTACCTGCTGCACGCCATGCAGCATCCGCTGCAGCCGCGCCGCAGCGTATTGCCCCTCACCCCCCTTCGACAAGCTCAGGACAGGCCAAGCCTCTCCCCAGCGGGGCGAGGGAGCAAGCCGGCTTCACCCCCTCTCCCTCTGGGAGAGGGCGGGGGTGAGGGCGGCATGCAGTGGCTCACCGTGTACGGGGCCAGCCTGCACAACCTGCAGCACGTCACAGCGAAAGTGCCGCTCAAGCGCCTGGTGGCCGTCACCGGGGTCAGCGGCTCGGGCAAATCCACACTGGCGCGCGATGTGCTGCTGGCCAATGTGGCGGCCGTCGTGGCCAGGCGCGCGACCAAGGCCGGGCGCGACGCGTTGGCCCGTGGCGTGGACTGGAGCGGCTGCGAGGGCGTCAGCGGCTTTGAAGCCGTGGACCGCGTGCTCGAAGTGGACCAGACCCCCATCGGCAAGACGCCGCGCAGTTGTCCTGCCACCTACATCGGTTTCTGGGACACCATCCGCAAGCTCTTTGCCGAGACGCTGGAGGCCAAGGCGCGCGGTTACGCGGCCGGGCGCTTCAGTTTCAACACCGGCGAAGGCCGCTGCCCGGGCTGTGAAGGCCAGGGCGTGCGCACCATCGAGATGAGCTTCCTGCCCGATGTGAAGGTCTTGTGCGAGAGCTGCAAGGGCGCGCGCTTCAACCCGGAAACGCTGGCCGTCACCTGGCGGGGCAAGAGCATCGGCGACGTGCTGCAGATGGAAGTGGACGAGGCGGTGGACTTCTTCGCCGCCATGCCAGGCATTGCGCACCCGCTGCAACTGCTCAAGGACGTGGGCCTGGGCTATCTCACGCTGGGCCAGCCCTCACCCACGCTGTCAGGCGGCGAGGCGCAGCGCATCAAACTCGTGACCGAACTCAGCAAGGTGCGCGACGAGGTGGGCCGGCGCGGCCAGAAGGCGCCGCACACCCTTTATGTCCTGGACGAACCCACCGTGGGCCTGCACATGGCCGACGTGGACAAACTGATCCGCGTGCTGCATCGTCTTGTCGATGGCGGCCACAGCGTGGTGGTGATCGAGCACGACCTGGACGTGATCGCCGAAGCCGACTGGATTCTGGACCTCGGACCCGAAGGGGGCAAGGAGGGTGGCCGCATCGTGGGCGCGGCCACGCCCGAAGAGATGGTGAAACTGGGCACACACACGGGGGTGGCGCTGAGGCCGGTGCTGTCACGGCACTGAATCACAGGGGTCATGCACCATCCTGGGCTCCATGTCCATGCGATGCACGGGACTTTGCTTCCTGTTAGGCTTCGGGCGCCTTCCCTCCCGGCAGAAGAAAACGCATGAAGATCCGTCAACTCCTGTTCTTGTCACCGGCCCTTGCTGCCTTGTTCTTTGCGGTCCCGGCTGCTGCCCAGGGGCAGCCTTCCGGCGCGGATGCGCCCGAACTGGTGCCGCACCCCTGGGTGACGCTGCCCACCTCGCGCACGGCCGAGTCCTATTTCACCAACCTCAAGGATGGTGATGTGAAAGAGGCGCCGCTGGTGGTGCGCTTTGGTCTGTCCATGCGCGGCATCGTGCCCGCCGGCAAGACGGCGGGTCGCGCCGGCCACCACCACCTCTTGGTGAACCAGCCCCTGCCGCTGGATTTCAAGCAGCCTCTGCCCTTCACCGAAAAGTACATCCACTTTGGCAAGGGACAGATGGAGACCGTGCTGAACCTGCCGCCCGGCAAGTACGAGCTGCGCATGCTGCTGGCCGACCAGGGGCACATCCCCTTTTTCGTCTACAGCAAGCCCCTGCACCTGACGATCAGCAAGCAGAACAAGGACGTGACGCCGGCCAGCCTGCTGGGCCCTGCGCGCATCGAGATCATGAGTCCCGCCGACCGCGAGACGGTGCGTCCGCCTTTCCGCGTCCAGTTCCATGCCAGTGGTTACAACCTGGCCCATGTCGGCGGGAATGTGCCTGACACGGGCCACTTCCGGCTCAATATCGAACGTGCCGGCCGCAAGCCCGAGGTGCTGAACTTCACCGGCGGGCAGACGGAGGTCTGGCTCAATCCGCCGGCCGACGACTACACCCTGCGCCTGGAACTGGTGAGCACGACTGCGGGCAGCGTGACGGCGCGCGCCGAAGCGGTGAACCTCAAGGTCGCCGCGCGCTGAGGCGCTGCCTTCAGGTCTGCAGCAGGGCCCGCGCGAGCTCCGCGAAGCCGGCCCCGCGTTCGTTCTGTGTGATGTAGCGCGGCCGGTGGCTGAGCTGGGCTTCAAAGCGCCGGATATTGGCCACCCCCACGCTGCGCGGAAAGTGCTGGAACATCAGCTGGTCGTTGGTGGAGTCCCCCACATAGACCCAGCGCTCGATTTCCCCCTCCAGATCGCGACCCAGCAGCTCACGCACGATCCAGCGTGCGCCGGCCAGCTTGTCGTGGCTGCCGATCCAGCCGTTGATGTGGATGCTGCTGACCGTGGCCTGCAGGCCCTCGCTGCGCATGATCTGCACCACCCGTTCTATTTTTTCTGGCGGCAACTGCGTGAACTCGCTGTGGTCGATGGCGATGTCGGTCTCGCGGCCCGGACTGTCCTGCGCCAGCGTGGTCCCCGGCACCTCGCGCAGCACGCGCTGCGCCACCTGCTGCAGGCGCGCGTAGTTGGCGGCGCGGGAGGCAGCATCCTGCCGGTACAGCTTCTGTACTCCCTCTCCCGCCGGGAGAGGGGTGGGGTGAGGGCTGCTGCCTGTGCGAACCAGGGCCACGGCGCCGTTCTCGGCCACGATGGCGTCCACCGGCCAGCTCTGGGCAAAAGGCACGCTCCAGCCCACGGGGCGGCCCGTGATGGGGATGATGCGCAGGCCGGCGGTGCGCAGCGCGTGCAGGGCCTGCAGCGCGTCGGGGGTGATGGCGCCTTCGGTGGTCAGCGTGTCGTCAATGTCGGTCAGCACCCCGGTGATGCGGCGGCGTTCATCGAGGGGCCAGTGCGTAAGAGGCAGCATGCAGCGGATTTCAGGGAGAATTTGTCTCACTTTACTTGAGCAGGCGCGCGATCATGAAAACAGAAGAACTCCCGGTGCAGGGCGCCCAGCACTGGGTGGTGCAGGAAGGGCTGCGGCTCTTCATCTGGGAGAAATACCAGGGCGGCCCCCAGGGCAAGCCCGTGCTGGTGCTGGCCCACGGCTCGGCCACGGCCGGCCGCGAGAGCTTCGACCTCAAGGTGCCGGGCCATCCCGAGTACAGCCTCATGGACTTCCTCGCGCGCCGGGGTTTTGACGTCTTCGCGCCCGACATGCGCGGCTTCGGCAGCTCCACGCGGCCCGAGGGCCACATCTCGACCGAGCAGGCCGCTGGCGATCTGAACGATGTGGTGGACTTCATCTGCAAGTTGCGTGGCGTGACGCAGGTGCATCTGCTGGCCTGGTCCTGGGGCACGCAGTACGGCGGCCAGTTCGTCATGGCGCACCCGGCGAAGGTGAAACGTTATGCCGCTTATGCGCAGATGCATGCCGAGAGCCCCGATCTCAAGGCCCGGCGCGAGCGCCTGGCGACCTTCCAGCGCGCGCCTTACATCCGCATCACCGAACAAGGCTGGAAGCTGCGCTTCAACTCCATGACACCCGAAGAAGTCAACGACCCGGTGGTCATGGACGCCTTCGCGCGCTCGGCGGCCCTGGTCGAAATCAAATCACCGACCGGCCCGCAGGTGGACCTGCTGACGCGCCAGCCGCTGATCGATGCGACGAAGATCACAGTGCCGACCATGATGATCCACGGCCAGTACGACGACGTGGCGGACCTGGAAGGCCTGCTGCCTTTCTTCACGGCGCTGCCGAATCCGGACAAGCAGTACACCGTGATCCCGGAGGGCGGGCACATGCTGCATCTGCAGAAAGGGCATGCGCGCTTTCAGCGCGCGGTGGCAGACTGGTTCTCTGCGCCCTGAGCGCCGGCGTCACTGGACAAATGGTGGGGGAGTGACTAAAGTAAGGAATCCTTACTTTCCCCGCTTGCCATGCTCGCCAAGATCACCGCCAAGAACCAGCTCACCCTGCCCAAGAGCGCCACGCAGGCCGTGGGCGCCACGGAATATCTGGACGTGCAGGTGCGCGACGGGCAGATCATCCTGACGCCGGTGCGCATCCAGCGCGGCGACGCCGTACGTGCCAAGCTGGCCGAGTTGGGCCTGGGCGAGGCCGACGTGGCGGACGCTGTGCGCTGGGCGCGGACATCGGCTGTGGCGCCGATGGCGGCCGAGCCCGTCAAGTCCTACTCGGCAACGGCGAAGGCGCGCAAGAAGAAAACACCTGCCAGAAAAGCGGCGTCCAGGACATGAGGTGCGCGGTGCCGTCCACGTTCCCTCTCCCTCTGGGAGAGGGCTAGGGTGAGGGCAGCCATGCGACGCGTAGCCCTCGCCCCAACCCTCTCCCAGGGGGAGAGGGGGAAGGGAAGGTCGGCATGAGCGCGCCCCTGCGCGTGGTGCTCGACACCAACGTGGTGCTCTCCGCGCTGGTCTTCGGCGGCGGCCTGCCGGGCGCGGTACGCACGGCCTGGCAAAGCGGCACGCTGCGCCCGTTGGCCAGCGCGGCCACGGTGCAGGAGTTGGTGCGTGTGCTGGCCTATCCGAAATTCCGCCTCAGTGCGGCCGAACAGGAAGAACTGCTGGCCGACTACCTGCCTTATGTGCAGACGGCGCGCATCCCGCAGCCGCCGCCAGTGGTGCCGGCCTGCCGTGACCCGCTGGACGAACCTGTTATGCAGCTTGCGCTGGCGGGGAAGGTGCGTGTGCTGGTCAGTGGAGATAGGGATTTGCTGGCTGTGGCGGATGCTTTTGTGCGGGCGGGCGGTTGTCCCATCCTGAATCTGGAGGCGTTTTGCCGGCGGCAGTGGCTAGGTGTGTAATGCGCGATGGGGGCGAAGTAAAAGGCAAGGCAAGGCCAAACCCCGGGCCTCGCTGCTGAGACGCCTGATTACAGGCGAGATTTGGTCCCATCTGCATCTGATAAATTTTTAGATATCCGAAGAAGGCGCACATGAATCGATATAAGCAGACATTCAGTGATTACTCAACAGAATACCTGCTTGAACGGCGTGCTTTAGGGGACGAAATCGATGATGAAGCACATGCTGCTATAGAGGATGTACTTGCGGCAAGAGGGGTGGCAATACCTCCGCGCCCCACCGCACCGATTCTCGCTAGTTCAATCCAACGGCGCCCCCCACTCTTTAAGCAGTGGTCTTTTTGGGGAGGCCTGCTGTTGGCCTTGGTCGCTTTGGCTGCTGGCAAAGCGCTGGCACACACTTGGATTGGACTTGTATATACGGCTGGCTTTCTAGGGTACTACGCTGTTCGCCACCTGCGCCGTGGCGCAATGACCGAAGAAGAACTTCGCGAGGAAGATAACAAGAGGCGCATCAAAGAGGACGGCGTTACCGACCTCATGCTAATGGCTGCCGAGGGAAATCTCAAACGTGTTCAAGAACTTGTTGATTACGGTGCCTTAGTTAATGAGTGCAGTCATACAGGCGCAACTGCACTTATCTACGCTGCCCGTAATGGCCATAGAGACGTGGCTGAGTACTTATTAAGCGTCGGGGCTGACAAGTCCATTACTACCAATAAGGGATCAACGGCGCGATCTATCGCCGAGAGAAATGGGCATTCAGGGATCGCTGCAATTCTTTAGTTCGTTTCGAGCCAGAACACTCGGCTTTATGCTTTGACCTCTTCGGGATGGCGATGCACAGTGCACCGATGATGCCACATCAAAATCTATCCCGCGCTCTGCAACGCCAGCCCCGCATGCTCCCGCAGCGGATGGAAGTGGATCTTCGGAAACCGTTCTTGCGCCAGCCGCACGTCGTACGGTGAGGTGCAGAGGTAGGCCAGCGTGTCGGCCGCGTCGCGCGCCATGCGTGTGGGGTAGGCGTCGACAAAAGCCTTGAGCTCGGCCGGCGTGTCGGCCGTGATCCAGCGTGCGCCGGTGTACTGGCAGCCTTCGAGGCGCACATCGGCGTCGTATTCACCCTTCAGGCGGTGCTGCACCACTTCGAACTGCAGTTGGCCCACGGCGCCCAGCAGCATATTGCCGCCCATCTCGGGGCGGAAGACCTGGATGGCGCCTTCCTCACCGAGCTGGGCCAGGCCCTGCTGCAGCTGCTTGGTGCGCAGCGGGTTCTTGAGTACCACGGTCATGAAGAGCTCGGGGGCGAAGAAGGGCAGGCCGGTGTATTGCAGGGCGATGGAGCCGTCGGTGATGGTGTCGCCCAGCTGCACGCCACCGTGGGTGGTGAAACCCACGATGTCGCCGGCATAGGCCTCTTCCACCGCCTCGCGGCGCTGGCTCATGAAGGTCACCACGGACGTGGGGCGCAGCTCCTTGGCCGAGCGCTGCACCTTGAGCTTCATGCCCGGCGCGTATTTGCCGGAGCAGACGCGCACGAAGGCGATGCGGTCGCGGTGGTTGGCGTCCATATTGGCCTGCACCTTGAAGACCACGCCGGAGAAGGCGTTGTCGTCGGGCTGCATTTCCTTGACGACGGGCTGCTTGTTGACCACCAGCGAGCTGGTGCGCGGGCCGGGCGAGGGGGCCAGGTCCACCAGCGCGTCCAGCACTTCCATGACACCGAAGTTGTTCACGCCGGAGCCGAAGAACACGGGGGTCTGCTTGCCGGCCAGGAAGGCCGCGCGGTCGAAGGCGGGGGAGGCGCCGGTGGCCAGTTCCATGCTTTCCTCGGCGGCTTCGAACTCGGAGCCGAAGCGTTTGAGTAGCTTGTCGCGGTCGCTCAGCGGCACGGTGTCGAAATCCTGCGGGCGGCGTTCGCTGCCCGACTCGAAGACCGTCATGGCCTGGGTGCGCAGGTTGATGATGCCGCCGAAGCTCTTGCCCTGGCCCACGGGCCAGGTCATGGGCACGCAGGGCATGCCGAGTTCGCGCTCCACCTCGTCCAGGATGTCCAGCGGGTCGCGCACCTCGCGGTCCATCTTGTTGACGAAGGTGATGATGGGGGTGTCGCGCTGGCGGCAGACCTCGATCAGGCGGCGGGTCTGGGCTTCCACGCCGTTGGCCGCGTCGATCACCATCAGCGCCGAGTCCACCGCGGTCAGCACGCGGTAGGTGTCTTCGCTGAAGTCCTTGTGGCCGGGGGTGTCGAGCAGGTTGATCACGTGCTCGCGGTACTGCATCTGCATCACCGAGCTGGCCACCGAGATGCCGCGCTGTTTCTCGATCTCCATCCAGTCCGAGGTGGCGTGGCGCGAAGCCTTGCGCGCCTTGACCGAACCGGCGATCTGGATCGCGCCCGAGAACAGCAAGAGCTTTTCCGTCAGCGTGGTCTTGCCGGCGTCGGGGTGCGAGATGATGGCAAAGGTGCGGCGGCGCCGCGTTTCGGGGGCATGGGACACGGAAATTCCAGCTTTTGTGGGTGCGGGCCGGGCGGCCCGCGTCAGGCGGGCAGTGCGCGGCGCTGGTGGCGCCCGGACTGCAGACCCGTGATTTTATCCGGCAGGCCCCGGGCTATAGTCGGGCCTGCCGCAGGAGGAGACGCATGACGCTGCAAGAGTTGCTGGGTATCGAGCTTCCGGTGATCCAGGCCCCCATGGCGGGCGTGCAGGGCAGCGCGCTGGCGATTGCGGTGTCGAATGCCGGGGGGCTGGGTTCGCTGCCCTGCGCCATGCTGGCGCCCGAGGCCCAGCGGGCCGAGCTGGAAACGATACGCGCGCAGACCGCGCGGCCCTATAACGTCAATTTCTTCTGTCACCGCCCCCCCGAGCCCGATGCCGCGCGCGAGGCGGCCTGGCGCGCCGCGCTGGCAACGTATTACGCAGAGTACGGCATTGATGCGGCCACGATACCGACCGGTCCGGGGCGCCGGCCTTTTGACGCGTCAGCGGCCGAGCTGCTGGCCGAGTTCAAGCCGCCGGTCGTGAGTTTTCATTTCGGCCTGCCCGATGAAACCCTGCTGGCGCGCCTGCGCAGCTGGGGCGCGAAGATTCTGTCTTCGGCCACCACGGTGGACGAGGCGCGCTGGCTGGAAGCGCGCGGGGTGGACGCCATCATCGCCCAGGGCCTGGAGGCCGGCGGGCACCGCGGTATCTTTCTGAGCGAGGACCTGAGCACGCAGGTGGGCACCTTTGCCTTGCTGCCACAGATCGTGCGCGCCGTGAAGGTTCCTGTCATCGCGGCAGGGGGTATCGCCGATGCGGCGGGCGTCCGGGCGGCCTTGTCCCTCGGGGCCGTGGCGGCGCAGGTGGGCACGGCTTACCTGCTGTGCCCCGAGGCCCGGACCAGCGCGGTGCACCGTGCCGCCCTGCAAAGCGAGGCCGCCCGGCACACGGCCCTGACCAATCTCTACACCGGCCGCCCGGCACGCGGCATCCTGACCCGCCTGATGCGCGAGCAGGGGCCCTTGAACGCCATGGCGCCGGCTTTTCCCCTGGCCACGGCGGCCGTGGCGCCGCTGCGTGCCCAGGCCGAGGCGGCCGGCAGCGGGGACTTTTCGCCCCTCTGGGCTGGGCAAAACACCAGTGGCTGCCGTGCCGTGCCTGCCGCGCAGTTGACGCGGGAATTGGGCTGCGCTGAGTAAGCCCTGGAGAGGGGCTTACTCAGCGCAGCCAATTGGCCGTTGATCGGAAAGCCTGCACGGGGCCGGCCGGCTTCGTATAATCACGGCTTTCCGAGGAGCGTTGCGGCTCGTCCCGCCTGTTTCACCAGGCCGACGGGTTAGGCTCGGATCCCGGGGCTGGGGAAGGCCTGAGCAATTCTCATCATGCGCACGGTGAGAATTGCTCAGGCCTTCCCAGTGCCCCGCTTCCCAACTGCGCTCACCCACCAGTCTGCTGTGAGGTGAGCCTGTCTTTCCTCTCCCGACTCCGGTGGCGTACCAACCGCTTTGCATTGGAGTTCATATGAGCGCTGTTCTCAAACCCACCAACGATTACGCCGTGCGCGACCTGTCCCTTGCCGCCTGGGGCCGCAAGGAAATCAAGATCGCCGAAACCGAGATGCCCGGCCTGATGGCCATCCGTGAGGAGTTCACCAAGAGCCAGCCGCTCAAGGGCGCGCGCATCACGGGCAGCATCCACATGACCATCCAGACCGCCGTGCTGGTGGAGACGCTGCAGGCCCTGGGCGCCAGCGTGCGCTGGGCCTCGTGCAACATCTTCTCCACGCAGGACCATGCCGCCGCCGCGCTGGTCGAGCAGGGCACGCCGGTGTTCGCGCACAAGGGCGAAACGCTGACCGAGTACTGGGACTTCACCCACCGCATCTTCGACTTCGGCCCCAAGGGCAGCGCCGGCGAAGGCCCGAACATGATCCTCGACGACGGCGGCGACGCCACGCTGCTGATGATCCTGGGCCAGAAGGCCGAGAAGGACCCGTCGGTCATCAGCAAGCCCGCCAGCGAGGAAGAGACCTGCCTGTTTGCCGCCATCAAGGCCAAGCTGGCCGTGGACCCGACCTGGTACACCCGCAAAGCCGCGCAGATCATCGGCGTGACCGAAGAGACCACCACCGGCGTGCACCGCCTCAAGGAAATGAGTGCCAAGGGCACGCTGCCCTTCCGCGCCATCAACGTCAACGACTCGGTGACCAAGAGCAAGTTCGACAACCTCTATGGTTGCCGCGAGTCGCTGGTGGACGGCATCAAGCGCGCCACCGACGTGATGATTGCCGGCAAGGTGGCCGTGGTGGCCGGTTACGGCGACGTGGGCAAGGGCTCGGCCCAGGCTCTGCGCGCCCTGTCGGCCCAGGTCTGGGTGACCGAAATCGACCCCATCAACGCCCTGCAGGCCGCGATGGAAGGCTACAAGGTCGTGACCATGGAGTACGCCGCCGACAAGGCCGACATCTTCGTGACGACCACGGGCAACAAGTCCATCATCACGCACGACCATATGAAGGCCATGAAGGACCAGGCCATCGTCTGCAACATCGGTCACTTCGACAACGAGATCGACATCGCCTCGATCGAGAAGTACAAGTGGGAAGAGATCAAGCCCCAGGTCGATCACGTGATCTTCCCGGACGGCAAGAAGATCATCATGCTGGCCAAGGGCCGCCTGGTGAACCTGGGCTGCGGCACGGGCCACCCGAGCTTCGTGATGTCGAGTTCCTTTGCGAACCAGACCATTGCGCAGATCGAGCTCTACACCCAGCCGCAGAAGTACACGCCGGGTCAGGTCTACGTGCTGCCCAAGCACCTGGACGAGAAGGTCGCGCGTCTGCACCTGAAGAAGGTCGGCGCCATGCTGACCGAGCTGACGGACGAGCAGGCCGCCTACATCGGCGTGTCGAAGCAGGGCCCGTACAAGCCCGATACGTACAGGTATTGAACACCCCCGTGCGCCTGCGGCGCCTCCCCCTCAAGGGGGCGACACCAGCGGCCCGGCAAAGCCGGTTCCGCGGTGTCTCCCGACTGGGGGTGGGCGTGTGAAGCGCTACTTCCATCCTCATCTATGCGCATTGATCAACTGCTGGTCCAACGCCAACTCGCCAGCACCCGCTCCCAGGCCCAGCGCCTGATTTCGGGTGGGGTGGAGTGGTTGCAAGGCGAGGCGTGGAAGCGCGTTGTCAAGAATGGTGACGAGGTGCCGGACAGCGCGGAGCTGCGCCTGCTCGACGATGCCGAGGCCCGTTATGTCTCGCGCGGCGGGCTCAAGCTGGAGGCGGCGCTCAAGCACATCGGTCTGAACGCCAAGGACAGGGTTTGCCTCGATGTCGGGCAATCCACCGGCGGTTTCACCGATTGCCTGCTGCAGGCGGGTGCGACGCGCGTGGTGGGGCTGGACGTGGGGCAGGCGCAGTTGCACCCGCAGCTGCGCGAGGACCCGCGCGTGCTCTGCATCGAGAAGCTTAACGCGCGTGATGTGCAGGCAGTGAGCGAGGCCCTGGAAGGCGAAGCGCCGGATGGCGGCTTCGACCTGCTGGTGGGCGACCTGTCCTTCATCTCGCAGACCCTGGTGCTGCCGGCCGTCGTGCCGTGGCTCAAGGGCGGTGGGCATCTGCTGATGCTGGTCAAGCCGCAGTTCGAGTTGCAGCCGGGTCAGGTGGGCAAGGGCGGCATCGTGCGCGACGCCGCGTTTTATCCGCAGATCGAGCAGCGCCTGCGTGATGCCTGCGCCGCCCTGGATCTGGCGGTGCAGGACTGGTTCGACTCGCCCATCGAAGGCGGCGACGGCAACCGTGAGTTTTTCATCCACGCGATCAAATGAAGAAGAGGCCCCGATGAGCCCGCAAGTTTTACCCCTGAGCATCGAGTTTTTCCCGCCCAAGACCCCCGAGGGGGTGGACAAGCTGCGCGCCGTGCGCCAGCAGTTCAAGGTCCTGAAGCCCGAGTTCTGCTCGGTGACCTATGGCGCCGGCGGCTCCACGCAGGAAGGCACGTTTGCCGCCGTGCGCGAGATCCTGGCCGAGGGCATGGACGCCGCTTCGCACATCTCCTGCATCGGGGCCACCCAGGCCACCATGCGCGAGAACCTGACCACGCTCAAGGCCATGGGCGTGAGGCGCCTGGTCACGCTGCGCGGCGACCTGCCCAGCGGCTATGGCGCCGGCGGCGAGTTCCAGTACGCCAGCGATCTGGTGGCCTTCATCCGTGCCGAGACCGGTGACTATTTTCACATCGAGGTGGCGGCCTATCCGGAAGTGCACCCGCAGGCCAAGTCACCGGCGGCCGATCTGCAGGCCTTCGTGGCCAAGGCCCGGGCCGGCGCCGACTCGGCCATCACGCAGTATTTCTACAACGCCGACGCCTATTTCCGTTTTGTCGAGGAGGCCGACGCGCTGGGCGTGCAGCTGCCCGTGGTGCCGGGCATCATGCCCGTCACCAGCTCCACGCAGCTCATGCGTTTCAGCGATGCCTGTGGCGCCGAGATTCCGCGCTGGATCCGCCTGCGCCTGCAGGCTTATGGCGACGACACGGCATCGATCAAGGCTTTCGGCCTGGACGTGGTGAGTGAGCTGTGCGAACAGCTGCGCGCCGGCGGCGCCCCGGCCCTGCACTTCTACAGCATGAACCAGAGCGCAGCCACGCTGGAGATCTGCAAGCGCCTGGGGCTCTGAGCGCGTCCGCTTGGCGGGCAGGGCTGCGCGTCACCAGGTCGATGCCGGGCAGCACCCGGGCCATGCCCCAGAGGTGAAAAGCGCTCAGCCCTTCACCCAGCACCAGCCAGGCCAGAAGCGTGGCATAGATGGGGCTCAGGTAGAGCACCACGCATGCCCTGCCGCTCAGCCGCCGCTGTCCAGCGTGAAGCCGGCGTTGCGGTCCTGGCCCAGCCGCTTGACCAGCTGCGGCAGCGCCGGTTGCAGCAAACCCTTGAGTGTGTGCGGCGGGTTGATCACGAACATGCCGCTGGCCGGCAGGCCAGGGCGCTTGGCCTCGCCCTGGGCGGCGGCCACGCTCAGCTTGCTGGACTTGACCGTCAGCGTGGCGTGCAGCCAGGGTTTGCCGAGCTTGGTGGCCAGGGTCTTGAGCTTGCGCGGCAGGTCGTGTGCCTCGGGCCGCGGGATGATGGGATACCACACGGCATAGGTGCCGGTGGCGAAGCGCTTGAGCGCCTCGGTTGCCATGGCCACCACGCGCGCGTAATCGTTCTTGATCTCGTAGCTGGGGTCGCACAGCAGCAGGGCGCGGCGCGAGGGTGGGGGCAGGAACTTGCTGACGCAGCCGAAGCCGTCTTCGCGCAGCACAACCACCTGGCGCCCGGCATGGAGCTGCGCCACATTGGCGTCCAGGGTCTTGGCATCGGTGGGGTGCAGCTCGTAGAGCTTGAGCAGGTCGTGTTCGCGCAGCAGGCGCTGGATGATGAAGGGTGAGCCGGGGTAGACGCGCCAGTTGCTCTTGCTGTTGAAACTGGCCACCAGGTCCAGGTAATCCTGCAGGGCGGGGGCCAGCGCTTCCTCGCTGTCGGAGGCCAGCAGGCGCTGGATGCCTTCGGCGGCTTCACCGCTGGTGTCGGCGAACTCGCTGTCGAGCCGGTACAGGCCGGCGCCGGCGTGGGTGTCGAGCACCGTGAGGGCGGCCTCTTTCTGCGTCAGGTGGCGCAGCAGGGCGATGAGCACGGTGTGCTTGAGCACATCGGCATGGTTGCCCGCATGGAAGGCATGGCGGTAACTGAACATGGTAAGAGGATGTTAATGACGGGGCGGCCGTGTCCGGGACGCCTGCGTTCCATGCAAGAATCATCCGTTATGGCCGATATTGTCTCTGATCCTGTCCAGCCTGCGACGCCCAGGCCGGCACAGCCGGTGTCGCACGTGGACGCCCTGCCGCCCGGCACGCGCCTGGCCGAGTTCGAGGTCCAGGGCCTGCTGGGGGTGGGCGGTTTCGGCCTGGTCTACCGGGCTTACGACACCTCCCTGCTGCGGGCCGTGGCCATCAAGGAGTACATGCCGGCGGCCCTGGCCGCGCGGCTGGACGGCACTTCGGTGTCGGTGCGCTCCTCGGCTGACCAGGCCACCTACCAGTCCGGCCTGCAGTCCTTCATCGCGGAAGCGCGCCTGCTGGCGCAGTTCGACCATCCCTCCCTGGTCAAGGTCCACCGTTTCTGGGAGGCCAACAACACGGCCTATATGGTCATGCCCCTGTACAGCGGCATGACACTCAAGCAGGCGCGCGCCCAGATGGCATCCCCCCCGCCGGAAGCCTGGCTGCGCAGCGTGCTCTGGTCCGTGCTGCAGGGCCTGCACGTGCTGCACCGGAACGATACCCTGCACCGCGACGTCTCGCCCGACAACATCTTCCTGCAGGACATGGGGCCGCCCGTGCTGCTGGACCTGGGGGCGGCACGGCGTGCCATCAGCGACAAGTCGCACAAGCTCACCGCCATCCTCAAGG
>NZ_BAAGWN010000004.1:0-279018 GCF_054780335.1 Curvibacter fontanus
GAATTCTTGACGCAGGGACACGGTGCTCTTCTCCATCCAGACCATGGGCTTCCTCCAAGGGCTTGCAACCCTTGAAAGCGTTACCCATGTCCTGGCACACCCGTTACCCATGTCCCCGGTCTATACAGCGAAGCAAAGAAAAGTACCTCGCCCGCCGGGGCGAGACCCGGCCTGCCGCGCCAGCCAGGCACTTAAAGTCAACCGCGGATCATGCGCCCAGGGTTCATCAGGTTCAGCGGATCCAGCGCATGCTTGATGCCCCGCATCAGCCCCAGGGCCACGGGTGATTTGTGATCCGGCAGCTTGTCGACCTTGAGGCTGCCGATGCCGTGCTCGGCCGAAATCGATCCCTGGTAGCGGTCCACCACCTCGTAGACCACGGCGTTCATGGGCGCTTCCTCCTCGGTGAGGAAACGTGCCTGGTCGTCGCCTTCGGGGGCCTGCACGTTGTAGTGCAGATTGCCGTCGCCCAGGTGGCCGTAGGTCACCAGACGCGCGCCCGGGAACTTCTGCAGCAGCAGGGCATTGGTCTCGCGCACGAACTCGGGGATGCGCGAGACGCGGATCGAGATGTCGTGTTTGATGTTCAGGCCTTCCTGGGCCTGGGCCAGCGGAATGCTTTCGCGGATATGCCACAGCGCGTGGGCCTGGGCCATGCTCTCGGCCACCACGGCGTCGGTCACGCAGCCGGCCTCCATGGCGGCTTCGAGCAGGCGCTCGAACTGCTCGCGCGCATGGGTTTCCGATTCGTTGTCGGAGTTCTCCAGCACCACGCACCAGGGCGACTCCTGCCAGAAGGGCACACGTTGCTGCGGGAAATGCTTGACCACCAGGCTCAGCGCGAACTGGCCCATGACCTCGAAGCCGGTCAGGCCCGCGCTGAGATGCTCGTGCGCCAGGCCGAGCAGCTGTACCGCGGCTTCCATCGAAGGCACGGCAGCAAAGGCCGTGAGTTGTGACTTGGGCAGGGGATAGAGTTTCATGGTGGCGCCGGTGATCACGCCCAGCGTGCCTTCGGAACCGATGAAGAGGTGGCGCAGGTCGTAGCCCGTGTTGTCCTTGCGCAGGCCCAACAGCCCGTCCCAGACCTCGCCCTGGGCGGTCACCACTTCCAGGCCCAGGCAGAGTTCACGCGTGTTGCCGTAGCGCACCACCTGCGTGCCGCCGGCGTTGGTGCCCAGGTTGCCGCCGATGGTGCAACTGCCTTCGGACGCCAGGCTCAGCGGGAACAGGAAACCGGCTTTCTCGCATTCTTCCTGCAGGCTTTGCAGCACGCAGCCGGCGTCCACCGTGATGGTCAGGTTGCCGGCGTCGAGCTGGCGTACTTTGTTCATGCGCGTGAGGCTCAGCACCACCTGGGTACCGCTGGCGTCGGGTGTGGAGCCCACCACCATGCCGGTGTTGCCACCCTGCGGCACCATGGACACCCGCGCGACGGCGCAGGCCTTGACCACGGCGGCCACTTCGGCCGTGGAGCCCGGGCGCACCACGGCCAGGGCACGGCCGCGCTCACGCTTGCGCCAGTCGAGCTCCCAGGCGCTGAGGTCGCCTTCGGTCAGGACATTGGAGGCGCCGACGATCTGGCGCAGCTGGGCTAGCAATTCGGTGGGGGTGCTCATGGTGTTGCGGTATCCGTTTGGGTGGGGGCCGCCTTGAGGCGCAGGCGGATGTGCATCACGCAGGCGGCGAACAGGGCCAGGCTCAGCAGCACTTCCAGCGCGGCCAGCCAGGCGCCCGGGGCGCTCTCGCTGGTGGCGCGCACCACGCCTTCGGTGAAGTAGAGCCAGAGCAGCAGGCTGAGCCAGCGGTAGGTGTACATGCGGTTCTTCAGCAAGCCGGCCAGCGGCAGGCACAGGGGCAGGACCTTGAGCGCCAGCCAGGAGCCGCCCGGGCGCAGCGGCGCCAGCCAGAGCTCCCAGGCCAGGCCCAGCAGGATCAGCCCCAGCAGGCTGGCCACGGCCAGGCTGCGGCTGAGCCGGACGGGGGAGGGTGCGGGCGTGTGGGTGGCTTGCATGGAGGTGGCATCATAGCGGGATGAGCTTGTCCCTTCGCCTGCAAGTCTTGCTTGCCGATCTCTCGCGCTTCCCCTGGAAAAACACGGCCCTGACCCTGCGTGAACGTTTTCGCGAGGACCGGCTGGGCCTGTCCGCCAGCAGCCTGACCTTTACCACCACCATCGCCCTGGTGCCGCTGGTCACGGTGGCGCTGGCCCTGTTCACGGCCTTCCCCATGTTCGCCAAGTTCCAGGAGGTGCTGCAGAAGTGGCTGGTGGAAAGCCTGATCCCCGACAACATCGCGCGCCAGGTGCTGGGTTACCTGACGCAGTTCGCCGGCAAGGCCAGCCGCCTGGGCTGGGCCGGCCTGACGGCCCTGTTCTTCACGGCACTGAGCCTGGTCTTCACCATCGACCGCACGCTCAACGCCATCTGGCGCGTGCGCCGGCCGCGGCCGCTGGGCCAGCGTGTGCTGGTCTACTGGGCCGCCATCACCCTGGGGCCGCTGCTGCTGGCGGTCAGCCTGACCATCACCTCCTACATCGTCACGGCCTCGCGTGATGTGGTGGGCGGCATGCCGGGCGGGCTGCGTTTCCTGCTCGACACGCTGGAGTTCTTCATGATTGCCGGCGGCCTGGCCGCCACCTACCATTACGTGCCCAACACCAGCGTCAAATGGGGCCACGCCTGGACCGGCGGCCTGTTTGCCGCGGCCGGCATCGAGATCGCCAAGAAGTTGCTGGCCGTCTACCTCAAGGCCGTACCCACCTATTCGGCGGTCTACGGCGCTTTTGCCACCTTGCCCATTCTGCTGGTCTGGATCTATGTGGCCTGGGCCATCGTGCTGCTGGGCGCGGTGATCGCGGCTTACCTGCCCAGCCTGCTGGCCGGCGTGGCCCGGCGCTCGCCGGGACCGGGCTGGCGTTTCCAGCTCGCGCTGGAACTGCTGCAGGAACTCGAGCACACGCGTCGCGGCCTCACGCTCATGCAACTGGCCGGGCAGTTGCGTGTGGACCCGCTGCAGCTCGAACCCCTGGCCGAAACCCTGGTGAGACTGGACTGGGTGGGCCGGCTGGCCGACGACGAGCCCGGCGCACCGCCGCGCCTGGTGTTGCTGGCCGATCCGGCGCGCACGCCGCTGGCGCCGCTGCTGCAGGCCCTGCTGCTGCCGCGCGAGGGCAGCACCGCGGCCCTGTGGCGCAGCGGCCGGCTGGACGAACTCAGCCTCTGCGATGTGCTATCAAAAAAGTAGCGACCAACGTTCTCGGAAAGAGATTTTGCCGGTCCAGATGTCCTTGTACATGACCCGGTCGCCCATGAAGCTGCAGAGCGGGCCGGGCGGGGCAAGCGCTGCCGGTTATAGTGCCGCGATCATCCCGCCTTGCCAGAGGTCAGCCCGCGATGTCCTGCGCCGTCCTGCGCCAGCTCCACATGCTCACGCGCTACAACGCCCGGGCCAATGCGCGCCTGTTTGAGGCCCCGGGGCGGCTCCGTGCGCGGCTTGCGCCTGTGGTCTTCTCTGATCCTCACGCTGGCGCTGGACGGCGCCGGGCGCTGGGGCCTGGTGCTCTTCCTCTTCACAGTCCATGCCGGCGATGTGCCGGGCAGCCCGCCGCCCGGCGTCGAGGCCATCGCCTGGATCGGTCAGCTGCAGTGGCTGCTGGTGCTCTGGGCCTACCGGGTGGACCGGCGCCGTCGCGCCGTGACACCGAACTGATACACGGCGGGCCGGCAAGCTGCTACGCTAGGCCTGTACCAGCACACAGGGCATAGGAGACGGCATGGATCTGGGTCAGGCATTGCAGGGGCGCGGCTCGCGCGCGGCATCCATCCTGCTGGCCATCGTGTCGGTGCTGCTGGTGACCCTGCTGTACTACAGGCAGAACGCTTTTCTGGAGGGTTTCGAGGCGCGCACCTACGATCTGCGTTTCAAGAGCCTGCGCGGCCCCATCCCGCCGCACCCTGACATCGCCATCATCACCATCGACGACAGGAGCATCGCCGAGCTCGGGCGTTTTCCCTGGAGCCGCCAGCAGTACGTGCGCCTGCTGGAGCGCCTGGAGACCGCCAAGCCCAAGGCCATCCTGTTCGATGTCTTTTTCCCCGAGGTCGAGAACGCCGAGACCGACCAGGACCTGGCCGAGGCCATCCGGCGCGCCGGCAACGTGGTGCTGGCCACCACCTTCGAGTTCGACCGCCAGTTCCGCGTCAGCGGCAGCACCGGCAGCCTGCCCCAGCTGGAACAGGCGGCGGCCGGCATCGGCCACATCAACCTGATCCCCGAGGAGGACGGCGTCAACCGGCGCAACCTGCTGCAGATCGAACGCGACGGCAAGGCCGTGCCCTCGCTGGGCCTGATGGCGGCCATGCTGAGCCTGGGCGAGAAGCAGTTCAGTGCCGAACCCTTCCGGGTGCAGCTGGGCGAGCGCAGCATCCCCGTGGGGCCGGATGGCGCGATGTGGATCAACTACACCGGCGCGCCCGGCAACTACCCGCGTTACGCCTTTGCCGACGTGGTGAGCGGCCGCATCGACCTGACCCCTCTGCGTGGCAAGACCGTCTTCCTGGGTGCCACCGCGCTGGGCATCTACGACATGCGGGTCACACCCTTCCATGCCAATGCGCCCGGGGTCGAGGTGCACGCGGCCGTGGCCGACGACATCCTCAGCGGACGCTACATCCACCGCACCGGCCTGCAGTCCCTGTTCGACCTGATCATGATCCTGCTGATGGGCGCGCTCAGCTTCTGGCTGACGGCGCGCATGCGCCTGCAGCGCGCCATCCCCACCGTGCTGCTGGTGGGGGCGGCCTACGTGGGCCTGAGCTACTGGCTTTTCCTGCAGGGGCAGTGGGTCAGCATGGTCTACCCGCCGCTGGCCGCCGCCGTGGCCCTGCTGGTGGGCGGGGGGTTCCGTTACATGGTGCTGGAGCGCAATGCGCGCGAGATGCGCGCCATGTTCTCCAGCTACCTCTCCAGCAAGCTGGTCACCCAGCTTGAGAAAAACCCGGACGCGGCCCGCATCGGTGGCGACAACCGCGAGGTGACCGTGATGTTCACCGACATCAAGGGTTTTACCGCTTTCAGCGAGCGGCACAAACCCCAGGTCGTGGTGTCCCGCCTCAACGAGTACCTGGCCGCCATGGTGCAGCTGATCTATGCGCACGATGGCACGGTCGACAAGTTCATGGGTGACGGCATCCTGGCCTACTGGGGGGCGCCGCTGGCCCAGCCCGACCATGCCAAGCGCGCCGTGGCCTGCGCCCTGGCCATGAAGCAGGTGATGGCCGAACTGGACGCGCGCTGGCATCAGCAGGGGTTGGAGCCCTTCGTGATCCGCGGCGGCATCCAGAGCGGAGACGTGGTGGCCGGCAACATCGGTTCGCGCGGGCAGAAAATGGAATACACCGTGATCGGCGACACCGTCAACCAGGCCGCGCGCCTGGAGGGCATGGCCAAGTACTTTGGCGTGGATTTCGTGGTGGGGGACGCCACCTACCTCAAGACCTGCGACAGCTTCCGTTTCCGCCGCCTGGACCGCGTGCGTGTGGCAGGCAAGGACATACCCGTGGCCATCCACGAGCTGCGCGGTGCGGTGCAGGCCCAGGAGGATCCGCTGGAAACCCGGTTCGCCACCGCTCTGGTCCAGTTCCGCCAGCGGCATTGGGACGCGGCCGAACAGGCCTTCCTGGCCATCCTCGCCGAGTACCCCAACGACATCCCGAGCCGGCTATATTTGGAGCGTTGCCTGCAGTTCAAGGCGGCGCCCGTCTCCACCGACTGGGATGGCGTGTTCAACCGGCAGGACAAGTAAGGCTGTAGCGAAAAAGAGGACCTGGCCCATGGCGGCCAGGCGCGACATACCAGAGGACAGACACCATGCGTCTCATCACCATCGCCGCCCTGGCCCTGCTGCTGCAGGGCGTCGTGCTGGCGCAGAGCCCGGCGCCCGGCCGGGTCGAGTACGTGCGTTTCCTGCAGGCCACCGAGACCCGCAAGCTGTTGGGCATGGGGGGCAATCGCCTGTTTGTAGCGCGCAAGAACGGCCAGGTCGACGTGCTCGACGCCGGCCAGAACGGCCAGCTGCTGTTCAGCCTGCAGGCCAAGGACGCCGAAGGCCGCGCCCTGCTGGGTCAGCCCGAGGCGGTGGCGGTGTCCGAGGACACCGCCTATGTACTCGACAGCGATGAGAACCGCGTCGTGATGTACGGCCTGGATGGCAAGTACAAGGGCCGTTTCGGCGGCCGCAGCAGTGAGGGCGGCCTGTCCTCGCCGCAGGGTATCGCTTTTGCCGGCGGCATCGTCTACGTGGCCGACACCGGCAACCGTCGCATCCAGATGTACGGCGACAACGGGGTTTTTCTCTCCACCCTGCCCATCGACAGCGCCCCGGCCAACAAGGGGCTGGACGAGCAGAAGGTGCCCTACAGGCTGGACAAGCCGGCGGCGGTGGCGGTGGACCCGCGGGGCCAGATCTACGTGCTCGACGCGTCGGGCGGCTTGTTCAGTGACAAGTCGCAGGTCAAGGTTTATGCGCAGGACGGCAGCCATCTGCGCCTGCTGCCCAAGAACGGCAAGCCGGTGGCCCTGCAGATGGCGCACGACGGGGTCTACGTGGCCGATGCCGAAGGGTATGCCGTGCAGAAATACGACGCCAGCGGGCGTATGGTCAGCTATTTCGGTTCGCGTGGCGACGGGCGCGCCCAGTTCATGAGCCTGGCCGGCCTGGCGCTGGCCGGCGCCGATGTCTATGTGGGGGACCGCGAGCGCGGCCTGGTGCACCACTTCCGCACCGGTGTGGCGCCCGCCATTGCGCTCACGCCCCGGCAGACGGCCGTGCCCTATGTGCGCTGGCAGCAAAGCCTCAACGTGGCGGCAGGGCGCATGGCCTGGGACGGCAAGGACACGCTGTACGCCGTGGCGCGCGACAAGCCGGCCCTGCTGCGCATCAAGGACGGGGTGGCCCAGGACATGCCGCTCAAGGACCTGAGCCCCACGGCCCTGGCCATCGACAAGGCCGGCGCGCTCTGGGTGCTGGAGCGCAACCGCGCGCGCCTGCACAAGCTCGATGCAGCCGGCAACCCGGTGCTCACGGTGGGCAGCGGCGGCAGCCGCAACGGCCAGCTCGACAGCCCGAACGACTTTGTCATCGCCAGCGATGGCAGCCTCTATGTCGCCGACAGCGGCAATGGCCGCATCCAGGGCTTCAGCGCCGACGGTGTGTTCTTCAAGGTGATCGACAAGGGTGTGCGCGAGAAGCTCGGCCGTCCCTCGGCCCTGGCCATCGACGCCCAGGACCAGCTCTACGTGCTCGACAACAATCGCAACGCGATCACGGTGTATTCGGCCGCGGGTGAACCCTTGCGCGAGTTCGGCAACGACCCGGCGAGTCTCGCCGAGAAGCTGGAACGGCCCCAGGCCCTGCTGGTCACGCAGGAGGAGCTGTTCGTGCTGGACAGCGACCGTGTGCGCGTCTACAGCTTCGAGGGCCGCCTGCTGCGCAGCTTCGCGGCGCCCGGCAAGGAGAACGGCGAACTCTCCGAGGCCGACGCCATGGCTCTGCGTGACGCCAGCAGCCTCTACATTGCCGAGCGCGGTGGCCCGCGTCTGCAACTGTTCAGCACCCAGTACAAACCACGCGCACCGCAGCAGTTGGCCGCGCAGCCGGCGGTCCACGCCGTGGCGTTGCGTTGGGCTGCTTCGCCGCTGGCCTATGTGAGCCAGTACCACGTCTACCGCGCGGCCAGCGAGGCCGGGCCCTTTGTGCGCATCGGCAGCAGCCCGAGCGCGCAGTACATCGACGCCCAGCTCAAGCCTGATGAGACGTTCCATTACCGTGTGGCCGCCGCCACGACCAGCGGCCAGGAAGGCCTGCCCGGCCCGGTCGTGACCGGTGCGGCGCTGAAGTACACGCCGCCGCCCCTGCAGGAGATCAAGGCCGAGGCCGCCACGGCGCGGATTCGCATCAGCTGGAAGGCGCTGGACAACAAGCTGGTCACGGCTTATGTGGTCTACCAGAAGGATGGCGAGAAGTTCAGCAAGCTGGCCGAGACCGCCGCGCCCGAGTTCCAGCGCGACAACCTCAATCCCGGCACGGCCTACACTTTCTGGCTGGCTGCGCGCAGCGCGGACGGTGTGGAGTCCGAGAAACAGGCCGTGTCGGCCAGCACACTGGTCGACAACCGCGTGCCGCTGGAGATTGACGCCGGCCAGCTGCACAACGTCTTCTCCAACAGCTACAAGCTCTACGAGAGGGATGGCGTGGGCGCCATCAGGCTGAGCAACAACACGCGTTCGACCATGAACGACATCAAGGTCAGCTTCGTGCTGAACAACTTCATGGACTTCCCGACCGAGCAGCGCATCCCCGTGCTGGAGCCCGGCGCCAGCCGCGAGGTGGTGCTCAAGGCCGTGTTCAACAACAACATCCTCACGCTGACCGAGGACACGCCGGTGCAGGCCAAGCTGGAGGCCAGCTATTTCGAGAACGGCCAGCCCCGGGTCTACAGCCAGATCAAGACCATCAACATCTACGACAAGCACCGCATGGGTTGGGAGGAGCGCAGCCGCTATGCCGCTTTCGTGACGCCCAAGGATCCGCTGCTGATCAATTTCTCGCGCTCGGTGGCCTCCGAGTTCGGCGCCAACAAGGAACCGACCCAGCTGGCCGCGGCCCTGTTCAACACCCTGGGCGCGCTGGGCGTGACCTATGTGCAGGACCCGATCAATCCCTATCAGGTCACCTCCAACAAGGTCGACTACGTGGACTACATCCAGTACCCGCGCGAGACTATCCAGCGCCGCTCGGGTGACTGCGACGACCTGGTGGCCCTGTACGCGGCCGCGCTGGAGAGCCTGGGCATCCCCACCCGCGTGCTGCTGGTGCCGGGCCACATGCTCATGATGTTTGCCACCGGGGTGGAGGCCACTTCCGACGGCTACACCATGAACGAGATGTACGTGGTGCACGAGGGCATGTTGTGGATTCCGGTGGAGGCCACGCTGGTGGGCAAGTCCTTCATCAAGGCCTGGGAAATCGGCGCCGCCACCTACTACCGTGACAAGGGCAAGGAAGGGTTTGCCGTGTTCGACGTGCACGAGGCCTGGGAAAAATTCAAGCCCGCCGGCCTGCCCGAGGACCCCTGGCGCGCGCCGGCGGTGAGCCGCGAAGTCATCGAACGCAACTTCCCCGGTGATCTGCTCTCCGTACTCAAGATCAGCTCGCAGACCCTGACGAGGCGCTACCTGCAGGCCATCCAGAGGAACCCGTCCGATCTGGAGGCGCACCTGCAGGCGGGCATCATCCTGGCGCGCCAGGGCGACCGCGCCGAGGCGCGCAAGTACTTCCGCAAGGTGGTGGACAGCCAGCCGCGCAATGCCGCAGCCCTGAACAATCTGGGCAATCTGCACATGCTGGACAGCCAGTACGCCGACGCGCAGAAGTGGTACACGGACGCGAGCAGGGCCGACCCGAAGGACCCGGAGATCCTGGTCAATCTCGCGCAGGCCTACAAGGCCACGAAGAACGTGGACAAGGCCAAGGAGGCCTTCACGCAGGCCCAGAAGGTGGACCCGGCCATGGCCAACAAGTACAAGGCCCTGAGCCTGGAACTCATGAACGCCCTGTCCTCCCCCACCCGGGCCCGCCCGGCGACAGCCCAGCGTGAGAAAAAGTAGACACTCAGGCGCAGATCGATGGGCGCCCGGTTTGAATTCAGCACACATGCGCTCATACTCTGATCAAAGATGGGCGGGGCGCCAGTTCGGAGCCGGGTTCCGTCGGCCCGCGAGAGCAACCTAGGAGTTATGCCATGAAGAAACTGATCACTGCCCTGCTGGCCCTGAGCCTGTTCGGCGCCCATGCCCAGAGCGCCGACAAGGGCAAGGCCGATTCCTGGAGCGGCTTCTGGGAACGCCTGCGCATGAAGGTCGAGCAGATGACGCCGCAGAAGAAGCTGGCCAGCACCACGGCCGTGGGCGGGGTGCGCGGCGCGGCCGTCGAGGCCGGTGATGTCTACTGGAAAGGTGAAGCCAAGCCCCAGTCGATCGACTCCGACGAGCTGACGGCTTTCCAGAAGGCCATGGCCCTGGTCGAGTCCGACCAGAAGGATCAGGCGCAGGCGGCTTTCACCGAGTTTGCCAAGACCTACCCCAACAGCCCGCTCAAGGCCGATGCCGACCAGGCCATGGCCCGCCTGATGGCCGGCAAGTGAGATCCTGCGCCCGGGTCAACGCTGGCGGCGACCCTTTTTCTTTCTGGAGCGGTGACGGCCCCAGCGATCTGCACGCTTGCCGGTACAGACCCACAGACCCGTTTCGCCCGGTGAGCCGGGTATCCCATGGAGGCTTCCAGCTTGTCTACTCTTCGCACCGGTTTTTTCGCGCTTTTCCTGTCACTGTGCACCCTGGTCCCGGCGCACGCCGCATGCGACGACACGGCTTCCATTTCGGGCCAGATCTGCAAACGCCTGACCGACACCTGGAACGAGGGGGAGCATGATCTTTACCTGCCCTTTCATACCTTCCATCTGCCCTACGCCTATTCGGACGAAGCGATTAACACCTATCGCGAGAACACCTGGGGCCTGGGGTATGGGCGCAGCCGCCACGACGAATCCGGCAGCTGGAACGGCCTTTACGGCATGCTTTTTCTCGACTCGCACAGCAAGCTGCAACCCATCGTGGGCTACGGTCACCAATGGCTTTGGGGCCCGCGCGAGGGGCTGCATGCCGGGCTGGGCTACACCGTTTTCGTGACGGCACGCGCGGACATCAGAAGCTACACCCCGATCCCGGCTGTGTTGCCGATTGCCTCGATCAACTACGGGAAAGTTGCCGTCAACGCGGCCTTCATGCCCGGAGGCATGGGCTTTGGCAACATCCTGTTTCTGTGGGGCCGGGTCGGGTTCTGAAGCCTGTCAGGCGCCGAGAAAACCCTTGATCGCGGCCAGCGTCTCGTCCGGGGTTTCGGTCATCTGGTGGTGACCCACAGCCAGCTCGACCACCTCTACCTTCTTCCCGGTTTCACGCGCCTTGGCGATCAGTCCCTGCGCTGACTTTGCCAGGGTCATCTGGTCCTGGGTGCCCAGCAGGAAGAGCACAGGGCAGCTGATCTGCGCCACGGCCTGTTCGCCATTCGCATAGCGGTCGCAAGCCTGGAAGCCGCGATGGAACACGTTGACGGCCTTGTTGCTGGCCAGCACGCGCCGGCCCAGGGCCAGGCTGCTGCCGTAGACCCAGGTGCCCGGGCCGAGCGAGGAGGGCGGGGCGGCCAGGGTGCTGCGTGAAAATACATTGATCATCTTCAGCGCCTTCTCGGGCTCGTTCAGCGCGGCGTCGAGCAGGGACTGCGAGACCTTCATGGGCCAGGCCGTGCCCACCAGCACCAGATGGCTGATGCGCTCCTTCAGGCGTGAGGCTGTTTCGAGCGCGATCAAGGAGCCCCAACTGTGGCCCACCAGGGCCGCGCGCTGCACACCGGCTGTGTCGAGCAGAGCAGTGATGAAGTCGGCCGCTTCTTCCACCGAAGACGGGGCCTCCCCGGCGCTGCGGCAGTGGCCCGGCAGGTCCACGGCCAGCACGTTCCAGCCGTGGTGGGCCAGGTAGCGGCTCTGCAGGCCCCAGACGCTGTGGTCGTTGAGCACGCCGTGGATCATCACGACGGTGGGTTTGGCCGGGTCGGAGGCCTTGCCGCCGGTGTAGCAGTAGGTCTGGGCGCCGTTGACTGTGATTTCCATGAGTGGGTTTCCAGTTGGAGGTCGGAAAATCCGCAGGTCCGCCGGGTCTTATTCCAGCGGCCACCGCGGAACCGGCTGCGCCGGGCCGCTGGTGGCGTCCCCCTTAGGGGGAAGACGGCCGCAGGCCGGCACAGGGGGTCATACTTTTTCGGCGGCCTTCAAGGCGCGTTTGAGGTCCTCGATCAGATCGTCCGGGTCTTCCAGGCCGATGGACAGGCGTATCGTGCCCTGCGAGATGCCGGCGCCGGCCAGGGCCTCGTCGCTCATGCGGAAGTGGGTGGTGGAGGCGGGGTGGATCACCAGGCTGCGGCAGTCGCCCACATTGGCCAGGTGGCTGAAGAGCTTGAGCGTCTCGATGAACTTCTTGCCCTGCTCGCGGTTGCCCTTGAGGTCGAAGCTGAAGACCGAACCGGCGCCGCGTGGCAGCAGCTTTTTCGCCAGGGCGTGGCTGGGGTGGCTTTCCAGCAGCGGGTGCCCCACGCGCGACACAAAAGGCTGGCTGGCCAGGAAGGCCACCACCTTCTCGGTGTTGCTCATGTGGCGCGCCATGCGCAGCGGCAGCGTTTCGATGCCCTGCAGGATCAGCCAGGCCGTGTGCGGGCTCATGCAGGCGCCGAAGTCGCGCAGGCCCTCGCGCCGCGCGCGCAGCAGGAAGGCGCCGATGGTCGATTCTTCGGTGAAGACCATGTTGTGGAAGCCCTCGTAGGCCTGGCTCAACTCGGGGAAACGACCGGAGGCTTCCCAGTCGAAACTGCCGCCGTCCACCACCACGCCGCCGATCACCGTGCCGTGGCCGCTGAGGAATTTGGTGGCCGAGTGGTAGACCAGGTCGGCGCCGTGCTCGAAGGGTTTGATCAGCCAGGGGGAGGTCAGGGTGGAGTCCACCAGCAGGGGGACCCCGGCCTCGTGGGCTAGGGTCGAGACGGTCGGGATGTCCAGCACGTCCAGGCCCGGGTTGCCCACGGTCTCGCCGAAGAAGAGTCTGGTGTTGGGCCGCACGGCCTTGCGCCAGCCGTCGATGTCCCCCGGCTTGACGAAGGTGGTCGCTATGCCGAAGCGGCGCAGTGTGTAGTGCAGCAGGTTCTGGCTGCCGCCGTAGAGCGCCGTGCTGGCCACGATGTGCGAGCCCGCGCCCATGAGGGTGGCGATGCTCAGGTGCAGGGCGGCCTGGCCGCTGGCCACGGCAATCGCGCCGATGCCGCCCTCCAGCGCCGCCATGCGCTGTTCAAAAACGGCGTTGGTGGGGTTGCTGATGCGGCTGTAGACGTGGCCGGCGCGCTCCAGGTTGAACAACGCCGCGGCGTGGTCGCTCGATTCGAAGACAAAAGAGGTCGTCAGGTGGATAGGCACGGCGCGCGCGCCGGTGGTCGGGTCGGGCGCGGCCCCGGCGTGCAATGCCAGGGTGTCGAAGCCGGGATCGGAATAGCCGGGCATGGGTGTCTCCTGTCTTCTTGTGTCGGGGCGCCACAGCTGTCGCAACCCCTCTTGACCCCTTGCGGGTTTACGTCTTATTGTGGGCTATATTCGACTCCAGACAGAGTCACGAGGAGCACACCATGAAAGTCAGCGACATCCTGCGCGTCAAGGGCAGCACCCTGTACACCGTGACGCCCGAAGAGCCCCTGGCCAAGGCGCTCAATACCATGGCCGAGAAGGACATCGGCTCCTTGGTGGTCATGGAACACGGCGACCTGGTGGGCATGTTGACCTTCCGCGAGGTCATCCAGCAGGTCGTGAGGAACAAGGGCAGCATGGGCACGACCCTGGTCCGCACGGCCATGGACGACGCGCCCCTGACCTGCACCATGGAAACCGAGCTTGACGAGGTGCGCCGCATGATGCTGGATCGCCACGCGCGTTACATGCCCGTGATGGACAAGAAAATGCTCATGGGCGTGATCAGCTTCTACGACGTGGCCAAGGCCGTGGTGGACAGCCAGAACTTCGAGAACAAGATGCTCAAGGCCTACATCCGCGACTGGCCGGAGGACGACGTCCCCGATTCGAAGTTCTGAGAACTTACGAATAAATCTACTGCGCGACCCGATCGCCGCGTTGGGCGGTGCTGGGAATCCTCACGTACCTGAAGTACGTTCCGGTGGCTGCGCTCCGTCCGCCTTGCGCTCGGGCCGCTCGCTACGATTTCTTCGCAAGTTCTACGCTTGAAATCGCACTAACCCAGGCTCGCGTGGATCATCTCGCGCACGCGCGGATAGATCTGCTGGTTCCACTTGCGGCCGCTGAAGACGCCGTAGTGTCCCACCCCGGTCTGGATGTGGTGGGTTTTCATATAGGGGCGGATGCCGCTGCACAGATCGTGCGCCGCCACGGTCTGCCCGATCGAACAGATGTCGTCCCGCTCGCCTTCCACCGTCGGCCAGGCTGGCCGGGCTGGAGTTCAAGGAAAAAGTGATCCCGCCCGACGACCCGGCCATGAAAGCCGAGATGCTGTTGCTGGCACCCAGCATGCTGGTGCCCACGCTGGAACACGAGGGCGTCAAGGTCTGGGACACCCTGGCGATTGCCGAATACCTCCACGAAATCAAGCCCAAGGCCAGGTTGCTGCCCACCGATATCAAGGCCCGGGCCCATTGCCGCGCGGTGTGCGGCGAGATGCATTCGGGCTTCGCTTCCATGCGGGCCGCGCTGCCCATGAACATCAAGGCGCATTTCCCGGGCTTCAAGATCTGGTCACGGGCGCAGGCCGACGTCGAGCGCGTGCTCGCGATCTGGCGCGAGTGCCTGCGGGTCTACAAGGGCCCCTATCTCTTTGGCAAGCAGCCCGGCATGGCCGACGCCATGTACGCGCCGGTGGTGACACGCTTTCTGAGCTATGACGTGCCCCTGGATGCCGCCTGCAGGGCCTATTGCAAACGCATCATGGAACTGCCCGCCATGCAGGAATGGGTGGCCGCAGCCAAGCTCGAAGAGGACGACATCGACGAACTCGATGCGGAGTTTTAAACCCACGCCCAAACCATCCCGTTCGCGTTGAGCTTGTCGAAACGCTTGCTGATGCCTTCGACAGGCTCAGGCCAAACGGAGAGAGATGTTCTGCGAGTGCCTATTTCCAGGGTGTCGGGTCCGGAATCGGGCAGACCGGATCCACATCGATGGACTTGAAGTCTGCGGGGGAGACGATCTCCAGATACTCCATATCGGGCGAGTAGTCGAAGAGGAAGTGGCGGATGCCCGGGCGCTGGTGGACCACGTCGCCGGCTTCGACCAAGGTTTCCTTGTCTTCGTACATGAAGCGGGCCCAGCCCTTGATCATGATGACGATCTGGAAATCCGCCTCATGGCGGTGCCATCCGGTGCCTTTTTCTGGTGCCATGTTCGCCTTGACCAGGTGCGCAATGACCTTGCCGTGAGTGGCGTCGGCGATGCCCAGATTCCGGTACAGGAAGAAATCCCGCAAGCCGCCAGAGACGAAATCGGTGTCGCCCGGTTTCACATGCGAGAACTTGGTCGCGGTACGGTCCAACATGCTGTCCTCCTATGTAGAAGCAGATGGCGCAGTGCAGCAAGCACAATCCGTTCCAGCGCTGTGCCTGGGCGAACCAAGGTGGTCAGCGGCGTCGGGGATAATCGAAGCCATGAGCGGCAATACCTTCGGACATCTTTTCGCTGTCACCAACTTCGGTGAATCCCATGGCCCGGCCATAGGCTGCGTGATCGACGGCTGCCCGCCCGGCATGAGCCTCAGCGAGGCCGACATCCAGCCCGAGCTGGACCGCCGCCGCCCCGGCACCTCCAAGTTCGTGACCCAGCGCAACGAGGCCGACGCGGTGGAGATCATTTCCGGCGTCTACGAGGGCAAGACCACGGGCACACCGATCTGCCTGCTGATCCGCAATACCGACCAGCGCAGCAAGGACTACGGCCAGATCCTGCAGACCTTCCGTCCCGGTCACGCCGACTACACGTACTGGCGCAAGTACGGCATACGTGATCCGCGTGGCGGCGGCCGCTCCTCGGCCCGTCTGACCGCGCCCACGGTGGCGGCCGGTGCCGTGGCCAAGAAGTGGTTGAAGGAGAAATTCGGCACCGAGTTCCGCGGCTGCATGACGCAGATCGGCGAGCTGGCAATTCCCTTCGAGTCCTGGGAGCACGTGCCGAACAACCCCTTCTTCGCCCCGGCGGCCGACGTGTCCGCGCTGGAGAGCTACATG
Organism: Curvibacter fontanus; assembly: GCF_054780335.1. Classification (NCBI taxonomy): domain Bacteria; kingdom Pseudomonadati; phylum Pseudomonadota; class Betaproteobacteria; order Burkholderiales; family Comamonadaceae; genus Curvibacter; species Curvibacter fontanus. Next base: position 15,902 of record NZ_BAAGWN010000004.1, read on the forward strand.
GAAGTGCTGCGCAAGTCCGGCGACTCCTGCGGCGCGCGCCTGCGTGTGACGGCCACGAAAGTGCCTGTGGGCCTGGGCGAGCCGCTTTACGACAAGCTCGATGCCGACATCGCCTACGCCATGATGGGCCTCAACGCCGTCAAGGGCGTGGAGATCGGCGCCGGCTTCGCGGCCGTGGCCGACAAGGGCAGTACCCATGGCGACACGCTCACGCCCCAGGGTTTCGTCGGCAACAAGGCCGGCGGCGTGCTCGGCGGCATCAGCACGGGGCAGGACCTGGAAGTGTCCATCGCGATCAAGCCCACGAGTTCCATCCTGATCCCGCGCGAGTCCATCACCACCGAAGGCCAGGCGACCGAGCTCATCACCAAGGGCCGCCACGACCCCTGCGTGGGCATCCGCGCCACGCCGATAGCCGAGGCCCTGCTGGCCCTGGTCGTCATGGACCACGCGCTGCGTCACCGCGCCCAGTGCGGTGACGTGCAGTTGCCTGTGCCGCCGATCCCCGGCTCTGTGTAAGCATGTCGGCCCGGAAGATGACTGAGGCCGAACGCGCCACGCGCGTCGATCTGGCCGCAGCCTACCGCCTGGCCGCGCTGAGCGGCTGGGACGACACCATCTACACCCACATCTCGGCGGCCGTGCCGGGCGAAGAGGGCGTGTACCTGATCAATCCCTACGGCCTGCTGTTCGACGAGGTCACCGCGTCCAAGCTGGTCAAGGTCAACACGCGCGGCGAGAAGCTGGACGATTCGCCCTACCAGGTCAATCCCACGGGTTTCGCCATCCACGGCGCCATCCATGCGGCGCGCGCCAGCGCGCGCTGCGTGCTGCATCTGCACACCGAATGGGGCCTGGCCCTGGCCATGCTGCCCGGGGGCCTGCAGCCCACGACGCAGCACGCCATGCGCCTGCACGGCCGCCTGGGCCGGCATGCCTATGAAGGCCTGGCCCTCAGTGCGGCCGAGGGGCGGCGCCTGGTGCGCAGCCTGGGCGAGCGTGATGGCCTGATCCTGGAAAACCACGGCACGCTGACCGTGGGCCGCAGCGTGGCCGAGGCCTATATGCTCATGCACCACCTGGAACGCGCCGCGCGCGCCCAGCTGCGCGCCATGGCCGCCACGGGTGGCCGGGTGTGCGTGGCCGACGACGAGGTGGCGGCCAAGACCTATGCCCAGTGGGTCGGCGATGGCAGCGAGCGCGATGGCGATGCCGAATGGCCGGCCCTGCTGCGTCGCCTCGACAGGCTCGATCCCTCATACAAGAACTGAACCACCCACCCAGGAGCAAGACCATGCCCACCATCCGCGTCGAGATGTTCGAAGGCCGCACGCCCGAGCAGAAGAAGGAATTCGTCAAGGCCATCACCGAGGCCACCGTCAAGACCCTGGGCACCTCGCCCGAGGCGGTGGACGTGATCCTGACCGACATCAAGAAGTCCGACTGGGCCACAGGCGGCGTGCTCTGGAGCGAGAAGAAGAAATAGGCTGGGCATGAACGCCGCCCGGCCGCCTGAAGGCGCTCGCGCCGCAGCGCATGGCGTGGAGGCTGTGCGGTGAGTACCTCCCTTCGCCGGCAGATGTTGCCCTTCTCGGCCCTGTCGGCCAGCTACTTCGCGCACATCGGTTTTTTCAACCCCTATCTGCCGCTCTGGCTCAAGGATCTCGGCTACAGCCTGATGACGCTGAGCCTGCTGATGATCGTGCCGCCTGCCACGCGCCTGGTCGGGCCCCTGGCCTGGGGCTGGATCAGCGACCACACGGGCGAACGCGTCAAGCTGCTGCGTTACGCGGCCACGGTGGCGCTGCTGGTCTCGCTGGGCCTGTGGGTGGAGGGCGGCACGGCCTGGCTGGCCGGGGTGCTCTTCATCGTCTTCCTGCACACCAGCGCCATGATGCCCATGAGCGAGGCCGCGCTGGCCCACCTCGTGAGCACGGGCGGCGCCTTTGATGCCAAGCGCTACGGCCGTGTGCGCCTGTGGGGGTCGCTGGGTTTCCTGGTCACGGTCTTTGCGGCCGGAGCCTGGTTCGAGGTCTGGGGCCTGGGGCATTTCCCGGCCTGGACCGTGGGCTCCCTGGCCCTGGTCACGATCAGCGCCTGGTGTCTGCCGGATCTCAAGGAAGAACACACGGAGCACCAACCCAGGCCCTCGCTGCGGCCCGTGCTGCGCCAGCGCGCGGTGCAATGGTTCTTCGCTTCGGCTTTTTTCCATGTGCTGGCGCACATGGGGCTCTACATCTATTTCTCACTGCACCTGGACGCGCTGGGCTACGGCAAGGCCGTGATCGGCCTCATGTGGGGCCTCTCGGTGATCGTGGAGATCGTCTGGTTCTACACCCAGGGCCGCTGGTTGCCGCGCCTGAGCCTCACCGCCTGGCTGCTGCTGTGCGCGCTGCTCACGGCCGTGCGCATGGGGCTCACGGCCGGATGGGCGTCCGTCTGGCCGGTGCTGCTGTTCGCCCAGTGCCTGCACGCCTTCACCTTTGCCGCGCACCACACGACGTGTACCGCGCTGCTTTCGCACCACTTCCCGGGGCGGCTGCGCGGGCGCGGCCAGGCGCTGTATGTCACGCTGGGTTATGGCGTGCCCGGGGTGCTGGGCGGTCTCACGGGCGGCGTGATCAGCAGCCGCCTGGGCCTGCCTGCCGTGTTCTGGGCCTGCACGGTGTGCGCGCTGCTGGCGGCTTTCTGTGCCTGGCGGGTCTGGCGCTTGTTAGCCCGCCCAGCCTGAAAGCCGTGTGGCGGCCTCGTCCTTTTCACGCGGCTCCAGTTCCCGCGTAGGCGTACCGATGCAGGTGAAGCCCACCAACTGCTCGCCCTCCTTGCAGAAGGCGTTGACGAGTGCCGGGTGCTGGCATTTGCGGCCGCTGAGGATCTTGGCGCCGTAGCCCATGATGTGCAGTGCGTTCATGAAGTTGCCCATGGCCGCGCCCACGCAGATCCACTGCTCGTGCGGCGGCACCTTGGCCACGCTGGTGTCGATGCGCACCACCCAGGCCAGCAGCACCGGGCCGTTCCAGGCGCGCTCGCGCTCGGCCGCCACGTCTTCCTCGCTCTTGCCCGCGTCGCGCGCGAACTGCTCAAACAGTGTGGCCAGGGCCGGGCGTTGCGCTGCGCTGATCGTCACTACGCGCCAGGGCTGCAGGCGGCCGTGGTTGGGCGCGCGCAGCGCGGCCTGCACGGCCAGCGCCAGTTCCTCGGGGCCGGGGCCGGGAGTCACCATCCAGCGCGGCCCGAGGGAGTGACGGCCCAGCAGGGCCTCCAGGGCGGCGCGTGGTGTCATATCCGTCTGGCTCATGGGGGCTCAGTACATCAGGCGTTCATGGATGCGCAGCGCGGCGGCCAGCAGCTTGTGGTCTTCGCCCATGCGGCCCACCAGCTGCAGGCCCACGGGCAGGCCTTTGGCGCCGGTGGCAAAGGGCAGGTGCACGGCCGGCAGGCCCAGCAGGGACCAGCTGCGGCAGAACAGCGGGTCGCCGGTGGCTTGCAGACCTTCGGGCGCCGCGCCCGTGGTGCTGGGGGTGAGCAGCACATCGTGCCGCTCGAACAGGGCGTCGATGCGCAGGCGCCATTCGGCCGTGCGCTGCAGGCGGGCCGCGTGCGCGGCGCCGTCCATGGCGCTGCCGGCGTCCAGCAGGGCCAGCAGCGCGGGGCTCAGGGCTTCGCGGTGGCGCAGGCGCTCGAAGCTCAGCGAGCGTGCCATCTCGAAGGTCATCACGTCCTTCTGCAGCTGGATCAGTTCGCCGAAGTCCTGCGGCAAGGCCACGTCCCGGCAGTCATCGCAGTTTTTGGCCAGGGCCTGCGTGGCCCGTTCCCAGGCTTTCTGGGTGTCGGCGTCGGCCTGCGGCCAGGACGGCGAGGGGACCAGGCCGATGCGCAGCGTGCCGTGCTCGTGCGTGCCGAGCAGGCGCAGGTCGCCGGTGAGCACGGCGCCCAGAAGGGCCACGTCGCGCACGCCCTGGCCGAAACCGCCGATCACGTCCATGGTGGGCGAGAGGCTCTTCACCCCGGCGCCCACCACGCGGCCCAGGCTGGGTTTGTAGCCCACCACGCCGCAGTAGGCGGCCGGGCGGATGATGGAGCCGGCCGTCTGCGTGCCCAGGGCCAGCGGCACCATGTGGTCGGCCACGGCGGCGGCCGAGCCGCTGGACGAGCCGCCCGGCGTGTGCAGGGCGTTGCGCGGGTTGACGGTGGGGCCGGGCGTGAAATAGGCGAACTCGGTGGTGACGGTCTTGCCCAGCACCACGGCGCCGGCCTCACGGCACAGGGCCACACTGGCCGCGTCGGCCACCGGGCGGTGGTGGGCATAGACGGCCGAGCCGTAGCCCGTGGGCAGGTCGCTGGTGTCGAAGATGTCCTTCACGCCGATGGGCAGGCCGTGCAGCGGGCCGCGCACGGGGCCGTTGTCCAGCGCGCGGGCCTGGGCCAGGGCCGAGACGGCGTCGAGGTGCACGAAGGCGTGGATGTCGTCGTTGCGTGCGGCCACGCGTTCCAGGCAGGCGCGCACCAGGTCTTCGGCCTTGAGTTCGCGCCGCGCCAGCAGGGCGGCGGCCTGGGTGGCGCCGAGTTCATGCAGCTTGGGGGTGGTCATGCGGTCTTCCTCGTGATTCTTGTCGTCGAATGGTAGCCGAGCCATGAACACCCTCCCCGGTGGCACAATTCAACGATCCAAGACCGGGAAAAATTTCCATGAAAACCGCACTCGTCCTCAACGGCCCCAACCTCAACCTGCTCGGCACACGCGAGCCCGCCGTTTATGGCTCGCAGACCCTGGCCGACGTGCAGGAACTCTGCGAACGCGCCTGCGCCGCCAATGCGCTCCAGCTGGATTTCCGCCAGAGCAACCACGAGGGCGAGCTGATCGACTGGATCCATGAGGCCGGCCGCCAGCAGGCCGCCGGCAAGCTGCTGGGTGTCATCCTCAACGCCGGCGCCTACACCCACACCAGCATTGCCCTGCACGATGCCATCAAGGGTGCGGGCGTGACGCTGATCGAACTGCACATCAGCAATGTGCACGCGCGCGAGGAGTTCCGCCACAAGTCCTGGATCTCGCCGGTGGCCAAGGCGGTGATGGCTGGTTTCGGCATCAATGGTTACGCCCTGGCCATCGCCGGCCTGGTGCAGCTGACCGAGAAGAAGTGAGCCGCCAGGCGCCGGGCTGAGACCGGGCCGTTCCTGCCATGACCATGCCCGCACCGCTGCAGGTGGCCGAAGACGAAGTGCAGATCAGCGCCATCCGCGCCCAGGGGGCCGGCGGCCAGAACGTCAACAAGGTCTCCAGCGCGGTGCACCTGCGCTTCGACATCCCGGCCTCCTCCCTGCCCGAAGACGTGAAGGAACGCCTGCTGGCCCTGCGCGACAGCCGCATCACCCAGGAGGGCGTGCTGGTCCTCAAGGCGCAGCAGCACCGCAGCCAGGACCTGAACCGGCTCGATGCCTTTTCCCGCCTGCACGAGCTGGTCAACAGCGTGGCCCGGCCGCCCAAGACGCGCCGTGCCACCAAGCCGACTTATGGTTCCAAACAACGCCGGCTCGAAGGCAAGAGCCAGCGCTCCGAGACCAAGGCCCTGCGCGGACGTGTGCGGGACTGAGCGCGGGGCTCAGTCGATCTTGATGTTCTTCCTGGCGATCAGCTTGCCATAAAGCGTCGTATCGCTCTTGATGCGCTGGGCCAGCGCGCCGGCCGACGTGTCGCCCACCTTCCAGCCCTGCTGGAACAGCTTCTGGCTGATCTCGGGCGACTGCAGGATCTTGGCCAGTTCGCTGTTGAGCCGGGCCTGGTGCGCGGCCGGCATCTGGGCCGGGGCCATGACGGCATTCCAGACCTCGATGTCGACGCCCTTGGCGTCGAGCTCCTGCATGGAGGGCAGGTCCGGCAGCAGCGTGCTGCGCGTGGCCGAGGTCACGGCGATGGCCTGCAGCTTGCCCGACTGCACCAGCGGCATGACGGTCGAGCCCGGCAGCAGCGTCATCTGCACCTGGTCGCCCAGCATGGCGTTGAGGATGGCGGGACCGCCTGCGAAGGGGACGTGCAGGGGATTGAGCCCCAGGCTTTCCTTGACGAGTTCCATGCCCAGATGGCCGCCCGAGCCGGCGCCGATGGAGCCGTAGGCCAGCTTGTCGCCGCTGGCGCGCGCCTGCGCGATGTAATCGGCCGCCGTCATCGGCTTGGCGGATCGGGTCGCCACCCAGACCAGCGGGGCGCTGCCGATGAGGGCGATCGGCGCCAGATCCTTCTGCGGGTCGTAGGGCAGCTTGGCGTAGAGGAATTTCGCGCTCGTCAGCGGGCCGTTGCCGATCACGCCGATGGTGTGGCCATCGCCGGCCTTGGCGGTCACGTCTGCGCCGATATTGCCGCCGGCGCCGGGCCTGTTGTCCACGATGACCGGCTGCCCCAGGGCACGTGACAGCGGCTCGGCCAGCAGCCGTGCCTGTACGTCGGGCGAGGAGCCGCTGGGGTAACCCACGACGATGCGCAGCGCCTTGCTGGGCCAGGCCTCGGCGTTCTGGGCCTGGGCCCACAGGGGCAGCAGGGCGAGGCCGAGCAGTGCGCTGGCGAGGAAGGGGCGTTTCTGGCGTGTCATGCGTCGTCTCCTGTTTGGAATGTGCTGAATAAATCCATGCGGGCCACGGGGCGGGGGCCGGTCGGCGGGTCCAGCTCGTTCTGGCGCACCAGGCTGAGCAGTTCGAAAAAGGCGGGGGGCGATGCGAGTTGCCACTCGGGAGATGTGGCGCGGGCCATCGCGTCTGCGGCTTGCTGCAGGCTTGCGCGGTCCAGTCCTTCGAGCATCACGACATGGCCATGACCCGGTGTCAGCTCTGCATCGCTGCCGAGCTGGTTTGTCAGGGGAAATTCTGCGCTGTTGCCCACGCTGCCCCAGCTGGCGCGGACGACACGGGCCTGTTGCACCTGCTCCCGCAGCCACCCGGCGGCGGCGGCCGGAAAGTCCGGGGCCCGGCTGCGCAGCTGCAGCGTGGCCAGCTGCGCGGCGCCGGAGGGGCCGTAAGTCCCTTGCAGCGTGCAGGGCAGGCGCAGGAATTCACGCAGCTCGCCACGCATGCGCGCCGACCAGGGTGTGGGGTGCGTGAAGACGTCACGGTACTGTGGTGTCTCCAGCGCGGCCAGGGAGTTCAGCCAGTAGCAGGTGTAGTAGCGCGGTGCATCGCCGGGGCGATCGGCGTGCGCGCGGTAACGCCGCGCTTCCACAAAGCCCGGCAGGCCCACACGCTCGGGCACGTGCTCGAAGGTGTGCCAGACCTCGTACTCCGGCTGCAGCCGGGCACTGCTGACGCTGTTCCACAGGGCCAGGAAGGCCGTGGCGCTGGGCTGTGTCATGCGCTGAGCGGCTCGGTGGCGGTGTCGGGGTGGTGGATCATGACCTTGGTGGCTGTTTTGCTGCGGGCCAGCGCAAAGCCTTCCAGGGCCTGCATGAGCGGCAGGCGGTGGGTGATCATGTGGCGCAGGGTGTCCTGGTGGCTGCGCATGTAGTCCACCACCAGGGGCCAGTTTTTCTCGGGGGCCCGGTAGGAGCCGCGGATCTGCTGGTGCCGGCGGACCAGGGCCGTGAGGTCGATGGGCACCGGTGCGGCGTGGATGCCGGTGATGACCAGGATGCCGTGTGTCCTGAGCGCCTGCAGGGCCGGGGCGATGACGGAGGGCGCCCCCGTGGCTTCGATCACCACGTCGAACTTGCCCTCCCGCAGGTAGGGCGCCAGGCCTTGTTCCATGCCTCCCTGCCCGGCGAAATCGACCAGGTCGTGGAAGCCCATGGCGCGCAGCACGGCCAGCCGCGCCGTGTCGCCATGGCCGGCCACGACCACCTGGCGGGCGCCGGCATGGCGTGCGAGCAGGGCGATGCCCTGGCCGATGTTGCCGGGGCCCAGCACCAGCACGCGGTCGCCGGGCTGCACGTTGCCCGTCCGTACCGCCTCGTGGCTGACCGTCAGGGGTTCGGTCAATGCCGCAATCTCGGCATCCACGCCCGGCGGAATGGTGACGCAGTTGCGTGCCGGCACCAGCACCCAGGGCGCAAAGCCGCCGTCGCGTGTGACACCGATGCCGCGGCGCTGGACGCAGGCGTCAGGGTTCTGCGCCAGGCAGGCCTCGCACTGGCCGCAGACCACCGAGGGGCGCACGGCCACGAGCTGGCGCTGCGTCAGGCCCTGCACACCCGCGCCGCAGGCCATGACCAAGCCGCTGAATTCATGGCCCACCGTCACGGGCAGGGCCGCCGTCACGAAGTGGTAGCTGGGGGTCCATTCGTCGATGTGCAGGTCGGTGCCGCACACGCCGGCGGACTGCACCCGCAGCAGGACCTCACCCGCACCGGGCGTGGGCGGGAGGTCGATGTCCTGGAGGGTCAGGCCGGGGCCGGAGCGGAGCTTGCGCAGGGATTGCATGGGGTGCTTCGAAGGTCGGGGTGGAACTGGTCCGCAGTGTCGATCTCTGAGATCTATACGTCAAAGACTGATTTGGTATAAAAGTCATATGTTTAACATATGAATAGAGGTGGGCATGGAGTTGAGGCATCTGCGCTATTTCGTCACCGTGGCCGAGCAGGGCAGCGTGAGCCGCGCCGCGCAGAAACTGTTCATCGCGCAGCCGCCGCTCTCGGCCCAGATCCGGCAGCTCGAGGAGGAGGTGGGGGCCAGCCTGTTCACGCGCCAGCCCCGCGGGGTGCGGCTGACCCAGGCCGGCGCGTCGTTCCTGGAGGATGCGCGCGCCATCCTGGCGCGTGCCCAGCAGGCCACCGTGCGTGCGCGCGAGCGGCAGGCCGGCCAGCGCGCCATCCTGCGCCTGGGTCTGGTGCCGTCCACCATCCATTCGGTCCTGCCGGGCCTGCTGCAGCGCCTGGCCGACGAGAAGCTGGCGGTGAACGTCGAGGTGCGCGAGATGATCACCTCGCAGCAGGTGCAGGCCCTGCACAACAAGGAAATCGATCTCGGCATCGCCCGCCCCGGTGAGGACAGCCAGCCCGCGGAGATGGCCGCCTGCATCGACGATCCCTACTGCCTGGCCCTGCCCCTGGGCAATCCCCTGGCGCGCAGCCGCAAGCCCCTGTCGCTGCGGCAGGCCGCGCACGAGCGTTTCGTGAGCTTCTCGCGTTACCAGGACGCCGATTACTACGACCGCACGGCGGCGCTGTGCATGGAGGCCGGCTTCACGCCCGACATCCGCCACGAGGCGGGCCAGTTCGTCAATGTGCTGGCCATGGTGGGCTGCGGGCTGGGCGTGGCCATCGTCCCGGCATCCTTTGCCACCCTGCCCCAGGGGCAGGCGGTCTTTCGCCGCCTGGACGGCTCGCGTTTCAAGAGCCGGCTGGGCATCCTGCGCGGGCCGCAGCAGGAGCAGGATGACTGGTCGGCCCGTGTGGTCGCATTGGCCGTGAGCGAACTGGAGAGTCTGAGGAGGCGGCTGGCGCCTCGGCAGAAATGAACCGGCGCGGCCTGTGCCCCCGGGGGCGCTGGCAAGACCCAGCCGTTCCGGGGGCTTGCTCGGGCATTCCGGCCTTGTTTTCCAGGCTGCGTCACAATTCAGACCCATCCCGATTCCCTCCTACTCCAGGACGCGCCATGACCACCACCCTCCAGATCGATTTCGTCTCCGACGTGGCCTGCCCCTGGTGCGCTGTGGGCCTGGGCGGCCTGGAACAGGCGCTGGACCAGCTGCTGGGCCAGGTTGACGCCCATATCCAGTTCCAGCCTTTCGAACTGAACCCCGCCATGGGCCCCGAGGGCCAGGACGTGGCCGAGCACCTCACGCAGAAGTACGGCTCCACGCCCGAGCAGCAATCGCAGATCCGCGAGACCATCCGTGCGCGCGGCGCCGAGGTGGGCTTCAGCTTCAAGCCCGAGGGGCGTGGCCGCATCTGGAACACTTTCGACGCCCACCGCCTGCTGCACTGGGCCGGCGAGCAGGGGCTGGACAAGCAGTACGCGCTCAAGAAGGAGCTGCTCACGGCCTACCACAGCCGCGCCGAAAACGTATCCGACGCCGAGGTGCTGGTGCGCGCCTGCCGTAGCGTGGGCCTGGACGAGGCGCGTGCCCGCGGGATCCTGGGCGGCGAAGAATACGCCCTGGCCGTGCGTGAGAACGAGCTCCAATGGCAGCAGGCCGGCATCAACTCCGTGCCCGCCGTCATCGTCAACCGCCAGTACCTGATCTCGGGCGGCCAGCCCGTGGCCATGTACGTGGACGCCCTGCGCCGCATCGCCGGCGACGTCGCCCAGACGACCTGAGTCAGGGCGGGCGCCGGCCAGACTGCAAGCGTTTGTTTCCGCCGCCCGCCAGCCGGGCCGCTTTGGTTTAATGTCATGGTTACGCCTTCGGAGGAAAGCCATGTCGGTCCTGCTGCGCTATGTGATGATCGTCGTCGCCTGCATCTGCCTGCTGGCGGGCATGCAGCTGCCCCACCTGACGGACCAGTACGCCAAACGTGTCGACGCCACGCTGCGCGAAGTCACCCTCAACTTCCAGCCCTTCCTGATCATTGCCAACCAGCACACGGGCGGCGATGTGGAGGCGCTGATCACCATGCACCGCCAGAGCAACGTCGCCGCCTTCAAGGCCGAGGGTGACGCCATCGAGCGCATGTACCAGCGCAAGCTGCGCTTCGAGGGTGAGGCCAAGGCGCTGCAGACGCACCTGCCGGGCCGCCTCTGGCATCTGCTCTTCAGGGCCGATCACGATCTGCGCGAGCAGACCCTGCTCCAGTACAACGCCACCGTGCCGCTGACGCAGGAGGCCCTGATCGCCGGCGGCGTGGTGGCCCTGCTCATGCTGCTGCTGCTCGAAGCCGCCATGGCCCTGGGTCGCCGTTTGCAGGCCGTGGCCACGCGCTACATCAACCATCGCTGGCGCAGCGCAGACTAGCGTCACGCGCCTGTCACGCGCCGGCGTTAGGGTCGAGCCATCGTTTCGGCTCTCGGGTGCCCGCCTTGCTCTTGCGTCAAATCTCCTGCCTGCTGGCCCTGTGCTGGTGCTGCGCCGCGGCCGCTCAGCCCGTGTCTTTCGGCCTGTTCGGTGATACACCCTACAACCGCGTGGAGCGGGAGCAACTGCCCGCCATGCTGGCGGCCATGGGCCGCGACAATCTGGCCTTTGCCGTGCATGCCGGCGATATCAAGAGCGGCAGCAGCTTGTGCAGCGACGAGGTCTTCCTCGACATGCTGGGCGTGTTCCACGCCGCACCCCTGCCGCTGGTCTATGTGCTGGGTGACAACGAGTGGACCGACTGCCACCGCGCCAATAACGGTCCCTATGACCCGCTGGAGCGTCTGGCCCGCTTGCGCGAGCTCTTCTTTGCCGGTGACGACACGCTGGGCGCGCGGCCACTGCGTCTGGAGCGCCAGAGCGGTGATCCGGCCTACGCGATCTACCGTGAGAACGTCCGCTGGGAGCAGGGCCCGGCGCTTTTCGTTGGCTTGAACCTACCGGGCAGCGAAAATAATTACCACGGCACACGCGCAGGCAGCGGTCCGGTGCCCGAGTTCATCGAGCGCAGCAAGGCCAACCAGGTCTGGCTGGCGCAGTCCTTTGCCCTGGCGCGCAGCCGCCAACTGACCGGCGTGCTGATCGTGGTGCAGGGCAACCCCGACTTCGAAGCCGCCCGCGCTGGCCAGCCGAAACCCGGCTACCGCGACTTCATCGCGCAGCTGCGTCGGGAGACCGAGGCTTTTGCCGGCCAGGTGGTGCTGGTGCACGGGGACACGCACAAGCACCAGATCAACCAGCCGCTGTTTGACGAGGCCGGCCAGAAGGTGCTGGGCAACTTCACGCGCGTAGAGGTCTACGGCTCGCCCTTCACGGGCTGGGTCCGCGGCACGGTGGATGCGCGTGATCCGCGGGTGTTCAGCTTCGAGCCCAGGCCCTGGCGTGCGGAGCCGCCTGCCTCCGGCTACTGAGTCGCTTCGACCGGCTCGACGGTGACGGCCACGGCCAGGGTGTGCTGCCCGCCGCCGTGGATGACCCCACGGATCGGCGAGATGTCGGCGTAGTCGCGCCCTGTGGCCACGGTCACATAGTCCTCACCCGGTGTGCCCCAGCCGTGGCGGTCATTGGTCGGGTCCAGGTCGTACCAGCCCTGTCCCTCCTGGGCGCCTGGCAGGTCCGGCAGGAAGAGGGACACCCAGGCGTGCGAGGCGTCGCTGCCCACCAGCCGGGCCTGGCCGGGGGCGGGTTGGGTCAGCAGATAACCGCTCACATAACGCGCGGCCAGGCCCAGGCTGCGCAGGCAGCCCAGCATGATGTGGGCGAAGTCCTGGCACACGCCCTTGCGCAGGGCCAGGGCTTCGAGCGGTGGTGTGTTGACCTCGGTGCTGGCGGTTTCGTAGATGAAGTCCGTGTGGATACGCTTCATCAGGTCGCGTGCGCCGGTCAGGGCCGACACACCGGGGCCGAAGCTCGGGCGGGCATAGGCCGCGAATTCCTCGTGGCGCGGTGCGCGCGCCGAGGCAAAGCTGAACTCGGCGGCCGCGCTCCAGGCGGCGCCCGAGTGGTAGCGGAAATGTTCGCGCAGCGCCTCCCAGCTGATGCTGCTGCGGGCTATTTCTGGAGCGCGCGTCTGCACTTCGCTGTGCGCGACCACCCGCAACCGGGTGTGCGGCGTCTGCAGGGAAAAGAAGACCCGGTGGTTGCCGTAGATGTCGAGGCTGTCGGTGATCTGCGCCGGTGTGGGCGACACCTGGAGCCGGTGGCCCAGCGCCGTCTGGCACGGTGTGTCCAGGGGCTGCAAATAGGCCACGTGCTGCGCGGTTTCGACCGCCGGCGTGTAGTCGTACAGGGTCTCGTGCGTGATGCGCAGGTGCATCAGCTCAGGCCCCCAGGCTTTGCCCGGATTCACCCGTGTGCGTGAAGTAACGCAGGCTGATCTCGTCGGAGATGCGCCAGGCGGCTTCGTTGCAGTGGCTCAGCAGCTCGGCCAGCCGGGGCAGCGTGCCGTCTTCGGCGGTCTGGCACAGCGCTTCAAGGGCCCAGCGCTCGGGATCGGGCGCCATCAGGGCCAGGGCATCCAGCTCGCCTTGCGGACTGCCGGCCAGCTTGGCCAGGCGGCCGCGCAGGGTCTGGGCCACCCAGCTCAGCGAACGCGGGTTGTCGCGGTCCAGCACCAGCAGGTCCAGCAGGGCGGGCACTTCGCGGCTTTGCTGGTACTGCGCGTGGAAGGTGATGGTGCTGTCGAACAGCGCGATCAGCGCCTCGAAGCCGCCGTCGTCATGCACGGCGCCGCTCTCGAAGCTGCCGGCCAGGGCCGGGGCCAGGAAACACAGGCGCTCGATCTGGCGGCCGATGGACAGCAGGCGCCAGCCATCGTCGCGTGTCATGCGGTCGGTCTGGGCGCCTGTGATGGCGGCCAGGTGCCCGCTGGCCGTCTCCAGCGCGCGCAGGGCCGCCACGGCGGAATAGTCGCCCTGGGCCGCCTGCTCGGCGCAGCACAAGGTCATCTCGGCTTCGGCGCGGGTGATGACGTTCCATTGTTCCTGCGAGAGCCGCTCGCGCACCGCGGCGGCGGCCAGCTTGAGCGCGCGCAGGGTGTAGCCCACGCTGGTGGCCATGTCATGGCTGCCCAGGCTGGCGATCAGCGAGCGCTCGAACACGCGGCGCGCCTGTAGCGCCGTGGGCACGTCGGGCAGCACCAGGGTGTTCTTCACGGCCATGTCGCTGAGCCAGCTCAGCAGCGCGGGTGAGCAGGGGTCCTGCCCGTTCAGGCTGTCCAGCGTCAGGCGGGCCAGGCGGATGTTGTTCTCCGTGCGTTCGGTGTAACGGCCCAGCCAGTAGAGGTTCTCGGCCGCGCGGCTGGTGACCAGGCGCTTGCGCTGCGTGAGCAGCGGCGCGGCGTGGTGGGTGGCCAGCAGGGTGGTGCGGTCCACCTCGCCGTGGGTCATGACCCAGGTGTCTGCGCTGCTGCCGCCGCGCTGCATGGAGGCCATGCCCGCGCTGGCGTTGACCAGGCGTGTCAGGCCGCCGGGCAGCACGCGCCAGGACTGCGGGCCGTCGGCCACTGCAAACACGCGCAGCATGGCCGAGCGCGGCACGATCTTGTCGCCCTGCCAGGTCGGCATCTGCGAAGGGGGCAGGTAACTCTGCACCGTGTGCCGGTCGCCTTCGCGCAGCAGACGGCCAGCCCATTCGTCCAGGCCGCTGCGGCTCAGGTTGCGGCCCAGCACGGCCTCGAAGCTGTTGGCCATGCCGGAATAGGTGGACTTGATCACGGATTCGCCCAGGCGCGGCAGCGCGTCTTCCAGGCCCGCGCGCTCGCCGCACCACCAGGTGGGCAGGGCCGGCAAAGAGAGCTCTTCGCCCAGCAGATGCCTGGCCAGCGCCGGCAGGAAACCCAGCAGCGCGCTGGATTCCAGAAAGGCCGAGCCCGGGGCGTTGGCCACCAGCACATGGCCGGCGCGGATGGCCTGCAACAGGCCGGGCACGCCCAGGGTGGAGTCGGGGCGCAGCTCCAGCGGATCGAGGAACTCGTCGTCCAGGCGCTTGAGCAGGCCATGCACCGGCTCCAGGCCGCGCAGGGTCTTGAGGTAGAGCTTCTGGTCGCGCACGGTCAGGTCGTTGCCCTCGACCAGGGTGAGGCCCAGGTAACGCGCGAGGTAGGCGTGCTCGAAATAGGTTTCGTTGTAGGGGCCGGGCGTGAGCAGGGCGATGTGCGAATCGGCGCCGGCCGGGCTCATCTGCTTGAGCGACTCGATCAGCGCGCGGTAGGTGGCGGCCAGGCGCTGGATGTGCATGCCCTCGAAGGCCGGCGCGAACTGGCGCGAGATCGAGATCCGGTTCTCCAGCAGATAACCCAGGCCCGAAGGCGCCTGCGTGCGCTGCGAGATCACCCACCAGTTGCCGTCGGGTCCGCGCGCCAGGTCGAAGGCGGCGATGTGCAGGTGCGTGCCGCCCACGGGGGCCACACCGTGCATGGAGCGCAGGTAACCGGGATGGCCCTGCACCAGGGCCGGCGGCAGCAGGCCGGCCTTGAGCAGTTCCTGCGGGCCGTAGACATCGGCCATCACGCGTTCGAGCACACGCACGCGCTGCAGCACGCCGGTTTCGATCTGCTGCCAGCTCTCGGGCGTGATGATCAGCGGGAAGAGGTCGAGCGACCAGGGGCGCTGCGGGCCGCTGGCGTCGCTGTAGACGTTGTAGCTGACGCCGTTGTCGCGGATCTGCCGCGCCAGGCTGCTGGCGCGGTGGTTCAGGTCGGCGTAACCTTCGGTGCCCAGGTGTTCGAAGAAGGTGCCCCAGGTCGGGGCCGCCTGCTTGCCGGACAGGCCACCGCGCAGTTCATCGTAATGACCGTCGGCAGAGGGGGAGGCCAGCGCTACCGCCCGCTGTGCAGGCGAGGGCAGGGGTTCGGCGTCGAAGAGATCGGGGTCGGCGTGGTCCACTGTGACGGTATTGTTACATCACTGTCGACGTGCGCCGCCCTTTCCCTCACCTTAAGTCCAGTGTGAAGGGGAATTCGCGGCTTCCAGGCAACGCACTGGTGGCCGCTGGCACCTTGATGGGGCCCTGGGTATGGCCCATGCGGAAGAAACGCGCCAGGCGCCGGCTCTCGGCCTCGTAGGAGTTGACCGGGAAGGTGTCGTAGTTGCGCCCGCCCGGGTGGGTCACGTGGTACTGGCAGCCGCCCATCGAGCGTTTCATCCAGGTGTCCACGATGTCGAAGGTCAGCGGCGCGTGCACGCCGATGGACGGGTGCAAGGAAGACGGCGGGTTCCAGGCCTTGTAGCGCACGCCGGCCACGAACTCGCCCACGGTGCCGGTGGACTGCAGGGGCAGGGCCTGGCCGTTGACGGTGACGGCGTAACGGCTCGGGTTCAGGCCGCTCACGCGCACCTCGATGCGCTCCAGCGAGGAATCGACGTAACGCGCGGTGCCGCCCGAAGTGCCTTCCTCGCCCATCACGTGCCAGGGCTCCAGCGCATTGCGCAGCGTCAACTCCACGCCCATGCTCTGCACCTCGCCCACCAGGGGGAAGCGGAACTCGAAGTGCGGTGCGAACCAGGCGTCGTCGAAGGCGAAGCCGGCCTGCCGCATCTCGGTCATGACGTCGGCGAAGTCCATGTGCACGAAGGCGGGCAGCAGGAAGCGGTCATGCAGTTCGGTGCCCCAGCGCGTGGCGGGGGCCAGGTAGGGCGTGTCCCAGAAGCGGGCCACCAGGGCGCGCAGGAGCAGCTGTTGCACCACGCTCATGCGCGCGTGCGGCGGCATCTCGAAGGCGCGCAGCTCCAGCAGGCCCAGGCGCCCGGTGGCACTGTCGGGCGAGTACATCTTGTCGATGCAGAACTCGCTGCGGTGCGTGTTGCCGGTGATGTCGACCAGGATGTTGCGCAAGGTGCGATCGACGAGCCAGGGTGGCATGTCCGCGCCGTACTTTTCGCGATGGGCCTGGATCTCGCGCAGTGCGATCTCCAGCTCGTAGAGTTGATCGTTGCGCGCCTCGTCCACCCGCGGGGCCTGGCTGGTCGGACCGATGAACATGCCGCTGAAGAGATAACTCAGCGAGGGGTGGTTGTGCCAGTAGAGCAGCAGGCTGGCCAGCAGCTCGGGCCGGCGCAGGAAGGGGCTGTCGGTGGGCGTGGCGCCGCCCAGCACCATGTGGTTGCCGCCACCCGTGCCGGTGTGGCGGCCGTCGGTCATGAACTTCTCGGCCGAGAGCCGGCACTCGAAGGCCGCCTTGTAAAGGAACTCGGTGTGGTCCACCAGCTCCCCCCAGTTGTGCGCGGGGTGGATGTTGACTTCGATCACACCCGGGTCCGGGGTCACCTGCAGCAGCTTGAGGCGCGGATCACGCGGCGGCGGGTAGCCCTCGAGCACGATCTTCACGCCCAGTTCCGCGGCGGTGGCTTCCACGGCGGCGAGCAGGTCCAGGTAGTCTTCCAGCCGCGCCAGTGGCGGCATGAAGACGTAAAGCAGGCTGGACTTGCCGCCGTGCGCGTGCTCGGCCTTGGGGCCGTTGGCGCGCATGGGGTCGCGCGCTTCGACACACAGGGCGGTGCGCGTGATCCAGTGCGCGGACTCGAAGCGTTTCGGTTCCTGGGCTTGCGCGGCAGCGCTGGCAGGGCCGGTGCCCGCCGCCTGTCCCGGGCCTACGGCGCCCGCTGTATTGCCTGGGGCGGCTGCGCCGCTGCGCTGGTGCGGCGCGTACTGCGCGCGCAGCTGTGCCGCCTGCGGCAGCGACGTGCGCGGCGCGTAGGGGTCCTGCTCGATCAGGTAGGGGTAGTCGCCCTGCTTGACCCAGGGCAGGGATTCGAGCGGCAGGCGGTAACCCATGGGCGAGTCCCCGGGCAGCAGGTACATGCGGTCGTCGCGGAAGAACCAGGGGCCGGTGGTCCAGCTCGGGCCCGCCAGCGCGGGTTCTTTCGCCTGCAGGGGCAGCACATAACCCACCACGGCGTCGAGCTTCTGCCCGAAGACACGGCGCAGGCGGATGCGTTCCATCTCGTCGTCGAGTTTGGAGTCGAAGGGGTCCACGTTGACGGGGAGCTTGCGCTCGCGCCAGAGGTAATAGAAAACGTCCTCGTAACCGGGCTGGATGTACTGGTCCGTCATGCCCAGCTTGCGCGCCAGGGTGTGGGTGAAATGGCGGGCGTCCTCGCTGGTGTAAGCGGCCGGTGCGCGTTCGTCGGCAAAGAGTTCAGGCTTGTGCCAGATGGCCTGGCCGTCCTTGCGCCAGTAGATCGACAGGGCCCAGCGCGGCAACTGCTCGCCGGGGTACCACTTGCCCTGGCCGAAATGCAGGAAACCGCCTTGCCCGTATTCAGTGCGCAGCTTGTGCACCAATTCGGTGGCATAGGCGCGTTTGGTCGGGCCCAGCGCATCTGTGTTCCATTCTGGTGCGTCGCGGTCGCTGGCGGCCACATAGGTGGGCTCGCCGCCCATGGTCAGGCGCACGTCGCCGGTCTGCAGGCGTTGTTCCACGGCCTCGCCCAGTTGCATCACGGCGGCCCACTGATCGTCGGTATAGGGCTGGGTCACCCGTGGCGATTCGTAGATGCGCGTGACCTGCATGTGGTGGGCGAACGCCACCTCGCTCTCGTCCACCGCGCCTTCCACGGGGGCGGCGCCCGAAGGCTGGGGCGTGCAGGCCAGGGGGATGTGGCCTTCGCCGGCCATCAGGCCCGAGGTCGGGTCCAGGCCGATCCAGCCGGCGCCGGGCAGGTAGACCTCGCACCAGGCGTGCAGGTCGGTGAAGTCCACCTCGGCGCCGCTGGGGCCGTCCAGCGATTTCACGTCGGGCTTGAGCTGGATCAGGTAACCCGAGACAAAACGCGCCGCCAGCCCGCAATGGCGCAGCAGCTGCACCATGAGCCAGCCCGAGTCGCGGCAGGAGCCGCTGCCCAGCCCCAGGGTCTGTTCGGGCGTCTGCACGCCGGGCTCCATGCGGATCAGGTACTTGATGTCGCCTTGCAGCTGCTGGTTGAGCTTGACCAGGAAATCGATCGTTCGCATCTTCGTGCGGTCGATTCTGGCCATATAGACCTTCAGGTGCGGCGTGAGCGGGCCGGCCGCGAGGTAGGGCGCCAGTTCCTCGCGGGTGGCAGCGCTGTAGCTGAAGGGGAAGTGCTCGGCCTCGGGCTCCAGGAAGAAGTCGAAGGGGTTGTAGACCGCCATCTCCACCACCAGGTCCACCGTGACCTTGAATTCGCGGGTGGGGTCCGGAAACACCAGCCGGGCCTGGTAGTTGGCAAAGGGGTCCTGTTGCCAGTTGATGAAATGGGTGGCAGGCTCGATCTTGAGCGAGTAGGAGATGATCTTGCTGCGGCAATGCGGCGCCGGGCGCAGCCTGATAACCTGAGGTCCGAGGTTCACCAGACGGTCGTACTTGTAATGGGTGACGTGGTTCAGGGCGGCGTGGATGGACATGGCTCGGGCTCGATCAGGTAGAGGGCGTGGTGGCAGTGTAGGCCCCATGTCCAGCCCGCAAGAACCGAGCCAGGACCGGGAGGAGGTCGACCCTGGGCCCGGAAATTGCTGTAGTCCTTGGAGGAGAGATGGCGCCATGCTGAAATTCGACGAGATGTACCCCATGCCGCCCTTTGCCGGGCAAAGCCAGAGCCAAAGTCAGGGCGCTGGACAGAGCCAGTCGCAATCGCAGGGCCTGGTGTCCGGAGCCGATGCGCGGGAGCATTACCGCAGTTATGCCCAGTGGCTGTCGCGTCAGAGCGCCGACGTGATGAAAGCCCGCCGCGAGGAGGCCGAGATGATCTTCCGTCGCGTGGGCATCACCTTCGCGGTCTATGGCGCCAAGGACGAGGACGGCGCGGGCACCGAGCGCCTGATCCCCTTCGACCTGATTCCCCGCATCATCCCCGCGCATGAGTGGACCAGCATGGAAAAAGGCCTGGTGCAGCGTGTCAACGCGCTCAACCGCTTCCTGCACGATGTCTACCACGATCAGGACATCATCAAGGCCGGCCTGATCCCGGCCGAGCAGATCCTGAACAACGCGCAGTTCCGTCCCGAAATGATGGGGGTGAACCTGCCCAACCAGGTCTATTCCAACATCAGCGGCATCGACATCGTGCGCGCGCCCAATGCGAAGGGTGAGGGCGAATACTACGTGCTCGAAGACAACCTGCGCGTGCCCAGCGGCGTGAGCTACATGCTCGAGGACCGCAAGATGATGATGCGGCTCTTCCCCGATCTCTTCAGCGCCCACCGCGTGGCGCCCGTGGCGCACTACCCCGACCTGCTGCTGGAAACCCTGCGCGCCTCCGGCCCCGAGACCTCGGCCGAACCCACCGTGGTGGTGCTCACGCCCGGCATGTACAACAGCGCCTATTTCGAGCACGCCTTCCTGGCCCAGCAGATGGGTGTGGAGCTGGTCGAGGGCCAGGACCTCTTCGTCAAGGACAATTTCGTCTACATGCGCACCACCCGCGGCCCGCGCCGGGTGGACGTGATCTACCGCCGGGTCGACGACGACTTCCTCGACCCCCGGGTCTTCCGCCCCGGCTCCACCCTGGGCTGCCCGGGCCTGATGGACGCCTACCGCGCCGGCCACGTGGCCATCTGCAATGCCGTGGGCACGGGTGTGGCGGACGACAAGTCCATCTACCCCTATGTGCCCAAGATGATCGAGTTCTACCTCGGCGAGAAACCCATCCTCAACAATGTGCCCACGCACATGTGCCGCAATGCCGAGGACCTGAAGTACGTGATGGCCAACCTCAAGGACCTGGTGGTCAAGGAGGTGCACGGCGCCGGGGGCTACGGCATGCTGGTGGGGCCCGCCGCGACCCAGGCCGAGATCGAGGATTTCGGCAAGGCCGTGCTGGCCAACCCGAGCAACTACATCGCCCAGCCCACGCTGAGCCTGTCCACCTGCCCCACCTTTGTGGAGCAGGGCATCGCGCCGCGCCACATCGACCTGCGGCCCTTCGTGCTCACGGGCAAGGAGGTGCAGATGGTGCCGGGCGGCCTCACGCGCGTGGCGCTCAAGGACGGTTCGCTGGTGGTCAACTCCTCCCAGGGCGGTGGCACCAAGGACACCTGGATCCTCGAAATCTGAACTGGAGATCATCATGCTGAGCCGTACCGCTGATCACCTCTACTGGATGAACCGCTACACCGAGCGTGCCGAGAACACCGCGCGCATGCTCAATGTGAACTACGAAACCTCCTTGCTGCCGCAGTCGGCGGCCGTGGCCCAGGTGGGCTGGCAGGGACTGCTGTCCATCAGCGAGCTGCTGCCGTCCTATACGGCGCTGTATGGCGAGGTCACGGCCCAGGGGGTCATGGAGTTCATGGTCAGCGACGAGGACAATCCCTCGTCCATCATCTCCTGCCTGCGTGCCGCGCGCGAGAACGCGCGGGCCGTGCGCGGCACCCTGACCACCGAGGTCTGGGAGACCCAGAACCAGACCTGGCTTTCGGTCATCCGCATGCTCAAGAGCGGCGAGTTCGAGCGCGACCCGGGCCAGTTCTTCGAGTGGGTCAAGTTCCGTTCGCACCTCTCGCGCGGCGTGACCGTGGGCACCATGCTGATGGACGAGTCCCTGCACTTCATGCGCCTGGGCACCTTTCTCGAACGCGCCGACAACACCGCGCGGCTGGTGGACGTGAAGTTCCACGCGGTGCAGAGCGACTTTTTAGGCAACGGCACGCAGAAGGACCAGGAGTACGACTTCTACCACTGGAGCGCCATCCTGCGCAGCGTCAGCGGCTTCGAGATCTACCGCAAGGTCTACCGCGACGTGATCAAGCCCGAGCGCGTGGCCGAGCTGCTGATCCTGCGCCCCGACATGCCGCGCTCCCTGCACGCCAGCATGAACGAGGTGGTGAGCAATCTGCGCCTGGTCAGCAGCGAGGAGGACAGCGAAACCCTGCGCCATGCCGGCAAGCTGCGCGCCGAGTTGCAGTATGGCCGCATCGACGAAATCCTGGCCACCGGCCTGCATGCCTACCTGACCCAGTTCCTGGACCGGGTGAACAATATCGGCCTGCGCATCAGCCAGGATTTCCTCATGCCCGAAGTGGCCTGAGCCCCCGGGTGGGCCAGGCGCCGCTGTCGTTAAGATGGCGGCTTCCCCCAATGATCGAAGTGATTCCGCATGACCTACTGCGTCGCCGTCCGCAACGAAGCCGGGCTGGTCTTTCTTTCCGATTCACGCACCAACGCCGGTGTGGACCAGATCAACACCTTCCGCAAGATGCACATCTACGAAGTGCCGGGCGAGCGTGTGATGGTGCTGCTGACCGCCGGCAACCTGGCCATCAGCCAGTCCGTGGCCAGCGGCCTGCGCGTGCAGATGCAGGCCCAGGGCGAGAAGCACCTGGGCAATGCGCCCAATATGTTTTCTGCCGCCAAGATCGTGGGCGATGCCGTGCGCAAGGTGCATGCGCGGGACGCCGAGTCGCTCAAGGAGTTCGGTATCGAGTTCAACGTCAGCCTGATCTTCGGCGGCCAGATCCGGGGCGAGGAGCCGCGCCTCTTCAACGTCTATTCGGCCGGCAACTTCATCGAGGCCACGCCCGAGACGCCGTATTTCCAGATCGGCGAATCCAAGTACGGCAAGCCTATCCTGGACCGCGTGGTCGGCGGCCAGCTCACACTGGACGAAGTGGCCAAGTGCTGCCTGATCTCCATGGATTCGACCATGAAGTCCAATCTCTCGGTCGGCCTGCCGCTGGACCTGCTCTGTTACGAGAAGGACGCGCTGCGGGTGCAGCGCCACGCCCTGATCGACAGCAAGGAACCCTACTTCGCTTCCCTGCGCGAGCGCTGGGGCGAGCAGCTGCGCAAGGTCTTCAACGAGCTGCCCGCGCCGGGCTACTGGAAGTAGCCAGGACTGCGAACGCGAAGGGTCAGATCAGGGCTCCCCCGGAGCTGGCTTCGCCAGGCGGCTGCTCGGGGTGTTTCAACTCCCGATCAGACTGCCATCGCGCTTGCGGATCACCACCGTGGCCGAGCGCCTGGCTGGCCAGGTTCGTCGGTGCGGCCGCGCCACCCGGGTCGTCGCGCAGCAGCGTGCGCCGTGCCGGAAAGGTCGTGGATGCCGGGGTTGGAGGAGCGGTTGCCGTCCCTCATGGTGGAGTCGTCTCTGGCCATGATCTTGCGGTGACGGGGCGGTGGAAGAAAAGCCGGTCGATGGACCGAGACCGCTCCGGTTTTAAGGCAGCAAGGTGACCGGAAGAAAACACAGCCCGGCCACCCGCCGGGCCCGGATCAGGCGCTGAAGCTGGCGTAGGCCGCTTCGTCCATCAACGCGTCGAGCTCGGCGGGCTTGGACAGCTTGAGCTTGAAGAGCCAGCCGTCGCCCAGCGGTTCGCTGTTGGCCAGTGCGGGGTCGGCGCGCAGCGCCTCGTTGACCTCGGTCACCGTGCCGCTGACCGGGACGTAGACGTCGGCCGCGGCCTTGACGGACTCCACCACACCGGCCACGTCCTTGGCGGCCAGGGTCCTGCCCGGGGCCGGCAGTTCCACGAACACGATGTCGCCGAGCGTGTCCTGCGCGTGCACGGTGATGCCCACCACGCCCGTATCGCCTTCCACCCGCACCCACACGTGTTCGTCGCTGAACCTGATCATGACCATCCCTCCGTTATCGAGGGGCTGATCTTACCCGCCCGGCCCGCATCGCATACAGGCATAAAAAAACCGGCCCAGGGGCCGGTTTTTCAGAGGAAGCCGAGGCTTCAGTAACGGTTGCGGCCACCGCCGGCGCCGCCACCGTAACCGCCGCCACCGCCTTCACGACGGCCGCCGCCACCGCCGCCGAAGCCGCCGCCACCACCGGTGCGGGGTTCCATCGGACGGGCAACGTTTACGACCATGTCGCGGCCGTCCACGTTCTGGCCGTTCATGCCGCGGATCGCAGCTTCGGCTTCGGCCGGGCTGGACATTTCCACGAAGCCGAAGCCCTTGGAGCGGCCGCTGTCGCGGTCCATCATGACCTTGGCGGACTGGACAGAGCCGAATTCGCCGAATTTCTGTTGCAGATCGTCGTCCCGCACCGAGTAGGAGAGGTTACCGACATAAAGTTTGCTGCTCATGAGTGAGCCTTTCAAAAAAAGCGCCGTGGGTCGCAATGCAACTTGTGACGCAGGGGGAATGACCGTCCGGATGGACGGTCAACGGAACGTGCGCCGGGCGGGCGCGGGTGCGCCGCCGGTGCGGGGAGGGAGATGGCGGAAGGTGATGCGGCCCTTGCCCAGGTCGTAGGGCGAGAGCTCGAGCGACACCTTGTCGCCAGCCAGGATGCGGATGTGATGCTTGCGCATCTTGCCGCCGGTGTAGGCGATCAGGCTGTGGCCGTTGTCCAGCGTCACGCGAAAGCGCGAATCGGGCAGCACTTCCTCGACCTTGCCTTCCATTTCAATCAGTTCTTCCTTGGCCATGGGGGTGTTCCTCGTGGGTAAGTGACAGTGCAGGGGGTCAGGCAGCGCAGGCCTGGCGCTGTTGCAGCCAGCTGTGGCCTTCGGCCACGGCGTACTGAAGGGCGCTTTCGCGGGTGGCGAATTCGGGGACGAAACGGTACACACGGTCGGAGGTGCCGCGGCCGCTGCCGCTACGGATGGACACGGACGCCGTGTACTTGCCCGAGTCGGTCGTTCGGGTCAGGGGTGAGACAAGGTACTTGCCCACCGAGAATGCTTTTTCTAGGGTGGTATTCATCAAAACTAAAGGCGCGCGTATCGGTACGCGTCGCAGGAAACAGGGAAAACCGTCAGCCCTGGGGCTCGACGTTGCGGCACACGCCGCTTCGGGTGTCCGGTCCAGGGAAGGAAATACAGACCGGGGATAGGGCTCGCCGCTGAAGGGGGAGTTTGACGACCGGGGCCGGTGAGCGCGGCCAGAAGGTGAGGTGGACGGCTTGTAGGTGCCGCGAACCAAGTCAGACAACAGCTGATGCAAAGGTAAGCAAGTTGCATCGGCTGTCGGATTGTACCCGGTATTGGGAAATTGTTCCGATAAATCTTTGCGGAGCTGGCCTAGGGGCTGTACTGCGGCCCTTCGGCCCTGCAGAATAGTCTCTGCGCTTTTCGGGAGGCTCTCCCCCTGGACTCGCCAACAAGTCGAACATGAGGTACCTGGGCAGCACTTACATCGCGGTGGCCATCCTGGTCCTGACCTTTGTGCTGGGGGCCTATGTGGACGTGCGCAACGAAGACATGCACGTGCGCCATCTGGGCATCAACACCCGGCTGGAGCGCATCGTACGCCTGGAGCAGGAGCTCACCAGCCTGCTCAGCGGCGCCGTGCTGGAGCAGAAGATCATGCGCGTGAGCCGCTACGACAGCGTCAACGAAAACCTCATGGCCACCGTCAGCGCCGTGGCCGAGCTCAGCCGGGAGCTCCATCTCTCGGGCGACATCTCGGTGCTGCACGATCTGCAAAAGGGCCTGCGCACCATCGAGGCCCGCTGCCTGCGCCACATGCACGCCGGCAACTGGCCGCGCGCGCGCGCCGTGCTCTTCGAGGAAGACTACGTGCTGGCCAAGAAGATCTACGAGATCACCACCGAGTCCGTCATCACGGCACTCACCGAGGAACTGACCGACAAGGCACGGCGCCTGGCGCTGATGCGCAACGCCGCCTACGCCCTGCGCGTGGGCGCGTTGGGCCTGCTGATCTGGGTGGGCCTCATGTTTTCGCGCCGCCTGCGCAGCGAAGTGGTCGAACAGGCCCGCCTGCAGCAGACCATTGAAACCGCCAACGAGCAGCTCGAAGTCAGCGTGCGCCAGCGCACCGCCGAACTGGAGGCTGCCAACCACCAGCTCGCCGCGCTCAGCAGCACCGACGCGCTCACCAGCCTGGCCAACCGCCGGCGTTTCGACGAAGTCTGGGAGATCGAGTGGCAGCGCGCCGCACGTCTGTCCCTGCCGCTGGCCCTGGTGCTGATCGACGTCGACGAGTTCAAGGCCTACAACGACCACTACGGCCACCCGGCCGGCGATGATTGCCTGCGCCGCGTTGCCGCCACCCTGGCGGCCGAGGCGCGCCGCGCCGGCGAGCTGGTCGCGCGTTACGGCGGCGAGGAGTTCGTGCTCGTGCTGCCCGGCGCCACCGCCCGGGAGGCGCGCGCCTTCGCGGAAAGGATCCGCGCCGCCGTCGAGGCCGTGGCCATGCCCCACGCCCATTCGAAGGCCTGCGACGTGGTCACCATCAGCCTGGGCGTGGCTTCGGCCACGCCGCGCCATGGGGCCGACGCCGAAGCCCTGCTCAAGGAGGCCGATGTGGCCCTCTACCTGGCCAAGCACCAGGGACGCAATCGCGCCATGGCGGCGGCCTGAGCCGGGTTCAGTTCCCCACTTTCAGCGCACCGCGGCGGATCTGGTCGCGCTCCAGGCTCTCGAACAGGGCCTTGAAGTTGCCCTCGCCAAAGCCCTCGTCGGCCTTGCGCTGGATGAATTCGAAAAACACCGGGCCCAGCAGTGTCTGGCTGAAGATCTGCAGCAGCAGACGGGGCTTGCCGTCTGAGGCACGGGCTCCCCCCGAGGCGCCTCCGGCGCTTGCCCCCTGGGAGGGGGCACCGGCTTGGGACGGCCCGGCGCCGGTGCTGCCATCCAGCAGGATGCCGCGCGCCTGCAGCTCGGGCACGGGTTCGCCGTGGCCGGGCAGGCGCTCGGCCAGCATCTCGTAATAAATATCGTTAGGCGCAGTCATCAGCGGCACGCCAGCCATCTGCAACGCGTCGACGGTGGCGATCAGGTCGTCGCTGAGCAGGGCGATGTGCTGGATGCCTTCGCCGTTGAACTGCATCAGGAACTCCTCGATCTGCCCGCTGCCGCCCTTGCCCGACTCCTCGTTGAGCGGGATGCGGATCTGCCCGTCGGGCGCCGTCATGGCTCGGCTGCTCAGACCCGTGTGCTCGCCCTGGATGTCGAAGTAACGGATCTCGCGGAAGTTGAACAGCCGCTCGTAGAACTGGCTCCAGAAGCTCATGCGTCCGCGGTACACGTTGTGCGTGAGGTGGTCGATGATCTTCAGGCCGTGCCCACGCGGGTGCCGGTCCACGCCCTCGATGAACTCGAAGTCGATGTCGTAGATGCTCCTGCCGTCTTCATACCGGTCGATCAGGTACAGCGGCGCCCCGCCGATGCCCTTGATCGCCGGCAGGCGCAGCTCCATGGGGCCCGTGGGCACGTCCACGGGCTGCGCGCCCAGCTCCAGCGCGCGGGCATAGGCCTTGTGGGAGTCGCGCACGCGGAAGGCCATGGCGCACGCGCTGGGCCCGTGCTCGGCCGCGAAGTAACCCGCCAGGCTCTTGGGCTCGCGGTTCACGATGAAGTTGATGTGACCCTGGCGGTAGAGCAGCACGTCCTTGCTGCGGTGGCGCGCCACCAGCGAGAAGCCCATTTTCTCGAACAGGGGTTCCAGGGTGCGAGGGGCGGGCGAGGCGAATTCCACGAACTCGAAGCCGCACAGGCCCATGGGGTTGTCGAACAGCTCAGCCATGAGAAACCTCCAGAAGAAGAGTCGGGATGTGCCTGAGCCGGCGCGTCGCTTGCGTGCCGGCGGTGCGCAGGGCCGGCCAGGCGTGCTGCGCGCCAGATGCTGGCCGATGATCGGATACTGGATGGACAGGGGGTGCTGTGCTGCACCTGTCGATGTTTTCTTTATGCATGACAACTTGCCGTTCAGCCTGAACGGATGTGAGGCGCTCGCCATGACTCATGAAGGTTTCAACAGTGTAGTGTTTCATTCTGTCTGGAACTCAAGTGGCGATTGGCACGAATGACCTTTGCAGGATGTCGCGCGCGCTTCTGGTCCAGATCCTCGAACGGCTGCACGAACTGCGGCTCGCGCGAGAGCTTGAAGCCTCCAACGACGTGCGGCTTCAGGCCGTGCGCTTGCCAATGCCGCATGACGGTGCTGGCGCTGACGCTGACGCTCAGGGCCTAGCCCATCATGCGCGGGCTCATTCGAGCGTGATCGCGCTGGTGATGAGCGAGCGCCACTCCGACGAGCCCGATCTGCGCAAGATCGGCATGCGGCACAAGGAAGCCCCGATCATGACGGCGCGGCCGCTGGCCATTGCCAATTCGGCGCGCTTCAAGCTGAGCTGCGGCGTGACCGGCGTGGCCGAGGCCCTGCCCCCGTTTTGTCCCCGCGCGGTGTTTTGCGGGGCCGGGCGGTATGATCCGCCACCTGTTTCATTCTCGTCAGCCCGTAGCTCAGTTGGATAGAGCAACAGCCTTCTAAGCTGTGGGTCGGGGGTTCGATCCCCTCCGGGCTGACCAACTCCTCAGGCTTCTTTTTGGAGCGTGCCTTGCCCGTCGTTCTCAGCTGCGCTGCAGGACCATGCGGGTGGGGGCGACTTGCAGCCTGTCGGCGTCCACCGAGCTGCCCAGTTCCTGCAGGTAGACCAGCAACTGGCTGCGGGTGACGACGACGTGGCCCACGGTGTATTCGCGGCCCTGGTAGCCCACGCGCGAGCCGGCGCGGTAAAGGGGCAGGTGGACGATGGCGGGGCCGGTGGGGAGGTCCTGCGTGGCGTGCAGGAAGTCAGACTCGTTTTTCACTTGGGGCGCTTTTGCACGGACAAGGCGCGGGCCGCCGTGCAAGTGTCAGGGCGCCACCGCCTCAGGTGGTTACCAGGAGATGCGTGGGAAGCCCGCAAGATACCACAGCACGAAGATGGAGATCAGCACGGGCAGGCCGATGCCGATGAAAGTCAGCAAAGTCAGGAAAAAAGTCCAGAGCTGGGAGAGCCATTCCCTGAAGACTTCCCGTAGGTCGACATTCCAAAAATGCTCTTGCCGTTTCATGTCTCTGGTCTTTGGGTGGCGCAGCATGGGGCGTGAAGTAGTTCACGCTTTTCGCATGCCGCAAGTCAATGTACTCCCATTTCCGGGCTTCTGAAAGCCGGAAAAACGGGCAGATGTAAGGGTTTATGTCGCCGCCGGCCGGAGGGCAGGGGCTCAGACCAGATCCACGTCGTGCACCTGGTAGCGGCCGGCCTTGCGGTCGGCAAAGTAGCGCTCCAGCGTCTCCTTGACGGTGCGAAAGGCGATCTCGTCCCAGGGGATCTCGTGCTCGGCGTAGAGCTGGGTTTCCATGGTTTCCTGCCCCGGCAGGAACTGGTCGCTCAGCAGGCGGGCGCGGTAGAACAGGTGCACCTGGCCCACACGGGCCAGGCTGATGATGGTGAACAGGTCTTCCATCTCGATCTGGGCGCCGGCTTCTTCATGCGTCTCGCGGGCCGCGCCCTGGGCCGTGCTTTCGCCCAGTTCCAGGAAGCCCGCGGGCAGGGTCCATTTGCCCTTGCGCGGCTCGATATTGCGCTTGCACAGCAGCACCTTGTCGCCCCAATGGGGCACGGTGCCCACCACATTGAGCGGGTTTTCGTAGTGGATGGTGCTGCAGGCGGGGCAGACGGCGCGTTCACGCGTGTCGCCATCGTCGGGGATGCGGTAGACCACGGCCACGCCGCAGTTCTTGCAGTGTTTGATGGGGCTGTGCAGCATGCCAGGGAGTGTAGGGGAAACCGGCTGGCGGCCGCGCCGCATGCGGCCCTATCATGCGGCCATCATGGACACCCTGCAGCTCTGGCGTTTGCTGGCCGACGCGGTGCTCACCCTGCATGCCGCAGTGGTGGTTTTCGTGCTGGGCGGGGCCTTGGCGGTGCTGCTGGGCGGCGCGCTGGGCTGGCGCTGGGTGAGGGCACCGCTGTTCCGCTGGGCGCATCTGGGGGCCATCGCCTTCGTGGTGCTGCAGGCCTGGCTGGGCGCGACCTGTCCCCTGACCCAGCTGGAAAACCATTTGCGCCACCAGGCGCGGCTGGCTGGTTACGAGCGCAGCTTCATCGAAGACTGGGTGCAGCGCCTGCTGTACTACGACTTGCCGCCCTGGGTCTTCGTGCTGGCCTACACCCTGTTCGGCCTGCTGGTGCTGTGGCTCTGGCGACGCTGGCCGCCGCGTCCCTGGTGGCGGCCTACAAGACGGAAAGCTTGACTTGAATCATTTTGGGGGCAAGAGATGCGCCCAAAGCGTCAGTTTGCCGAAAGATGCATGTCCATAATTATGAATTCAGTTCCAAGACAGATAAACCGAGGAGAGCCTGGATGAGTTCTTACGCCGCGTTCCACCGACGTTCCATCACCGAGCGCGAGGCCTTCTGGGCCGAACAGGCCCGGTTGGTGGACTGGCAGACCCAGCCCCAGCAGATCTGCGACGACAGCCAGCCGCCCTTTGCGCGCTGGTACGCGGGCGGCACCACCAACCTGTGCCACAACGCGGTGGACCGGCACCTGAAGGACCGCGCCGACCAGGCCGCGCTGATCTACGTGAGCACCGAGACCGATCAGGAAAGGACCTACAGCTTTGCCGAGCTGCACGCCGAGGTGCAGCGCATGGCGGCCAGCCTGCGTGCCCTGGGGGTGGAGCAGGGCGACCGCGTGCTGATCTACATGCCCATGATGGCCGAGGCGGCCTTTGCCATGCTGGCCTGCGCGCGCATCGGGGCCATCCATTCGGTGGTGTTCGGTGGTTTTGCCTCGGGCTCGCTGGCCTCGCGCATCGAAGACGCCGAGCCCAAGGTGGTGGTCAGCGCCGACGCGGGCTCGCGCGGCGGCAAGGTGGTGGCCTACAAGCCCCTGCTGGACGAAGCGATACGCCTCTCGAAGCACAAGCCCTCGGCTGTGCTGCTGGCGGACCGCCAGCTGGCCCCCATGGCGTTGACGGCAGGGCGCGACCACTTGTGGGCCAAGTTGCGTGAGTCGCATCTGAACACGCAAGTGCCCTGCGTGTGGGTGGATGCCACCCACATCAGCTACACGCTCTACACCAGCGGCACCACGGGCAAGCCGAAGGGCGTGCAGCGTGACACAGGCGGCTATGCCGTAGCGCTGGCGGCCAGCATGGAGTACATCTTCGAGGGCCGGGCCGGTGAGACCTATTTCTCCACCAGCGACATCGGCTGGGTGGTGGGGCACAGCTACATCGTCTACGGCCCGCTGATCGCCGGCATGGCCACGCTGATGTACGAGGGCCTGCCGATCCGGCCCGATGCCGGCATCTGGTGGCGGCTGGTGGAAAAGTACAGGGTCACGCGCATGTTCTCGGCGCCCACGGCGGTGCGCGTGCTCAAGAAGCAGGACCCGGCCTTCCTCAAGAAGTACGACCTCTCCAGCCTCAAGGCGCTCTACCTGGCCGGCGAGCCGCTGGACGAGCCCACGGCGCAGTGGATCAGCCAGGGCCTGGGCGTGCCCATCATCGACAACTACTGGCAGACCGAGACGGGCTGGCCCGTCCTGACCATCGCCAACGGCGTGGAGAAGGCGCCCAGCAAGTTCGGCAGTCCCGGCGTGCCCATGTACGGCTTTGATGTGAAGCTCATCAGCGAGAGCACGGGTGAAGAGCTCTCGGGGCCGGACCAGAAAGGTGTGGTGGCCATCGAAGGCCCGCTGCCGCCGGGCTGCATGCAGACGGTGTGGCGCGACGACGCGCGTTTTGTGAACACCTACTGGAAGAGCATCCCGGGCAGGCTGATCTACAACACCTTCGACTGGGGCATCCGCGACAAGGATGGTTATTTCTTCATCCTGGGCCGCACCGACGACGTCATCAACGTGGCCGGCCACCGCCTGGGCACGCGCGAGATCGAGGAGTGCATCGCCAGCCACCCCAATGTGGCCGAGGTGGCCGTGGTGGGCGTGGCCGATGCGCTCAAGGGCCAGGTGGCCATGGCTTTTGCCGTGGCGCGTGATGCCGGCGCCCTGGGCGACCCGGCCGCGCGCCTGAGGCTCGAAGGCGAGGTGATGAAGGTGGTGGACAGCCAGCTGGGCGCGGTGGCGCGGCCCTCGCGCGTGTTCTTCGTCAATCTGCTGCCCAAGACGCGCAGTGGCAAGCTGCTGCGCCGCGCCCTGCAGGCCGTGGCCGAGGGGCGCGACCCGGGCGACCTGACCACGCTGGACGACCCGACGGCCCTGCAGCAGGTGCGTGAGCTGGTGGGTGCGGTGGCGAAATCATAAGAAGCAGCGACTAAATTCATAAGCCGCCATGCGCCGCCGTTCATTCGGTGGCACAATCGCCCCCTGTACTAAGGCTCCTTCCTGCCACAGTCGCATCCGCCAACCGGTCCAGCCGTGCCGCGGAAGGTTTTTCCAACCAGCTAAAAGTTTCCTTCAGGGAAACGGAGGTCAGCGCATATGAGCGAATCCCAATCTCAGGGATCCAGGTTCGCGTCCGTCTACCAGGCGTACAGCGACAACACCTATCTGTTCGGGGGCAATGCTCCGTACGTCGAAGAGATGTACGAGAACTACCTCGCCAACCCCGGCAGCGTTCCCGACAACTGGCGCGATTACTTCGACGCCCTGCAGCACGTGCCCGCCGTCGACGGCACGAACGCCAAGGACATTCCCCATCTGCCGGTCGTCAACGCTTTTGCCGAGCGTGCCAAGCAGGGCGTGACCCAGGTCGTCATGGCCACCGGCGCCGACTCCGAGATGGGTCGCAAGCGCACGGCCGTGCAGCAGCTGATTGCCGCCTACCGCAACGTGGGCCAGCGCTGGGCCGATCTGGACCCGCTCAAGCGCACCGAGCGCCCCGCGATTCCCGAGCTCGAGCCCTCCTTCTACGGCTTTGCCGACGCCGACCAGGAAACGGTGTTCAACACCAGCAACACCTTCTTCGGCAAGGACAGCATGTCCCTGCGCGAGCTGCTCAATGCGCTGCGCGAGACCTACTGCGGCACCCTGGGCGCCGAGTTCATGCACACCACCGACCAGACCCAGAAGCGCTGGTGGCAGCAGAAGCTGGAGAGCATCCGCAGCAAGCCGAACTACGGCGCTGAAAAGAAAAAGCTGATTCTGGACCGTCTGACCGCAGCCGAGGGCCTGGAGCGTTTCCTGCATACCAAGTACGTCGGCCAGAAGCGTTTCTCGCTCGAAGGCGGCGAGAGCTTCATCGCCGCCATGGACGAGCTGATCCAGCTCGCCGGCGTCAAGGGCGTGCAGGAGATCGTGATCGGCATGGCCCACCGCGGCCGCCTCAACGTGCTGGTGAACTCCATGGGCAAGATGCCCGCGGACCTGTTCGCCGAGTTCGACCATACCGCCCCGGAAGAGCTGCCGGCCGGTGACGTGAAATACCACCAGGGCTTCAGCTCCGACGTCACCACCCCCGGTGGCCCGGTGCACCTGAGCCTGGCCTTCAATCCCTCGCACCTGGAGATCGTGAACCCGGTGGTCGAGGGCTCGGTGCGCGCCCGCATGGACCGTCGTGGTGACCCGCAGGGCAAGCAGGTGCTGCCGGTGCTGGTGCACGGCGACGCCGCTTTCGGTGGCCAGGGCGTGAACCAGGAAACCCTGGCGCTGGCCCAGACCCGTGGGTACTCCACGGGCGGCACGGTGCACATCATCATCAACAACCAGATCGGTTTCACCACCTCCGACCCGCGCGACATGCGCTCCACCGTGTACTGCACCGACATCGTCAAGATGGTCGAGGCCCCGGTGCTGCACGTCAACGGCGACGATCCCGAGGCCGTGGTGCTGGCCACGCAGCTGGCGCTGGAGTTCCGCATGGAGTTCCGCCAGGACGTGGTGGTGGACATCACCTGCTTCCGCAAGCTGGGCCACAACGAGCAGGACACGCCCAGCCTGACCCAGCCGCTGATGTACAAGAAGATCGCCGCCCATCCCGGCACGCGCAAGCTCTACGGCGACAAGCTCGTCACCCAGGGCGTGCTCACGGGCGAGGGCCCGGACGAGATGGTCAAGGCCTACCGCGCCGCCATGGACGCCGGCCGTCACACGGTGGACCCGGTGCTGACGAACTTCAAGAGCAAGTTTGCGGTGGACTGGTCGCCCTACCTGAGCAAGAAGTGGACGGACGCCGCCGAGACCGCCATTCCGCTGACCGAGTGGAAACGCCTGGCTGACAAGATCACCACCATTCCCCAGACGGTCACGCCGCACCAGCTGGTGAAAAAAGTCTATGACGACCGCGCCGCCATGGGCCGCGGCGAGATTCCGGTGGACTGGGGCATGGGCGAGCACATGGCCCTGGCTTCGCTGGTGGCCAGCGGCTACCCGGTGCGCCTGTCGGGCGAGGACTGCGGTCGTGGCACCTTCACGCACCGCCACGCCGTCATCCATGACCAGAACCGTGAGAAGTGGGACGTGGGCACCTATGTGCCGCTGGAGAACGTGAGCGAGGGCCAGGCGCCCTTTGTCGTGATCGACTCCATCCTGTCCGAAGAGGCGGTGCTGGGCTTCGAGTACGGCTACGCTTCCAACGACCCCAACACCCTGGTGGTCTGGGAAGCCCAGTTCGGCGACTTCGCCAACGGCGCGCAGGTGGTCATCGACCAGTTCATCGCCTCGGGCGAGGTGAAGTGGGGCCGTGTCAACGGCATCACGCTGATGCTGCCGCACGGTTATGAAGGCCAGGGCCCCGAGCACAGCTCGGCCCGCCTCGAGCGCTTCATGCAGCTGGCTGCCGACACGAACATGCAGATCGTGCAGCCGACCACGGCCAGCCAGATCTTCCACGTGCTGCGCCGCCAGATGATCCGCAACCTGCGCAAGCCGCTGATCATCATGACGCCCAAGTCCTTGCTGCGCAACAAGGACGCGACGTCGCCGCTGTCGGAGTTCACCAAGGGCGGTTTCCAGACCGTGCTGGGCGAACAGAAGGTCATCAAGGACGAGAAGGTCAAGCGCGTGATCGCCTGCTCCGGCAAGGTCTATTACGACCTGGTCAAGAAGCGCGAGGAGAAGGGCCTGGACGACACCGCCATCCTGCGCGTCGAGCAGCTCTATCCCTTCCCGCACAAGGTCTTCGCCGCCGAGCTCAGGAAGTACCCGAACGCCACCGACATCGTGTGGTGCCAGGACGAGCCGCAGAACCAGGGCGCCTGGTTCTTCGTGCAGCACTACATCCACGAGAACATGCTCGAAGGCCAGAAGCTGGGCTATGCCGGACGCGCGGCCTCGGCCTCGCCGGCGGTGGGTTATGCCCATCTGCACCAGGAGCAGCAGAAGGCCCTGGTGGAAGCGGCCTTCGCCAAGCTCAAGGGATTCGTGCTGACCAAGTAACCCAAGCAATGACGAAAAGACGGAATGACGGAATGAAATGTCATTCCGTCATCAGCGCATAGCGCGGTCATTTCGTCATTCGACTGAACAACGCAAAACAAGGAATACCCAATGGCTATCGTAGAAGTCAAGGTCCCGCAGCTGTCCGAATCGGTGGCGGAGGCCACCATGCTGCAATGGAAGAAGAAGCCCGGCGAGCTGGTGGCCGCCGACGAGATCCTGATCGACATCGAGACCGACAAGGTCGTGCTGGAAGTGCCGGCCCCGTCGGCCGGCGTGCTGGCCGAGATCGTGGTCGGTGACGGCGGCACCGTGGTGGCCGGCCAGGTCATCGCCCGTATCGACACCGATGGCAAGGCCAGTGCGGCGGCTCCGGCGGCTGCCGCTGCGCCTGCAGTTGTGACGGCGCCCGCTGCCGCCGTGTCGGCCTCCAGGGCCGGCGTGGCCATGCCCGCCGCCGCCAAGCTCATGGCCGACAACAGCCTGGCCGCCGGTTCCGTGCCGGGCACCGGCAAGGACGGCCGCGTGACCAAGGGTGATGTGCTGGCCGCCGTGGCCAAGCCGGCACCCGCTGCCATTCCCACCGGCGCGCCGACCAAGGCTCTGCCGCAGGTGGCTGCCCCGAGCGCGCCGCACCTGGGCGAGCGCCCCGAGCAGCGCGTGCCCATGACGCGCCTGCGCGCCCGTGTGGCCGAGCGTCTGCTGCAGTCGCAGTCGACCAACGCCATCCTGACCACTTTCAACGAGGTCAACATGGCCCCGGTGATGGAGATGCGCAAGCGCTTCCAGGAGAAGTTCGAGAAGGAACACGGCGTCAAGATCGGCTTCATGTCCTTCTTCGTGAAGGCGGCCGTGCACGCCTTGAAGAAGTACCCGGTGCTCAATGCCTCGGTGGACGGCAACGACATCGTCTACCACGGCTACTTCGACATCGGTATCGCCGTGGGTTCGCCGCGCGGCCTGGTGGTGCCCATCCTGCGCAACGCCGACCAGATGAGCTTTGCCGACATCGAGAAGAAGATCGCCGAGTACGGCGCCAAGGCGCGTGACGGCAAGCTGGGCATCGAGGAGATGACCGGCGGCACCTTCTCGATCTCCAACGGCGGCGTGTTCGGCTCCATGCTGTCCACCCCCATCATCAACCCGCCGCAGTCGGCCATCCTGGGCGTGCACGCCACCAAGGACCGCGCCGTGGTCGAGAACGGGCAGATCGTGGTCCGCCCGATCAACTACCTGGCCATGAGCTACGACCACCGCATCATCGACGGCCGTGAAGCCGTGCTGGGCCTGGTGGCCATGAAGGAAGCGCTGGAAGACCCCGCTCGTCTGCTGTTTGATATTTGACGTCTAACTCCCTCCCCCGCTGGGGGAGGGCAGGGGTGGGGGCATCGCCAGCTATGTGGCCGGTGCACGAGCCCCCACCCTACCCCTCCCCCAGCGGGGGAGGGAACAAAAGAGAGGAACA
Source organism: Curvibacter fontanus (assembly GCF_054780335.1). Lineage (NCBI taxonomy): Bacteria > Pseudomonadati > Pseudomonadota > Betaproteobacteria > Burkholderiales > Comamonadaceae > Curvibacter > Curvibacter fontanus. Next base: position 51,856 of record NZ_BAAGWN010000004.1, read on the forward strand.
CTATGAGCAAACAATTCGACGTGGTCGTCATCGGCGGCGGCCCTGGTGGCTACATCGCCGCCATCCGCGCGGCCCAGCTGGGCATGAACGTGGCGTGCATCGACGCCTGGAAGAACGAGAAGGGTGGCCCCGCGCCCGGCGGCACCTGCACCAACGTGGGCTGCATCCCGTCCAAGGCGCTGCTGCAGTCGTCCGAGCACTTCGAGCACGCCAACAAGCACTTTGCCGATCACGGCATCACGGCCAGCGACGTCAAGATGGACGTGAGCAAGATGCTGGGCCGCAAGGACACCGTGGTCAAGCAGAACAACGATGGCATCCTCTACCTGTTCAAGAAGAACAAGGTGGCCTTCTTCCACGGTCTGGCTTCCTTTGTGAAGGCGGTGGATGGCGGTTATGAACTGAAGGTCAGCGGCGCGGCCGAGGAGACCCTGGTGGCCAGGCAGGTCATCGTGGCCACGGGCTCCAACGCCCGCGCGCTGCCGGGTACGCCTTTCGATGAGGTCAATGTCCTGTCCAACGACGGTGCGCTGCGCATCGGCGCGGTCCCGAAGAAGCTGGGCCTGATCGGCTCGGGCGTGATCGGCCTGGAGATGGGCTCGGTCTGGCGCCGTCTGGGGGCTGAAGTCACCATCCTCGAAGGCCTGCCGACTTTCCTGGGCGCGGTGGACGAGCAGATCGCCAAGGAGGCCAAGAAGGCTTTCGACAAGCAGGGCCTGAAGATCGAGCTGGGCGTGAAGGTCGGCGAGATCAAGAACGGCAAGAAGGGCGTGAGCATCGCCTACGCCAATGCCAAGGGCGAGGCCCAGGCGCTGGACGTGGACAAACTCATCGTCTCCATCGGCCGTGTGCCCAACACCATCGGCCTGAACGCCGAGGCCGTGGGCCTGAAGCTGGACGAACGTGGCGCCATCGTGGTGGACGACAACTGCCGCACCAGCCTGCCGGGCGTGTGGGCCGTGGGTGACGTGGTGCGCGGCCCGATGCTGGCGCACAAGGCGGAGGAAGAGGGGGTGGCCGTGGCCGAGCGCATCGCCGGCCAGCACGGGCACGTGAACTTCAACACCATCCCCTGGGTCATCTACACCAGCCCCGAGATCGCCTGGGTGGGCCGTACCGAGCAGCAGCTCAAGGCCGACGGTGTGGCCTACAAGGCCGGCACCTTCCCCTTCCTGGCCAACGGCCGCGCACGCGCGCTGGGCGACACGACGGGCATGGTCAAGTTCCTGGCCGACGCCAAGACCGACGAGATCCTGGGTGTGCACATCGTGGGCCCCATGGCCAGCGAGCTGATCTCCGAGGCCGTGGTGGCCATGGAGTTCAAGGCCAGTGCCGAGGACATCGCGCGCATCTGCCATGCGCACCCGTCCCTCAGCGAGGCGACCAAGGAAGCCGCGCTGGCCGTGGACAAGCGCACGCTGAATTTCTGAAGCGTACAGGTACCACGGCTTGGCATCGGTACGCGCGGCTTACGAAGCGGAACTGAAAGCGCGGGGTTACGCGAGTGACCCTGCGCAGTTGCGCGCCGTGGAGGCGCTGGAGCATTGCGCTGTCGAGTGGGCCGAGTACAAGGTCAAGCGCTCCAACGCGATCAAGAAGCTGCTCAACCATCCTGACATCCCCAAGGGGGTGTACCTGTACGGCGGGGTGGGGCGGGGCAAGAGCTTCCTGATGGACTGTTTTTTCAACGCCGTGCCCCTGGTGCGCAAGACGCGCCTGCACTTTCACGAGTTCATGCGCGAGGTGCACCGCGAGCTGGCCGATCTGCAGGGCACGGTCAACCCGCTGGACGCGCTGGCCGAGCGCATGGCCGACAAGTACAAGCTGATCTGCTTCGACGAGTTCCATGTCGCCGACATCACCGACGCCATGATCCTGCACCGCCTGCTGGCGGCACTGGCCAGGAACGGCGTGGGCCTGGTGGCCACGTCCAACTTCAAGCCGGACGATCTCTACCCCAATGGCCTGCATCGCGAGCGCATCCTGCCGGCCATCGCCCTGCTGAACCAGCAGATGGAGCTGGTCAATGTGGACAACGGCACCGACTACCGCCGCCGCACCATGGAGCAGGTGCGGATGTACCACACCCCCCTGGGGCCGGAGGCCGATGCCGCCATGTCGCAGGCTTTCGACCGCCTGGCAGAAGCGCATGACGAAGACCCGGTGCTGCACATCGAGGCGCGCCAGATCCATGCCCGGCGCAAGGCCGGTGGTGTGGTGTGGTTCGACTTCCGCAGCCTGTGCGGCGGCCCGCGCTCGCAGAACGACTACCTGGAAATCGCCACCCAGTTCCACACCGTGTTCCTGAGCGACGTGCCCTATATGCCGGTGCGCATGGCCTCCGAAGCGCGGCGTTTCACCTGGCTGGTGGACGTGCTGTACGACCGGCGCGTCAAGCTCATCCTGTCGGCCGCCGTGTCGCCCGAGGCGCTCTACACCGAAGGGCCCCTGGTGCACGAATTTCCGCGTACAGTGTCACGACTCAATGAAATGCAGTCGCGCGAGTTCCTCGAATCGGAACGTCGTGTGGTCGACACCCGCCTGACATGAAACGTTTCCTGATCCTGCTGGCCGGTCTGGGCGCCGTGGTCCTGGCCTGCGCCCAGCAGTCGGCTTCTTACGACCCGGAGATGGCCGCGCGTGAACGCGTGCGCATCGAGACCGAGCGTCGCCAGGCCCTGGAGCGTTATGGCCAGGAAGAGGCGGACTGCTACCAGCGCTTTGCCGTGAACGACTGCCTGAGCGAGGTGCGCAAGCGCCGCCGCGTCAGCCTGGAGGAACTGCGCCGCCAGGATATCATCCTCAACGACGAGCGCCGTGCCGCGGTGGCTGCCGAGCAGCTGCGCCGCACCGACGAGCGGGCCGCCCAGCGCGCCAGCGAGCAGGCCGCCGAGGAGCGGGCGGCCGCGCAGAAGGAATTCGAGGAGCGGCAACGCCGCGCGCGGCAGAAGCAGGCGGCCCAGGCCACGGCTCCCGGCCCCGCGGCTTCTGCTTCCGCGCCCGCTCGCCCGGCCTCGGCCCCAGGCAGTGCCGCCGCAGCGGCGGCCGAGCGCGCACGCTTGCAACAGGCCTACGAGGAAAAGCAGCAGCGCGCCAGGGAACGCCAGCAGGAGCGCGAACGCGCCCAGTCGGAAAAAGCGTCGCGCACCAGCCGGCCGCTGCCGGTGCCGCCCTGAGCGTACGCTCAGCGCTTGTTGTCGCTCAACGGTTCGATCTTGACGATGACCAGCGACAGGTTGTCGCCGCCGCCGCCGGCGCGTGAGCGCGCCTTCTCGATCAGGAACTCCGAGGCTTCACGCGCAGAGAGGCTGGAGAGCACCGAGCCCAGCTCATCGTTGCTGAAGTAGTGCCAGACACCGTCGCTGCAGGCCATGAGGGTGTCGCCCGGCTTGAGCTGCGGGATGAAGTGGGTTTCCTGGGGCGGGTCGCTCTCGGTGCCCAGGCAGCCCATGAGAATGTTGGACTGCGGGTGCACGGCGGCCTCCTCTTCGGTCAGTTCCCCGCGGTTGACCAGGGTCTGCACATAGGAATGGTCCAGGGTGCGGCGCACGATCTGGTTGGCGTGGAAGTGGTAGATGCGCGAATCGCCGGCATGGATCCAGTGGCAGTCGCCGGACGGGTTGATCAGGAAGGCCGCCAGGGTGCTGTGTGGTTCCTGTTCAGCGGAGATGGCGGTCAGCTTGATGACGATGTGCGCCTCTTGCACCATCTGGGACAATATGGCGGCGGCATCATCGGTCTCGGGGGCGTAGCGCTCGAACAGCTGCTTGGCGGTCAGCATGACCTGGTCGGAGGCCTTGCGCCCGCCGCTGCGCCCGCCCATGCCGTCGGCCACCACGGCCAGCATGCAGCCGATGTGACGCGGGTGGGTGAAAACCGCCACCTGGTCCTGCTGGTATTCGCGATCGCCCTTGTGGATGCCGGTCGCTGCAGTGAGTCGGTAGCCTTTGCTCATGGTTTTGTTTCCGCTGGGTCCCCTGGATCCGGCCCGCGAGGGCTGGATGAAAGTCGTATTATCAAAGCATAAGCCATGGACGGGTTGACAAGTATTCCCGCTTTGGCCGTTTTCCTACCGGGGCCTGATTTTTTGGATTCCAATCTGCATTCGCCGCAGCGCCGCCTGATCGAGCTGCGCATGGAGCACGCCGACCTCGACGCCCTGCTGGACCGCATGAGCCATGCCCCCGAGATCGACGAGCTGATGATGCGGCGTCTCAAGAAGCGGCGCCTTGCCCTGCGCGACGAGATCGCCCGCCTCGAACATCAGCTCACGCCCGATGAACCTGCTTGACGCCGTGCGCGCGGCCTTCGCGCCCGAGGGCGTGCTGGCGCGCACCGTGGACGAATTCCACCCCCGCAGCGGCCAGACCGACATGGCCCTGGCCGTGGCCGAGGCCATCGCCGAGCGCAGCGTGCTGGTGGCCGAGGCCGGCACCGGCGTGGGCAAGACCTACGCCTACCTGGTGCCGGCCCTGCTCAGCGGCGAACGTGTGCTGCTGTCCACCGCCACCAAGACCCTGCAAGACCAGCTCTACAGCCGCGATCTGCCGCGCCTGACCGAGGCCCTGGGCCTGCCCCTGCGCACGGCCCTGCTCAAGGGGCGTGGCAGCTACCTCTGCCTGCACCGCATGGAAGGGGCCCGGCAGGAAGGCGCCGTGGCCGCGCCGCAGGCCGCCTATGCCCTGGCCCGCGTGGAGCGCTGGGCCCAGCAGACGCGCAGCGGCGACCTGTCCGAGCTGCCGGGCCTGGACGAGCGCTCGCCGGTGATCCCGCTGGTGACTTCCACCCGCGACAACTGCCTGGGCAGCAACTGCCCGCGCTACCGCGACTGCCATGTGAACCTGGCGCGGCGCGAGGCCCTGGCGGCCGACGTGGTGGTGATCAACCACCACCTGTTCTTCGCCGACCTCGCGGTACGCGAATCGGGCATGGCCGAGCTGTTGCCCAGCGCGAGCACGGTGATCTTCGACGAGGCGCACACCCTCAACGAGACCGGCGTGCAGTTCCTGGGCCGCCAGCTCTCCACCGCCCAGGTGCTGGACTTCTGCCGCGACCTGCTGGCCTGCGGCCTGCAGCAGGCGCGGGGCCTGGCCGACTGGCAGCAGCTGACCGGGGCGGTGGAGCGTGCCGCGCGTGACCTGCGCCTGTGCGCCGGCCGGGCGCCGGCCGGCGGCAGCCGCCATGCCTGGGACGGCACCGCGCCCGAGCGCATCGACACGGATGCCTGGGGCCTGGCCCTCGCGGCGCTGCAGCGCGCTTGCGGCGAGGCGCGCGCAGCGCTGGAGCACATGGACGAACTGGGGCCGGACTTCATGCGCCTGGCCGAGCGGGCCCGGGCCCTGGCGGCCTTGGCTGAATTCTTCCAGGCCGAGCGCGCGCCCGAGGCGGTGCGCTGGCTGGAGGTGTCGCAACAACTGCGTCTGGTGGAGTCGCCGCTGGACATTGCCGAAGCAGTGCAGACGCGGCTGCTGGCGCCGCGCGAAGGCGAGACGGCCAACCGCAGCTGGATCTTCACCTCGGCCACGCTGGGCGACGACGATCGCCTGAGCTGGTTCACCGAACCCTGTGGCCTGGGCGAGGCCCGCGTGCTGCGCGTGGACAGCCCCTTCGACTACGCGCGCCAGGCCGCCGTCTATGTGCCGCGCCAGCTGTCCAAGCCCAACGATGCGCGCCACAGCGAGGAGGTGGCGGCCCTGGTGGCGCGCCTGGCCCCGGTGCTGGGCGGGCGCACCCTGGTGCTGACCACCACGCTGCGCGCGCTGCGCAGCATCAGCGAACGCCTGCCGCAGCTGCTGCCGACCGAGAGCAATCTGCAGGTGCTGAGCCAGGGGCAAAGACCGAAGCGCGAGTTGCTGGACCGTTTTCGCGAGGGGGTGCTGCCCGGCCAGCCCGGTTGTGTGCTGGTGGCCTCGGCCTCCTTCTGGGAGGGCGTGGACATCCCCGGTGAGGCGCTGCAACTGGTGGTGATCGACAAGCTGCCTTTTCCGCCGCCGGGCGACCCGCTGGTGCAGGCACGCAGCCGTCGCCTGGAAGCGGCCGGACGCAGCCCCTTCAACGACTACCACGTGCCGGAGGCCGCGGTGGCGCTCAAGCAGGGGGCGGGGCGGCTGATCCGGCGCATTTCTGACCAGGGCCTGCTGCTGATCTGCGACACGCGCCTGGCCAGCATGGGGTATGGCCGCCGGCTGATGGCGGCGCTGCCGCCGATGCGGCGGCTGGCCAGTGAGGCCGAACTCGATCAGCGCTTGCTGGAGCTCACCACAGCTTCCACCACGGACCCTGTCTGACCGTGGTGGTGGTGTCCTCGATGCCGCTGCCACCGACATAGCGGCTCTGCGGGAAGTTGGTCTGCAGCACACGGCGTGCGTCGTCGCGCAGCTGGGGCAGTTGCAAGGCGTCGTAGGACTGCACGAGGATGTAGAGGGCCTCTTCCAGCGCCGGTGCATCGCGGTAGTCGCTGATGGCCTGCTGGGCGCGGTTGATGGCCGCCAGGTAGGCGCCGCGGCTGTGGTAGTAACGCGCCACGTGAACTTCGTACTTGGCCAGCGAGTTGACGATGTGGGTCATGCGCGCGCGCGCGTCGGGCGCGTAGCGCGAGTCGGGGAAACGGGTGACGAGTTCCTTGAAGGAGGCGAAGGACTCCTTGGCGGCCTGCTGGTCGCGTTCGGCCAGGTCCTGGCGCGTCAGCGACGAGAACAGGCCCAGGTTCTCGTTGAAGTTCACCACGCCCTTGAAGTAGAGCGCATAGTCCAGTGCAGGGCTGGCCGGGTGCAGGCGCATGAAACGGTCCAGCGTCGCGATGGCCTGGGCCGGTTCCTCGTTCTTGAAGTGGGCGTAGGCCTTTTCGAGCTGGGCCTGTTGCGCCAGCGGCGTGCCGGCGGCGCGGCCTTCGAGTTTTTCGAAGAGCCCGATGGCCTTGCTGTACTGGAGGTTGAAGGCTTCCTCGCGTGCTTCCACGAGGATCTCTTCGGGCGTCATCTTGGCGGTCGGATCGACCGGCTTGGTGGAGCAGCCGGCCAGCAGCGCAGCGGCGGCCAGGAGCAGGACGGAGACGACCGATAATTTGGCGCTGGGCATCAGAGGCTTACTCGTTGAAACATCAAGAATCAATTATATCGACCGACCCCGTGAGCGAGGACTTTGACGAGGCGGCCGAAGGGGCTTCCGAGGTCGAGCTGCGGCCCTGGGCCATCGGGGTGGACCAGCATGGTTTGCGCCTGGACCGTGCCCTGAGCGAGCTGGTGCCCGAGTTCTCGCGCAGTTATCTGCAGCAGCTGATCGAGGCCGGCGCCGTGACCCAGGGCGGGCTGATCCTGCGCAAGCCGGCGCACAAGGTGCGCGCGGGGGAGCAGGGCCAGATCGAATTGCGCCCCACGCCCCAGAGCCAGGCCTTCCTGCCCGAGGCCATGGCGCTGGACATCGTGCACGAGGACGAGCACCTGCTGGTGCTCAACAAACCGGCCGGCCTGGTGGTGCACCCGGCGCCGGGGAACTGGCGCGGCACCCTGCTCAACGGTCTGCTGGCGCACGACGCCCGGGCCGCGCAGCTGCCGCGCGCGGGCATCGTGCACCGCCTGGACAAGGACACCAGCGGCCTGATGGTGGTGGCGCGCACGCGCGCCGCCATGGACGCGCTGGTCAAGCTGATCGCGGAGCGCTCGGTCAGACGCCAGTACCTGGCCCTGGCCCACCAGCCCTGGAGCGGCCCGGCGCGGCGCGAGGTGGAAGCCGCCATCGGGCGCGACCCGCGCAACCGCCTGCGCATGGCCGTGGTGGACCTGCTGCGCCAGTCGGGCAAGCCGGCCAAGACCACCTTCGAGCTCCTGCACAACACCGAGCAGGGCTGCTGGCTGCGCTGCACCCTGCACACCGGGCGCACGCACCAGATCCGCGTGCATGCCGCGTCGATCGGCCATCCCCTGCTGGCCGACACCCTGTACGGCGGGGCGCCGGCGGCCGGCCTGTCGCGCCAGGCCCTGCACGCCTGGCGCCTGGCTTTTACCCACCCCGTCAGCGGGCGTGAACTGGTCTTCCAGGCCCTGCCGCCCGAGGATTTCCGCCAGGGTCTGGTGGCCTGGGGCGTGGGCTACAATGCCCGGCAGGACGTTCTGTGAAGAACGTGCCCCGGCCCCGCCCGTTGGCGGGTGCCCATGGTCCGGGATCGTGATGATCCGCAGGCCGATTCTCCTAAAGACCCCTCTCATCCTGCCTCGGACCGAGGCACAGCCCGGATTCGAAGAGACATGAATACGACGGAAGCCAAGCGTATCCTGGAAACAGCGCTGATCTGCGCGCAGCAGCCGCTGCAGGTGCGCGACATGCGTGTGCTGTTCGACGACAGCCTGGGTGTGGACACGATCAAGCAATTGCTTGAAGAATTGCAGCAGGAATGGACCGGACGCGGCGTCGAGCTGGTCTGTGTGGCCACCGGCTGGCGTTTCCAGAGCCGCCCCGAGATGCGCGAGTACCTGGACCGCCTGCACCCCGAGAAACCGCCGCGGTATTCGCGCGCCACGCTCGAAACCCTGGCCATCATTGCCTACCGCCAGCCGGTCACGCGCGGCGACATGGAAGACATCCGCGGCGTCACCATCAGCTCGCTGATCATCAAGCAGCTGGAAGACCGCGGCTGGATCGAGGTCATCGGCCACCGCGAGGCCCCGGGCCGCCCGGGCCTCTACGCCACCACAAAGCATTTCCTGGACGACCTGGGCCTGGCCTCGCTGGATCAGCTGCCGCTCATGGACGGCCCGGCCCAGCAGGCGGGTCTGCTGGAGGTTCTCAACGAATTGCCCCTGTCCCCCGAGGGCGATACGCCCGAGCTGCCCTTGGCCGAGCCCCTTGCCGAGTCGGGCAGCGACACCCCCTTTGCCCTGACCGGAAGTCAACCATGACCGAACCGACGCCTGGCGTGACGCCGCCCAAGCCCGACAGCGACGCACAAGCGCCTGTGCCGGTCCAACTGGTCGAGGCTATCGATCCAGACGAGGACGACGAAGGCGATGAGTTCGCCAAGCCGGCAGCGCGCAAACCCCATCAGCCGCCCCAGGCGGTCGATTTTGCGGCCGTGGTCTCCGGTGAATTCGATGCCGAGGAAGAGGCGCCCGAGGCCGATGTGTCCGCCAAGCGCGTGCTGGCGCCACAGGCCGAAACCCCCAAGCTGCACAAGGTGCTGGCCCAGGCCGGCATGGGTTCGCGCCTGGAGATGGAGCAGCTCATCATGGAGGGGCGCATCTCGGTCAACAACGAGCCGGCCCACATCGGCCAGCGCATCCAGTTCGGTGACCAGATCAAGGTCAATGGCAAAGCCATCCGGGTGCGCATCGACCCGCCGCCGCCGCGTGTCATCGCCTATCACAAGCCGGTGGGCGAGGTCGTCACGCACGACGACCCGCAGAATCGGCCCACGGTCTTCCGCAAGCTGCCCAAGCTGCACCAGGGCAAGTGGCAGTCGGTCGGCCGCCTGGACCTCAACACCGAGGGCCTGCTGCTGTTCACCAGCTCCGGCGACCTGGCCAACAAGCTCATGCACCCGCGTTTCGGCCTGGAGCGCGAGTACGCGGTGCGTGTGCTGGGCGCGCTGAGCAGCGAGGAAAAGAAGCGCCTGCTCGAGGGCGTGCAGCTCGAGGACGGCACGGCCCAGTTCGGCAGCATCGAAGAGGGCGGTGGCGAAGGCAGCAACTGCTGGTACCGCGTGACGATTTCCGAAGGCCGCAACCGCGAGGTGCGCCGCATGCTCGAAGCCGTGGGTCACGCCGTGAGCCGCCTGATCCGCATCCGTTACGGCGCCATGGTGCTGCCGCGCGGCTTGAAGCGTGGCGCCTGGATGGAGCTGGACGAGGGCGATATCCGAGGCCTCATGCGTGCGGCCGAGCGCCGCCCGGGCGGCGGCGCCGAAAGCGCCACGGGGGAGGGCGGCGAACGCCCTCCGGCCCAGGGCAAACCCGCGGGCGGGCGCAACCGGCGCCGTGGCGGCGGTGCGCAGGGGCCGGGACCGCGTGGCTCCGGCGGCCCGATGGGCGACAAGTCCGGCGGCCCGCGCAAGAGCGGCGGCCAGGGCCAGCAACAGGGGCGCAACAAGGACCGCAATCCGCGCCAGGGCGGCGGTGACGGTCAGCCCGATCCGATGAAAACCTCCTTCGGTTACATCGGCGCCGACAGTTTCACGCGCCAGCGTCAGGAGCCGCGCCGCGGCAATGGGGGCGGTGGTGGCAACGGTGGACCGCGTCGCGGCGGCCGTGGCGGCGGGCGCTGAAAGCGTTCGACCGGCGTGCCCAGGCCGGGGCGGATCGCCTCGGTACCCAGAGTGTCACTGACACCGGTTAAAATACCGGGCTTTGCCCATGGTGGGGCAGAAACCCATTTCATAAACAGACCCAGGAACTCACATGGCCATCCAGCGCACCTTCTCCATCATCAAGCCCGACGCCGTTGCCAAGAACGTCATCGGCCAGATCTACGCCCGTTTCGAAGGCGCCGGCCTGAAGGTCATCGCCGCCCGCATGGCCCATCTGTCGCGCGCCGAAGCCGAGGCCTTCTACGCCGTGCACAAGGCCCGCCCCTTCTTCAAGGACCTGGTCGAGTTCATGATCTCCGGCCCCGTGATGCTCCAGGTGCTCGAAGGCGAAAACGCCATCCTGAAGAACCGTGACCTGATGGGCGCCACCGATCCCAAGAAGGCCGACAAGGGCACCATCCGCGCGGACTTCGCCGACAGCATCGACGCCAATGCCGTGCACGGCTCCGACGCCCCCGAAACCGCCGCCGTGGAGATTGCCTTCTTCTTCGCCGGCATGAACATCCACAGCCGCTGAAAGGCGGATGTCACGATGTTATGACGGCCAACCTGCTCGACTTCGACCTCGACGGTTTGGCCGCCTTTTGCGAGCGGCTGGGTGAAAAACGCTTTCGCGCCACCCAGCTGTTCCGCTGGATCCACCAGAAGGGCGCCTCCAGCTTCGACCAGATGAGCGATCTGGCCAAGTCCCTGCGCGAGAAGCTCGCCACCACGGCGCGCATCCAGGGCCTGGAGGTCATCTCCCAGCAGATCTCCGCCGACGGCACCATCAAGTGGCTGTTCAACGTCGGTGACGGCAACGCCGTCGAATCCGTTTTTATCCCCGAGGACGATCGCGGCACTTTGTGCGTGTCCTCCCAGGCCGGCTGCGCCGTGGGCTGCCGTTTCTGCTCCACGGGCCACCAGGGCTTCAGCCGCAACCTGAGCGCCGGCGAGATCGTCGCCCAGCTCTGGTTCGCCGAGCACTTCCTGCGCCAGCACCTGAATCGCGGTGACCGCGTCATCACCAATGTGGTCATGATGGGCATGGGCGAGCCGCTGCAGAACTACAACGAGCTGATCCCCGCGCTGCGCGTGATGCTGGACGACCACGGCTACGGCCTGTCGCGCCGCCGCCTCACGGTCTCCACCTCGGGCGTCGTGCCCATGATGGACCGCCTGGCGCAGGACTGTCCGGTGGCGCTGGCCGTCTCGCTGCACGCGCCCAACGACGAGTTGCGCGACAACCTGGTGCCGCTGAACCGCAAGTACCCCATCGCCGAGCTGCTGGAGACCTGCGACCGCTACCTGGCCCATGCCCCGCGCGACTTCATCACCTTCGAGTACTGCATGCTCGACGGCGTGAACGACCAGCCCGAACACGCGCGTCAGCTGGTCGAGCTGGTGCGCCGGCACGCCACGGGCGGGGTCTGGTGCAAGTTCAACCTCATTCCCTTCAATCCCTTCCCGGCCTCCGGGCTCAAGCGCTCGCCGGCTGAACGCGTCCAGGCCTTCGCCAAGATCCTGCTGGATGCTGGTATCGTCACGACTGTGCGCAAGACGCGCGGCGACGACATTGACGCCGCCTGCGGCCAGCTGGCCGGCGACGTCAAGGACCGCACCGGGGTGGAGGAGCGCATGGCGCGCCAGCGCAAGCTGCTGCAACCCATGCAGTCCCTGCAAAGCCAATCCAAGGAGGTTTGAGGCATGAAAGTGACCGATGCGATGTGCGGCCCTGGCCGTCGGTGGCTGCTCGCAGCCTGCCTGGCGCTGGTCGCGCTGACCGGCCTGCCCGGCTGTGCAGGGGGGCCGGTGGCCAACCAGGACATCGTCACCGATTCCGACGAACCGGTGATCCGCAAACGCGCCCGCACCCGTCTGCAACTGGCCAGCGGTTATTTCGAGCAGGGCCAGACCACGGTGGCGCTGGACGAGGTCAAGCAGTCGCTCCTCATCGACCCCGACTTCCCCGATGCCTACAACCTGCGCGGCCTGATCTATCTGCGCCTCAATGACATGCGCCTGGCCGAAGAGAGTTTCCGCCGGGCCCTGGCCATCAGCCCGAACGATGCCAATGTGCTGCACAACTACGGCTGGATGCAGTGCCAGCAGGGCAAGTACACCGAGGCGGTGCAGACCTACACGCAGGCCCTGGCCAATCCGACCTATGGCGGCCGGGCCAAGACCTGGCTGACCAAGGGCCTGTGCCAGATGCAGGCCCGCCAGTTCAACGATGCCGAGTTCAGCCTGAACAAGTCCTACGAGCTCGATGCCGGCAACCCGGTGACGGGCTACAACCTGGCCCTGCTGCTGTACCAGCGCGGCGACGCGGCGCGTGCCCAGTTCTACATCCGGCGCATCAACAACAGCGAACTGGCCAATGCCGAGACGCTCTGGCTGGGCATCAAGGTCGAGCAGCGCATCGGCAACCGCGTGGCGCGCGATCAGCTGGTGACCCAACTGCGCGGTCGTTATCCGAGATCACGTGAACTGAGTTCTTTTGAGCGGGGAGCATTCAATGAGTGACGAGCCAGCCGGCAGCAGCGCGCCTGTGCCAGATACGCCCGTGGCCGAACCGGCCGTTGCGCCGCCGCAGACCACCGCCGGCCAGCTGCTGCGCCAGGCGCGCGAGGCTGCCAACGTGGAGCTGCCGGCGCTGGCCCTGGCCCTCAAGGTGTCGGTCAAGAAGCTGGAGACTCTGGAGGCCGACCGCCTCGATCTCCTGCCCGATGCGGTTTTCGTGCGGGCCCTGGCTTCCAGCGTCTGCCGCGCACTCAAGATCGACGCGGCGCCCGTGCTGGCCCAGTTGCCGCAGTCCAAGGTGCCGCGCCTGGATTACGACGAGCCCGGCCTGAACACGCCTTTCCATACGCCGGGTGACGTGGCCAGGACACCTTTCCTGGACCGCCTCTCGCGCCCCATGGTGCTGGCCGCGCTGGCCGTGCTGCTGGGTGCCCTGGTCCTGATCTTCTTTCCCTCCACCGAGCAGCGCGCCGAGATCGGCGCCATCGTGACCCGTGCCCCGGCGGCGGCCGAGACGGCGGAGCCGGTCCCGGCACCGGTGGTGGCAACGCCGGCCCCGGGCAAGGCCCCGGTGGCTCCAGCCGCGGTCCAGCCTGCTGCCGCAGCAGCCAAAACCAGCAAGGACCCGGAACCTGTTGCGCGTCCTGAAACGCCGCCTGCGGCCACCCCTGCGCCAGCTGTCGCCGTTTCGCCCGAGGTGCTGGCCGTGCGCAAACGGCTGGCGAGCTCGGGTGTCGTGATCTTCAAGACCAGCGGGCCTTCCTGGATCGAGGTGACCGACGGCAAGGGCGCCATCCAGCTCAGCCGCCTGGTGGAGCCCGGTGAGCCTGTGGGTGCTTCCGGTCCGCTGCCGCTGACCGTGACCATCGGCCGCGCCGACGTGACCGAGGTGCTGGTGCGCGGCAAGCCTTTCCCGCTGGACGAGGTGACCCGCGGCGGCGTGGCCCGATTCGAGGTGAAATAGTGCAGCAAGCAGCGGGTGCCATCGATCAAGCTGCGCCGCGTGCGCGGCGTACACGCCAGGCCCGGGTGGTCTGGGGCGACAACGTCGTGACCGTGGGCGGCGACGCGCCCGTGCGTGTGCAGTCCATGACCAACACCGACACGGTGGACGTCATCGGCACCGCCATCCAGGTCAAGGAACTGGCCCAGGCCGGCTCCGAACTGGTGCGCATCACGGTCAACACGCCCGAGGCGGCCCAGGCCGTGCCGCACATCCGCGAGCAGCTCGACCGCATGGGCATCGCCGTGCCCCTGGTCGGCGACTTCCATTACAACGGTCACACCCTGCTGAGCCAGTACCCGGCCTGCGCCGAGACCCTGTCCAAGTACCGCATCAACCCCGGCAACGTGGGCAAGGGTGACAAACGCGACCGCCAGTTCGGCCAGATGATAGCGGCCGCGCTCAAGTGGAGCAAGCCCGTGCGCATCGGTGTGAACTGGGGCAGCCTGGACCAGGAACTGCTGGCCGGCCTCATGGACGAGAACAGCCGCCGCGCCCGACCCTGGGACGCCAAGGCCGTGATGTACGAGGCGCTCATCACCTCCGCCATCGATTCCGCGCGTTTCGCGCAGGAGCTGGGCATGCCGGCCGAGCAGATCCTGCTGTCCTGCAAGGTCTCTGGCGTGCAGGACCTGATCTCCGTCTACCGCGAGCTTGCCCGGCGTTGCGACTACCCCCTGCACCTGGGCCTGACCGAGGCCGGCATGGCCACCAAGGGCACGGTGGCCTCGGCCACGGCCCTGTCCATCCTGCTGCAGGAAGGCATAGGTGACACCATCCGTGTCTCGCTGACGCCGCAGCCGGGCGAGTCGCGCACGCAGGAGGTGGTGATCGCCAACGAGATCCTGCAGGCCCTGGGCCTGCGCATCTTCGTGCCCAGCGTCACGGCCTGCCCGGGTTGCGGGCGCACCACCAGCACCACCTTCCAGGAACTGGCCAAGCAGATCGACGACTTCCTGCGGATGCAGATGCCCGTCTGGCGCAAGCAGTACCCGGGGGTCGAGGCACTCAAGGTGGCCGTCATGGGCTGCATCGTCAACGGCCCGGGCGAGAGCAAACACGCCGACATCGGCATCAGCCTGCCGGGCACCGGCGAAGCGCCGGCCGCGCCGGTCTTCATCGACGGTGAGAAGCGCCTGACGCTGCGCGGCGAGGGCATCGCCCAGGAATTCCAGAAGATCGTCGAAGACTACATCGCCCGGCGCTTCGGCGGTCATGGCGAAATGACGGCGGCTGCGCCGGCCATGACGGAATGACCGCGCATTTTCTCCAACCTTCATTTCGTCATTGAAGCGCGTCAGCGCGAAATCATTTCGTCATCCATGGCTGAAAAACTGAACGCCGTCAAAGGCATGAACGACATCCTGCCACCGGATTCGGCGCGCTGGGAGTGGTTCGAGGAACAGGTGCGCGCGCTGATGGCGCGTTTTGCCTACCGCAACATCCGCACCCCCATCGTCGAGCCCACGCCGCTGTTCGTGCGCGGCCTGGGCGAGGTGACCGACATCGTCGAGAAAGAGATGTACTCCTTCGAGGACCGGCTCAACGGCGAGCAGCTCACCCTGCGCCCCGAGTGCACGGCCGGTGTGGTGCGCGCCGTGGTCGAGCACAACCTGCTCTACGAAGGTGGCAAGCGCCTGTACTACATGGGCCCCATGTTCCGCCACGAGCGCCCGCAGCGCGGCCGTTACCGCCAGTTCCACCAGATCGGCGCCGAGGCCCTGGGTTTTGCCGGCGCCGAAGTCGATGCCGAGATGATCCTGCTGGCCGATGCGCTGTGGAAGGTGCTGGGCCTGAGCGATGTGCGCCTGGAGCTCAACAGCCTGGGCCAGCCCGAGGAGCGCAAGCAACACCGCGCGGCGCTGATCCAGTATTTCGAACAGCACGCCGAGCAGCTCGACGAGGACGCGAAGCGCCGCCTGCACAGCAACCCGCTGCGCATCCTGGACACCAAGAACCCGGCCATGCAGGCCATGGCTGAAGCGGCGCCCAAGCTGATCGACTTCCTGGGGGAGGCCTCGCTGGCCCACTTCCAGCAGGTGCGTGCCATCCTGGACGCCAGTGGCGTGGCCTACACCATCAACCCGCGCCTGGTGCGCGGCATGGACTACTACAACCTCACGGTCTTCGAGTTCATCACCACGCGCCTGGGCTCGCAGGGCACCATCTGCGGCGGTGGCCGTTACGACTACCTGATCGAGCAGATCGGCGGCAAGCCCTCACCCGCCGTGGGCTGGGCCCTGGGGGTGGAGCGCGTGCTGGAGCTGCTGAAAGAGCAGGGCGCCGAGTCGCCCTTGCCCGTGCCAGATGCCTACGCCATCCTTCCGGATGCCGCGGGATTGCCCCAGGTCATGCCCGTGCTGCAGGCCCTGCGTGCCGCCGGCCTCAAGGTGCAGATGCATGCGGGTTCGGGCGAAGGCATGGGCAGCATGAAGTCGCAATTCAAGAGGGCCGACGCCAGCGGCGCGTCCTACGCGCTGATCTTCGGCGCCGACGAGCTCGCACGTGGCGAAGTCACCGTCAAGGCCTTGCGCGACGGTGCGGGCGTGCAGACCAGCCATCCCCTGGCGCAGGCGGCCGACTGGGCCCCCCGCCTACAATCCCGCACTTGATCTCCGCACCTGATCTGAAGAAAGCACATGGCACACCTCGACCTCGAAGAACAAGAGCAGCTTGACCAGCTCAAGCAATTCTGGAAACAGTACGGCGGCCTCATCAGCTGGGGCCTGATCATGCTGCTGGCGGTCTACGCCGGCTGGAACGGCTGGCAGTACTGGCAGCGCAAGCAGGCCGTGCAGGCCACGGCCCTCTACGAAGAGGTGGAGCGCATCGCCGCCAGCGGCGACGCCACGCGCCTGGACCGCGCCCTGGCCGACATGAAAGACAAGTTCGCCGGCACCGCGCAGGCGCAACAGGCTGCGCTGCTGACCGCCGCCGTGCATGCTTCGGCCGGCCGCAACGACGCGGCCCGTGCCGCCCTCTCCTGGGTGGCCGAAGCTTCGGGGGACGAAGGCTACAAGGCCGTGGCGCGCCTGCGCCTGGCCGGCCTGCTGCTCGACGCCAAGTCCTACGACGAGGCCCTCAAGCAACTCTCCGGCAGTTTCCCGGCCGAGTTCGCCGCGCTGGCGGCCGACCGCCGTGGCGACGTCTACCTGGCCCAGGGCAAAAAGACCGAGGCCGCTGCCGAATACCAGAAGGCCTGGGCCGGCCTGGAGGCCGGCAGCAGCTACCGCAATGTGGTCGACGTCAAGCTGGCGTCCCTGGGCCTGGCGCCTGCTGCGTCCGGGGAGAAGAAGTGATCCTGTCCCGTCCGCTCCTGCTGCGCGCCTGGCGTGGCGCAGGGGCCCTGGCCCTGACGGCCTTGCTGCTGGCCTGTTCCAGCGCACCGAACCGCCCCGAGCCGGCGCCGTTGCCGCCCGATCCCAAGCTGCTGGGCATGCGCCAGGTCTGGAGCCTCGAGATCGACAAGGTCGAGTTTCCGCTGGTGCTGCAGGTGGCGGGCAACACGGTGGGCGTGGCGTCCAGCGCAGGCCAGGTCAGCCTGCTCGATGGCCGTACCGGTGAAGTGCAGTGGCGGGCCGAGGTGGGCACGCCGCTGAACGCCGGTGTCGGGCATGACGGCCGCATGGCGGCGGTGGTGACGACGGAAAACGAACTGGTGGCCCTGCAGGAGGGGCGCGAACTCTGGCGCCAACGCCTCAATGCGCCGTCCTACACCGCGCCGCTGGTGGCCGGCGCCCGTGTTTTTGTGCTGGGCGCGGACCGCAGCGTCTCCGCCTATGACGGCCAGAGCGGCCGGCGCCTGTGGCACCAGACGCGCAGCGGCGAAGCCCTGGTGCTGCGCCAGCCTGGCGTGCTGATCCCCGTGGACGACACCCTGGTGGTGGGCCTCGCGGGCCGCCTCGCGGGCCTGAACCCGCTCAACGGCACTCCGCGCTGGGAAGTGCCCATCGCCACGCCGCGCGGCACCAATGACGTGGAACGTCTGGTCGATCTGGTGGCCGGTGTGGCGCGCCAGGGTTCGGTGGTCTGCACGCGCGCCTTCCAGGCGGCGCTGGGCTGCGTCGATGCGGCGCGTGGCGCGCTGGTCTGGAGCAAACCGGCGGCCGGCGCTTCCGGCCTGAGCGGGGACGCCTCCCTCTTGCTGGGCGTGGAATTCGACGGCACCGTGGTGGCCTGGCGGCCCAAGGACGGTGAACGCGCCTGGAGCACGAACCAGCTGCGTTACCGCAAGCTGAGCTCGCCACTGCTGCTGGGGCCGGCCCTGGTGGTCGGTGACGACGCCGGCCGTCTGCACTTCCTCGCGCGCCAGGATGGCGCCCTGCAGACCCGTATCGAGACCGACGGCACCCCCATCGCCGCCACGCCGGTGCTGGTGGGCAGCACCGTGGTCGTGGTCACGCGCGCCGGCCGTGTGCTGGGCCTGCGCCCTGAATAATCCAGAAAGCCCGCCATGAAACCCGTCCTGGCCCTGGTGGGCCGCCCCAATGTCGGCAAATCCACGCTGTTCAACCGGCTGACCAAAACACGCGACGCCATCGTGGCCGACTTCGCCGGCCTCACGCGCGACCGCCACTACGGCAACGGCAAGCAGGGCAAGCACGAGTACATCGTCATCGACACCGGCGGTTTCGAGCCCACGGCCGAGGACGGCATCTACAAGGAGATGGCCAAGCAGACACGCCAGGCCGTGGCCGAGGCCGACGTGGTGATCTTCGTGGTCGATGCGCGCGGCGGCCTGTCGGCGCAGGACCATGACATTGCGAACTACCTGCGTCGGCAGGGCTTGCCCTGCGTGCTGGTCGCCAACAAGGCCGAGGGCATGACCGATGGCACCCGGCTGGCCGAGTTCTACGAACTGGGCCTGGGCGAGGTGTACCCGGTGTCGGCCGCGCACGGGCAGGGCATACGCTCGCTGGTCGATCTGGCGCTGGCGCCGCTGAACCTGTCCGACGAGGAAGAGGCCGAAGAGGAAGAGACGCCCGGCGTCATCAAGCTGGCCGTGGCCGGCCGCCCCAACGTGGGCAAATCGACGCTGATCAACACCTGGCTGGGCGAGGAGCGCCTGGTGGCCTTCGACCTGCCGGGCACCACGCGCGACGCGATCAGCGTGCCTTTCGAGCGCAATGGCCAGAAGTTCGAGCTGATCGACACCGCCGGCCTGCGCCGCAAGGGCAAGGTCTTCGAGGCGATCGAGAAGTTCTCCGTGGTCAAGACCCTGCAGGCCATCGAGTCGGCCAACGTCGTGCTGCTGCTGCTTGACGCCACCCAGGGCGTGACCGACCAGGACGCCCACATCGCCGGCTACATCCTGGAGAGCGGGCGCGCCGTGGTGCTGGCCGTCAACAAGTGGGATGCGACGGACGACTACCAGCGCCAGACCCTGCAGCGTTCCATCGAGACAAGGCTGGCCTTCCTGAAGTTCGCCAATATGCACTTCATCTCGGCCAAGAAGCGCCAGGGCCTGGGTCCGCTGTGGACCTCCGTCGCCCAGGCCTACAAGGCCGCCGCCTGCAAGATGTCCACCCCGGTGCTCACGCGCCTGCTGCAGCAGGCCGTGCAATTCCAGAGCCCCCAGCGCGCCGGCATGTTCCGCCCCAAGATGCGTTATGCGCACCAGGGCGGCATGAACCCGCCGGTGATCGTGATCCACGGCAACTCGCTGGAACACGTGCCGGATTCCTACAAGCGTTTCCTCGAAGGCTGGTTCCGCAAGGAGTTCGACCTGGTGGGCACGCCCATGCGCATCGAGTTCAAGACCTCGAGCAATCCCTACGCCGACAAGGAAGACAGCTAATCAGAGCTGAGAGTCCGGACGCTTTACCGGGGGTTAACCCCGCTTGTCAAGCGGGCACCAGGCTGCTGTGGTATGGTGACGACTTCCTTACTACTCTTTTGAACACGGAGAATATCGTGAGCAATAACAAAGGTCAGCTTCTGCAAGACCCCTTCCTCAACGCCCTGCGCCGCGAGCATGTGCCGGTCTCCATCTACCTGGTCAACGGCATCAAGCTGCAGGGCCAGATCGAATCCTTCGATCAGTACGTGGTCCTGCTGCGCAACACCGTGACCCAGATGGTCTACAAGCACGCCATCTCGACCATCGTCCCCGGCCGCGCGGTGAATTTCGCAGTCGGCGCCGAAGGCGACGCCCCCAGCGCCACCTGAGGCCGGAGGCGGCTGCGAGGCCGGTGCCCCCACATTGTTTCCTTTCCGGCAGCTTCCTCTTTGACCGCATTGTCAGATCAGACCCGAGCGGCGACCATCCTGGTCGGGGTCGACTTCGGTCTGCCGCATTTCGACGGCGAACTCGAGGAACTCGGCCTGCTGGCCGAGACCGCCGGCCTGCAGCCGGTGGGCCGTGTCACCTGCAAGCGCAAGGCGCCCGACGCGGCGCTGTTCGTTGGCAGTGGCAAGGCCGAGGAGATCAAGCTGCTGGCCCAGCAGCTCGGCGCCAGCGAAATCCTCTTCGACCAGAGCCTGAGCCCGGCCCAGCAGCGCAATCTGGAGCGCACGCTGGAGCTGCCGGTCAACGACCGCACCCTGCTGATCCTGGAAATCTTCGCCCAGCGCGCGCGCAGCCATGAGGGCAAGCTGCAGGTCGAACTGGCCCGCCTGCAGTACCTGAGCACCCGTCTGGTGCGGCGCTGGTCCCACCTGGAGCGCCAGACCGGCGGCGCCGGCGTGCGCGGCGGCCCGGGTGAAAAGCAGATCGAGTTGGACCGCCGCATGATCGCCGAGTCCATCAAGCGCACCAAGGAGCGCCTGCACAAGGTCAAGCGCCAGCGCCAGACCCAGCGCCGCCAGCGCGAGCGGCGCGATGCGTTCAATATTTCCCTGGTCGGTTACACCAACGCCGGCAAGTCCACGCTCTTCAATGCCCTGGTCAAGGCGCGCGCCTATGCGGCCGACCAGCTGTTTGCCACGCTGGACACCACCACCCGCCAGCTTTATCTGGGCGAGGCGGGACGTTCCGTATCCCTGTCCGACACCGTGGGTTTCATCCGCGACCTGCCGCACGGCCTGATCGACGCCTTCCAGGCCACGCTGCAGGAGGCGGTGGATGCCGATCTGCTGCTGCACGTGGTCGATGCCGCCAACCCGAATTTCCCCGAGCAGATCGCCGAGGTGCAGCGCGTGCTGGCCGAGATCGGGGCCGAGCACATCCCGCAGGTGCTGGTCTTCAACAAGCTCGACGCCCTGGGGCCGGAGCGCCGGCCCGCAAGGGTGCAGGACAGTTACGAGCTCGACGGCCAGGCCGTTGCACGCATCTTCGTCAGTGCCCATGACGGGGAGGGCCTGCCCGCGCTGCGGCAACTGTTGGCCCGGCGCGTCATGGCCAGCCTTCCCGAGGCCCCTGAAACGGCCGAAATCGCGGCCGATTTCCCGGACAATCACGCAAGCCCATTCTGATTGGGCACAATGCCGGAAAAGCAGAGACCCACAAGAGACCATCGAATGAAACTTCACGCAAGAGCCTTCCGCTGGGCCAGTCCGCTGAGCTGGCCAGGCCGCCTGCGCGGCATGTTCAACCTGAACGACCCGCGCTGGGGCCGGGGTGAGGACAAGCCCTCCGAGGCCAAGCCCGAACCGGGGCGTCCCGAGTCCGAGGCGCCTCCTCCGCAGGGCAACGGCCGTGGCGCGCGTCCCGGCAACACCCAGGGCCCGCCCGATCTGGACGAACTCTGGCGCGATTTCAACCGCAAGCTTTCCGGCCTGTTCGGCGGCGGGCGTGGCGGTGGTGGCAACAGTGGCGGCAAACAGCCCGACATGAAGGGCGCGAGCTTCGGCATCGGCCTGATCCTGGCCATCGTGGCCCTGATCTGGCTGGGCACGGGTTTTTTCATCGTGCAGGAAGGCCAGCAGGCCGTCATCACCCAGTTCGGCAAGTACAAGTCCACCGTGGGTGCCGGTTTCAACTGGCGCCTGCCGTACCCGATCCAGCGCCATGAACTGATTTTCGTGACGCAGATCCGCTCGGTCGATGTCGGGCGCGACGTGGTCATCAAGGCCACCGGCCTGCGCGAGTCGGCCATGCTGACCGCGGACGAGAACATCGTCGAGATCAAGTTCGCCGTGCAGTACCGCCTGAACGACGCACGCGCCTACCTGTTCGAGAGTCGCGACCCGGCCAGCGCCGTGGTGCAGGCCGCCGAGACCGCGGTGCGCGAGGTGGTGGGCAAGATGAAGATGGACTCGGCCCTGTCCGAGGAGCGTGACCAGATTGCCCCGCGCGTGCGCAAGCTCATGCAGGACATCCTGGACCGCTACAAGGTCGGCATCGAGGTGGTGGGCATCAACCTGCAGCAGGGTGGTGTGCGTCCGCCCGAGCAGGTGCAGGCCGCCTTCGACGACGTGCTCAAGGCCGGCCAGGAGCGCGAGCGCCTCAAGAACGAGGCCCAGGCCTATGCCAACGACGTGGTGCCGCGCGCCATCGGTACCGCCTCGCGCCTGAAGGAGGAGGCCGAAGGTTACAAGTCGCGCATCGTGGCCCAGGCCCAGGGTGACGGGCAGCGCTTCCGCTCGGTGCTGGCCGAGTACCAGAAGGCGCCGCAGGTCACACGCGACCGCCTTTACCTCGAATCCATGCAGCAGATCTACAGCAATGTGACCAAGGTGCTGGTGGATTCCAAGCAGGGCTCCAACCTGCTGTACCTGCCGCTGGACAAGATCATGCAGCTGGGCGGTGATGAGGCTGCCGCACCCCTCATGCAGGGCCCGGCGCCCACGGCCGTGCCGCCGCAGACGACGCCGTCTTCGGCCGCCGACGCGCGCTCGCGCCAGAACCTGCGTTCGCGTGAACGTGAAGTCCGATAGGAGACCCAGAACATGAACCGTATCGGCCTCATCCTTTCCTCCCTGCTGGTGGTGCTGGCACTGGCCAGCTCCATGCTCTTCGTGGTCGACCAGCGCCAGTTCGGCGTGGTCTACGCCCTGGGCCAGATCAAGGAGGTCATCACCGAGCCCGGCCTCAACGTCAAGCTGCCGCCGCCTTTCCAGAACGTCACCTACATCGACAAGCGCCTGCTCACGCTGGACAGCCCCGACAACGAGCCCATGCTGACGGCGGAGAAGCAGCGCGTGGTGATCGATTGGTACGTGCGCTGGCGCATCAGCGATCCCACCGAGTACATCCGCAACGTGGGCCTGAACGAGGCCGCCGGCACCAGCCAGCTCAACCGTGTGGTGCGCAACGCCTTCCAGGAAGAGATCAACAAGCGCACTGTCAAGGAGCTGCTCTCGCTCAAGCGCGAGGCGCTGATGAACGACGTCAAGGACGAGGTTCTGGCGGCGGTTCGAGGGGAGAAGCCCTGGGGCATCGACGTGGTGGACGTGCGCATCACGCGCGTGGATTACGTGGAGTCCATCACCGAGTCGGTCTACGGCCGCATGACGGCCGAGCGCAAGCGCGTGGCCAACGAGCTGCGTTCCACCGGCGCGGCCGAGGGCGAGAAGATCCGCGCCGACGCCGACCGCCAGCGCGAGGTGACGGTGGCCAACGCCTACCGCGACGCGCAGAAGATCAAGGGCCAGGGCGACGCCGAGGCCGCGCGCGTCTACGCCGAGGCCTTCGGCCGCGACCCCGGCTTTGCCCAGTTCTACCGCAGCCTGGAGGCCTACAAGGCCAGCTTCGCCAGCAAGAACGACGTGATGGTGCTCGATCCCAGCGGCTCGGAGTTCTTCAAGGTCTTCCGCGGCCAGGGCGCGGCGCCCAAGAAATAAAGCGTGAGCAGTGACGCCTTCTGGCTGGCGATGGCCCTCGTTCTGGTGATCGAGGGCCTTTTTCCTTTCGTCTCCCCCGGCGGCTGGCGCCGCATGTTCAGCCAGATCCTGAGCCTGAGCGACGGCCAGATCCGATTTTTCGGTCTCTGCAGCATCCTGGCCGGCGTGCTGGGGCTGCTCTGGCTGCAATTCTGAAAACGCGTCTGATTTTTACCGGTCGTAACACCGGTAAAATCACGTTTTTAACAGCCCCCCTTTCCCATGTCCGCCTGGCTCCTGCCGGATCACATTGCCGATGTCCTGCCTTCCGAGGCCCGTCACATCGAGGAACTGCGCCGCGACCTGCTCGACATGGCGCGCTGCTACGGCTATGAACTCGTCATGCCGCCGCTGCTGGAGCACCTCGAGTCGCTGCTGACCGGCACCGGCCAGGCGCTCAAGCTGCAGACCTTCACCCTGGTGGACCAGCTCTCGGGCCGTGCCATGGGCCTGCGCCCCGACACCACGCCCCAGGTCGCCCGTATCGACGCCCACCTGCTCAACCGCCGCGGCGTGGCCCGCCTGTGCTACTGCGGCCCGGTGGTGCACACGCGCCCGGCCAGCCCGCACGCCACGCGCGAGCCCCTGCAGTTCGGCGCCGAGATCTACGGCCACGCCGGCCTGGAGGCCGACCTGGAAGCCCTGCTACTGGCGCTGGACTGTCTGAAGGCGAGCAAGCTCAAGTCCTACACCCTGGATATGGCCGATGTACGCATCGTCAGCGCCCTGCTGCAGGGCGTGTCGATCGATGCCGACACCCTGGCCCAGCTGCAGGCCGCGCTGGCCGCCAAGGACGTTCCCAGCCTGACCCAGCTCACACGCGACTTTCCCGCCGCCTCGCGCCAGGGCCTGCTGGCCCTGCCGCGCCTTTACGGTGACGTGGCCGTGCTGGCCGAGGCCGAGAAGGTGCTGCCGGCCCTGCCCGCAGTGCGCGAAGCCCTGGCCAGCCTCCAGTGGCTGGCCAGTCACCTCGAAGGCACGACCCTGGGTTTCGACCTGGCCGATCTGCGTGGTTATGCCTACTACAGCGGCGTGCGTTTTGCCGTCTACGCCGAAGGCGCGAGCGACGCCCTGCTGCGCGGCGGCCGTTACGACGAGGTGGGCGCCGTGTTCGGGCGCAAGCGTCCGGCCGTGGGTTTCAGCCTGGACCTCAAGACCCTGGTGGGCGCCGTGCCGGCCCGCTCCCTGCGCGCGGCCATCCGCGCGCCCTGGGGCGAAGCGGCCTCCCTGCGTGCGGCCATCGCCCGCCTGCGCCAGCAGGGCGAGACCGTGGTCTGCGTGCTGCCCGGGCACGGGAGCGAGATCGACGAATTCCATTGCGACCGCGAGCTGACCGAAGTGTCGGGTCAGTGGGTCGTCAGCGCCGTCTGAGCGCTTTCCTTCCATTCAAGCGCTTCTTCGAGTACATCTGAAATGAACACAACCAAAGGTCGTAACGTCGTCGTCGTGGGCACCCAGTGGGGCGACGAAGGCAAGGGCAAGCTGGTCGACTGGCTCACCGAGTTCTCCCAGGGCGTGGTGCGTTTCCAGGGCGGCCACAACGCCGGCCATACGCTGGTCATCAATGGCGTCAAGACCGCGCTGCACCTGATCCCCAGCGGCATCATGCGCCCCGGCGTCAAGTGCTACATCGGCAACGGCGTGGTGCTGTCGGCAGCCAAGCTCTTCGAGGAAATCGAAGGCCTGGAGAAGGCCGGCGTCGAGGTGCGTTCGCGCCTGCGCATCAGCGAAGCCTGCCCGCTGATCCTCCCTTTCCACGTGGCGCTGGACGTGGCGCGTGAAGCCGCACGCGAGCAGGGCGGCTCCGAGAAGATCGGCACCACCGGCCGCGGCATCGGCCCGGCCTACGAGGACAAGATCGCCCGCCGCGCCCTGCGCGTGCAGGACCTCAAGTACCCCGAGCGCTTCGCCGCCAAGCTGCGCGAGCTGCTGGCCCTGCACAACCATGTGCTGGGCACCTTCCTGGGCTCGAAGAAGTTCACCTTCGGCGATGCGCTCAAGCCCTATATGAAGGACGGCGAAGTCCAGTTCGATCCGGTGTATGCCGAAGCGATGCGCCATGCCGAGCTGCTCAGGCCCATGATGGCCGACGTCTCGCGCGAGCTCAACGACGCCAACTGCAGCGGCGCCAACCTGCTGTTCGAAGGCGCGCAGGGCACCCTGCTCGACGTGGACCACGGCACCTACCCCTATGTCACCTCCAGCAACTGCGTGGCCGGCAATGCCGCCGCCGGCGCCGGCGTGGGTCCGGGCCTGCTGCACTACATCCTGGGCATCACCAAGGCCTACTGCACGCGTGTGGGTGGCGGACCCTTCCCCACCGAGCTGGACTGGGAAACCCCCGGTACGCCGGGTTACCACATGAGCACCGTGGGCGCCGAGAAGGGCGTGACCACCGGCCGCTCGCGCCGCTGCGGCTGGTTCGACGCCGCGCTGCTCAAGCGTTCGGCCCAGGTCAACGGCCTGACCGGCATGTGCCTGACCAAGCTGGACGTGCTCGACGGCTTGAAGGAGTTGCAGCTGTGCACCGGCTACGAGCTCGATGGCGAGACCATCGACATCCTGCCCATGGGCGCCGACGAGATCGCGCGCTGCAAGCCCATCTACGAGACCCTGCCCGGCTGGACCGAGAGCACCGTGGGTGTCACGAAGTACGACAAGCTGCCGATCAATGCGCGCCTGTACCTGCAGCGCATCGAGCAGGTCACCGGTGTGCCGATCCACATCATCTCGACCAGCCCGGACCGCGATCACACGATCATGATGCGCCACCCCTACGTCGCATAAAACTTGTGAATAAATCTACTGCGCTTGCCCGTCGCCGCGTTGGGCGGTGCTCGTCATCCTCACGGACGTCAAGTACGTTCCGGTGGCTGCGCTCCGTCCGCCTTGCGCTCGGGCCGCTCGCTACGATTTCTTCACAAGTTTCACACCCCTGACAAATCAAGAGGAACAATCGGATGTTGACGGAAGATGGCAAGCACCTGTACGTGAGCTACGGCGAGTACCACAACCTGGTCGAGAAGCTGGCCATCAAGATCCACCAGTCGAACTGGGCGTTCGACACCATCCTGTGTCTGGCGCGTGGCGGCATGCGCCCCGGCGACATCCTCTCGCGCATCTTCGAGAAGCCCCTGGCCATCATGTCCACCAGTTCCTACCGGGCCAATGCCGGCACCGAGCAGGGCCACCTGGACATCGCCAAGTACATCACCACGCCCCAGGGCGAGATCGCCGGCCGTGTGCTGCTGGTGGACGACCTGGCCGATTCCGGCCACACCCTGCAGGCCGTGGTGCGCATGCTGCGCGACAACTACCCACCCATCACCGATCTGCGCACGGCCGTGATCTGGACCAAGGGCGTGTCGACCTTCCAGCCGGATTATTCGGTGGATTACCTGCCCACCAACCCCTGGATCCACCAGCCTTTTGAGGTCTACGACCGCATGCACATCGCCGATGTGCTGGCGAAGTGGCAGGTGTGACCCCCAGGCTCCGTTCCCTTTGGTCACTAACCGCCGAGGGGCCTAGTCCAGAGGCCTAGGCTCTTCGACCTGTCCATGTCTGCGCAGGCAGGCCTGGAGCCGCAGGTCTCAGCCCCTTGAAAGGGGGCGCACCCAGCGGCCCGGCAAAGCCGGTTCCGCGGGTGCCCGCGAATAAGTCATCTCGGTCCTACATCGCGCTATGCTCTGCGGACCATGAGCGACAAACGCACCGGTCTCATCCATCACCCCTACGTTCCCCCTGAGGGCTTTGCCGCACCGCAGCCCGGCGTGTTCAAAGCCTCGACCGTCTTTTTCCCCAATGTGGCCGCCATGCGCAGCCGCGAGTGGAAGGACAAGACCGGCTACACCTATGGCCTGCATGGCACACCCACCAGCTACCTGCTGGAGGAGCGCCTGTGTGCGCTTGAAGGCGGCGCCCAGTGCCTGCTGGCGCCCAGCGGCCTGGCCGCCATCGCCACCGTGGCCCTCTCGCTGCTGCAAAGCGGCGACGAGGTGCTGATCCCCGACAACGCCTACGGCCCCAACAAGACCCTGGCCCAGGGTGAGCTGAAAGACTGGGGCATCACGCACCAGTACTACGACCCGCTGGACCCGCAGGATCTGGCGCGGCGCATCGGCCCGAAAACAAAACTGGTCTGGCTCGAAGCCGCCGGCTCGGTCACGCTGGAGTTTCCGGACCTGCGCGAGCAGTTGCGTGTCTGCCGCCAGGCCGGCGTGCTCAGCGCGCTGGACAACACCTGGGGCGCCGGTCTGGCCTTCAACGCCTTTGACCTGGGTCGGGGGCTGGGCGTGGACCTCACGATCCAGGCCCTCACCAAATACCCCAGTGGCGGCGGCGACGTGCTCATGGGCTCCATCGTCACGCGCGACCCCGGCCTGCACATCCGCCTCAAGCTCACCCATATGCGCCTGGGCCTGGGCGTGGGCATGAACGACGTGGAGGCCGTCTTGCGCTCGCTGCCCAGCCTGGCCCTGCGCTACCGGGAACACGACCGTACGGCGCGGGCCTTGGCGGCCTGGTGCCAGGGCTGTGCTGAGTTCGCCCAGGTCCTGCATCCGGCGCTGCCGGATTCGCCGGGCCATGCCGCCTGGAAGACCTTGTGTGGCGCGGAGGAGGGCCGGGCGGCCGGCCTGTTCAGCGTGGTCTTCGACGCGCGTTACCGCCCCGCGCAGGTGGACGCCTTCTGCGACGCGCTGCGCCTCTTCAAGCTGGGTTACAGCTGGGGCGGGCCCATCAGCCTGGCCGTACCCTACGATCTGGACAGCATGCGCCAGCCCCGGCCGGCCCATCTGGCGCCGGGCACGCTGGTGCGCTTCTCCACGGGGCTCGAAGCGGCCGCCGATCTGCAGGCCGACCTGGCGCAGGCCCTGCTCGCGCTGCGCTGAGATGCCTGCGGTCCCGGGTTTTCCTGACTAGCCGGGCCGCGCCACCCTGGCTAGCCTTGTCTTCCATGAGCCAGACCCCCATGCCCGGCGCGGGCAAGGAGCTTCCCGTCAACCCGAATCCCTATGTGCCGCCGCCCCCGGTGGGGCCCCGGCGCGAGATCGTGGCCCTGGGCTTTGCCGACCCCTTTCGCTGGCTGGCCCGCGGCTGGCAGGACATGCGGGCCGAGCTGGGCATCGCGCTGTTCTACGGCCTGTGCTTCTGGGGCATGGCCCTGACCCTGGGCGCGGTGTTCCGCCATCTGCCCGAATACACCATGTCCCTGCTCTCGGGCTGCCTGCTGGTCGGTCCCTTCCTGGCCCTGGGCCTGTACGAGGTGAGCCGGCGGCGCGAGCGGGGCCTGGCACCCGACCTCGGCAGCTCCCTGACCTGCTGGGACGCGCGCATCGGCTGCATGGGCCTGCTGGTGCTGGTCCTCGTCGTGCTGGAGCTGCTCTGGGGGCGCGCCTCGCTGGTGGTGTTCGCGGTCTTCTTCAACACCGGCATGCCGTCCACGGCGGGTGTGCTGCAGGCCATCTTCAACCCCGAGAACTGGGAGTTCGTTGCGGCCTACCTGGTGGTGGGTGGCGCCTTTGCCGGCCTGGTCTTCGCCAGCTCGGTGGTTTCCATCCCCATGATCCTGGACCGCGACACCGATGCCATCTCGGCCGCGCTGACCAGCCTGCAGGTCTTCTTCGGCAACCTGCCGGTGCTGCTGCTCTGGGGCGCGCTCATCACGTCCCTGGTGGCGCTGGCCTTCATCCCCTGGGGCCTGGGGCTGCTGCTCGTCGGCCCCTGGCTGGGGCACGCCAGCTGGCACGCCTATCGGGGCTCGGTGCGCTGGCTCGATGGATGACGCGCTGTGCGCATGACTTCGTCGCTACGCGACATCAATGACAGCGCCGCAGGCGCCATGATTCAAGTCATGCGGGCGTAGCCCGCGTCATCGATGCACCTTCGCGAGGTCATGCGTGCCAGAATGGCGGCCATGTCCGACGCCTTTCTCGAATGCCATCAACTGGTCAAACGCTACGGCGAGGCCACGGTCGTCGATGACCTGAGTTTCGCCATCCACCCCGGCGAATGCCTGGGCGTCATCGGGCCCAACGGCGCCGGCAAGACCACCACCCTGCGCATGTGCCTGGGCCTGAGCAGGCCTGACAGCGGCCATGTGCAAGCCTTCGGCCTGCGCATGCCGCAGGATGCCCATGCCATCAAGGCCCAGGTGGGCGTGGTGACCCAGTTCGATTCCCTCGACCCCGATTTCAGCTGCGCCGAGAACCTGCTGGTCTTCGGCCGTTATTTCGGCCTGAAGTCCGAGCACATCCGCTCGCGCATCCCCGGTCTGCTGGAGTTCGCCGCGCTTTCGCACAAGGCCGACGCCAAACCCGGCCAGCTCTCGGGTGGCATGCGTCGCCGGCTCAGCCTGGCCCGTGCGCTGGTGAACGACCCGCGCCTGCTGCTGCTGGACGAGCCCACCACCGGCCTGGACCCGCAGGCCCGCCACCTGATGTGGGAGCGCCTGCAACAGCTGCTGCAGCAGGGCAAGTCCATCCTGCTCACCACCCACTTCATGGACGAGGCCGAGCGCCTGTGCGACCGTCTGCTGGTCATCGACCACGGCCGCAAGATCGCCGATGGCACGCCGCGGGACTTGATCGCCCGGCACCTGGAGCCCGACGTGGTCGAGGTCTATGGCGCCAATCTCAACGATCAGGCCCAGGCCCTGAGCACAGGCCCTCTGCGCGCCCTGGCCAGCCGGGTCGAGGTCAGCGGCGAGACGGTGTTTTTCTATACAAAAGATGCCGCGCCCCTGATGCAGGCCCTGGCGCACGAGCACACGCTGCGCAGCCTTCATCGGCCCGCGAACCTGGAGGACCTGTTCCTTAAAATGACCGGTCGCCAGATCCGGGAGGAAGCCTAGAGATGTTGCACACCCCCAGGCTGCGCGCACTGCGTGTCGCTCCATGCCCGGCACCTTCGCCAGAGGCTCAGGCTCTTTGGCCTGTCCGAGCCTGTGCAGGCAGGCTCGGAGCCGCAGGCCTCAGCCCCTTGCAGGGGGCAACGCCTGTGGCCCGGCAAAGCCGGTTCCACGGCGTTCCACGGTTGGGCCGCTTCGTGCATGCACGTGTCGTTCAAGAGTGGAGTGGCTGGCATGAATAACATGATGCGATGGTGGCCCGTCTTCCTGCGCAACCTGCTGGTCTGGCGCAAGCTCGCCATTCCCAGCCTGGTGGGCAATATCGCCGAGCCGCTGATGTGGCTGGTGGCCTTCGGCTACGGCCTGGGCGCGCTGGTGGGCAGCGTGCCCCTGGGCGAGGCCCAGGTGCCCTACATCCTCTTCCTGGCCAGCGGCTCGATCTGCATGAGCGCCATGAACTCGGCCACCTTCGAAGCCCTGTACTCGGCCTTCTCGCGCATGCACGTGCAGAAGACCTGGGACAGCATCATGAATGCGCCCATCGCCCTGCGTGACGTGCTGCTGGCCGAGATGCTGTGGGCGGCCTTCAAGTCCTCGTTCACGGTCACCGCCATCCTGGGCGTGATGCTGGCGCTGGACATCAGCCGCAGCCCCATGCTGATCCTGGCCTGGCCCATCCTGCTGCTGGTGGGCATCGTCTTCAGCTGCCTGGCGCTGATCTTCAACGCCCTGGCCAAGGGCTACGACTTCTTCACCTACTACTTCACGCTTTTCCTCACGCCCATGATGTTCCTCGGCGGCGTGTTTTTCCCGCGCGACAACCTGCCGCCCCTGCTCCAGCACGTCTCGGCCTGGCTGCCGCTGACCCAGGCCGTGGAGCTGGTGCGCCCGCTTTTCATGGGGCAGTGGCCTGCCGATGTGCTGCTGCATCTGGGCGTGCTGGCGCTCTACGCGCTGGTGGCCTGGTCCATCGCCCTGGCGCTCACGAAACGACGTTTCCGCGGTTGAACGCCAAATTTGCCGCCCGGGCCATGGAGCAAAGGGCCGTGAACTGCTAGAGTGGCCCCATACGACTGGAAGGAAGAAGAACGTGGTCACACCCAATTACGGATATGAAAAGCGCCAGAAAGAGCTGGCCAAGAAGCGCAAGAAGGAAGAAAAGCTCAAGGAAAAGGCGCAGCGCAAGCTGGGCGGCCCGGTGGGCGAGGACGGCGTGCCTGAAGAGGGGGGCGACACGCCCACGACGGATGCCTCCGCGACCGGGGACACCCCGCAGCCATGAAGCGGCTGGCCGTCATGGCAGGGCTGCTGATCCTGCTCTGCGGCTGTGCAGCGCCGGTCAGCCCGCCTGTGGCCGGACAGCCAAATGAGACCGTAGCGGGTACCGCGGCCGATGTGACCGGCAAGGTGGGCAGCCTGGCCAAGGACTCCGGCGCCAGCCTGGTGCAGAAAGCCAGCCAGCCGCTGAGCGACCTCAATCTGCTGGAGAACCGCATTCCCCCCGTGCTGACGGCCGCCGCCCAAAAGGGCGCTTATGCCGTGCCCGCCGATGTTTCCTGTGCGGCCTTGCGGACCGAGCTGGAGGAACTGGACACCGCCCTGGGGCCCGACATCGATGCCCCCGCGGTCCCCGGGACCGATCCGAACCTGGTGGTGCAGGCCGTAGGTTATGTGGGCCAGAAGGCCGTGGACACGGTGTCGACGACAGTGAACACGATGCTCGATGGCGTGCTGCCTTTGCGCAGCTGGGTGCGCAAGCTCAGCGGGGCCGAGCGCTATTCCAGCGAGGTGGCCGCGGCGATTTCAGCGGGCCGGATCCGGCGGCCCTTTCTCAAGGGCTGGGTCCGTGCCACCGCTTGTGAGCTGCCGTCGGTCCCGAGCCCGGCGAAAACGCCGCCCTGAATCCGGGCGGGCCCTGAGGTTTCAGGCCCCGCCGGCCACCAGTTCCTGCGCCAGGGCCTGCATGGCCCGCATGGAGCGGTCCTGCGGCTGGATGTCCCGCGCCTGCTCGAACTGCCTGAAGTTGCGCGCCATGGACTGCCGGTAGACCGGGTCATAGTGGCTCAGCAGCAGGTCACGCACCACGTTCTGGGTCTGGCCGCTGCGCACCTGGGCTTTCCATTCCTCGACGACCTTCTTGCTCTTGAGTTCGATCAGCGCGTCCAGGCGTTCGCAGAAGGCCTCGCCGTCCCGGACGAAGAAATCGTAGTCTTCCAGCAGCAGGGCCACACGCTCCTCGTCGGGCAGCACCAGGTTCAGGCAGGGGGCGGCGCGCATGGCCTCGATCAGCGCGCCGGGCACGGCCACGTTGCCGACCTTCTTGCTTTCGCTCTCCACGTAGACCGGCCGCGCCGGGTCGAAACGGCGCAGCGCGTCCCAGATGCGGGTGTCGAATGCCTTCTGTGTGGGCTGGGCCACGCCGGGTATCGCGCCCAGCACCGAGCTGCGGTGGTTGGCCAGGGCTTCCAGGTCCAGCACCTGGGCGCCGGTGGCGGCCAGGGCCTGCAGCAGGCGTGTCTTGCCCGAGCCCGTGGTGCCGCAGACCACGCGCCAGTCGTACAGGGGGGCCAGGCGCGGGATGTCGGCCAGCAGGGCCGCGCGGAAGGCCTTGTAGCCGCCTTCGATGAGGGTCACGCGAAAGCCGATCTCGCTGAGGATCAGGCTCAGCGAGCCGCTGCGCTTGCCGCCGCGCCAGCAGTAGGTCAGGGGTTTCCAGTTCCTGGGCTTGTCGATCACTTCCCGTTCGATATGGGCCGCGATATTGCGCGCGGCCCGGGCCGCGCCGCGCTTCTTGGCTTCGAAGGCGTTGACCTGCTTGTAGAGCGTGCCGATGTCGTGCCGTTCCTGGTTGTCCAGCGTGGGCCAGTTCATGGCGCCGGGCAGATGGTCTTCGGCGTATTCGTTTTCGCTGCGCGCATCGATCACGGTGTCGAAGCTGTCGAGTTGGCGCAGGGCTTCTTCTGCCGCAATGGGAAAGAGGGGCATCAGAGGAGTTTCTTGAGTTCGGGCCAGACGTTGTCCAGCATCATGGGCTGGGCCTCGGCCGTGGGGTGGATGCGGTCGGGCTGGAATAGGCGCAAGGCCTGTGGGCCGTCGGCCACGCCTTTGAGGAAAAAGGGCAGCAGCGCGACCTTCTCGCTGCGCGCCACCTGCTGGTAGAGGCCGGCGAAGCGGCGGCCGTAGTCCGCGCCGTAGTTGGGCGGCATCTGCATGCCCAGCAGCAGCACGCGGGCCCCGGCTTTTTTGGATTGCTGTGCCATCCATTCCAGGTTGGCGCGCGTGGCGTCCAGGGCCAGGCCGCGCAGCGCATCGTTGCCGCCGAGTTCGATGATCACGTGCGTGGGCTGGTGCTGGGCCAGCAGGGCGGCCAGGCGCGCGCGGCCGCCGAAGGTGGTCTCGCCGCTGATGCTGGCGTTGACCACGCGCACGGCCTGTTTTTCACCGGCCAGGCGCTGCTCGAGCAGGGCCACCCAGCCGCTGCCACGCGGCAGGCCGTATTCGGCGCTCAGCGAATCACCGAGCACCAGCACCGTGCGCGGTGTGGCGGCCTGGGATAACCCCAGAAAACCGCCTAGCAGGGCGGCCGCGATACAGTAGCGCCGCAAGAAAGAAAAACCCATGTCCGAACCCATCATTTCCGTGGAGCATGTGCTCAAGTCGGTCACCGACTCGACCGGCACGCTCGACATTTTGCGCGATATCCACTTCAGCGTCCCGCCGCACCAGACCCTGGCCATCGTGGGGGCCTCGGGTTCGGGCAAGAGCACCCTGCTGTCCATCATGGCCGGCCTGGACACGCCCAGCAGCGGCACCGTGCGCCTGGACGGTCAGGACCTGTTCGCGCTGGACGAAGACCGGCGCGCCGCCCTGCGCGCTCAGAAGCTGGGTTTTGTGTTCCAGAGCTTCCAGCTGCTGGGCCACCTGACCGCGCTGGAAAACGTCATGCTCCCGCTGGAGCTGGCCGGCCGCAAGGACGCGCGCAAGGCCGCCACCGAGATGCTGGGCCGCGTAGGGCTGGGCCAGCGCCTGGGCCATTACCCCAAGGTGCTCAGCGGCGGCGAACAGCAGCGTGTGGCCTTGGCGCGGGCCTTCGTGGTGCAGCCGGCCGTGCTGCTGGCCGACGAGCCTACAGGCAGCCTGGACTACGCGACGGGCGAGACCGTGATGGAACTCATGTTCACACTGAACCGCGAGCAGGGCACGACCCTGGTGCTGGTGACGCATGACACGGGGATAGCGCAGCGCTGCGAGCGGAGGATCACGATCGAGGCGGGTAGGGCGAGCGGGTGATCTCGGCTGACGTGCCAGATCGGGAAAGCCCGGTTTGCCGGGCTCTTTCATGCATCAGCCGTTCGAAGCTGGTGTGAACAGGCCCTGGTACTGCTGTGACCCGGAAATAACTTGCACTCGATGAGGCTGCGCTGAACGGGTTCGTTCGCGCTGAGCCCTTCGACTGGGCTCGGGACCGGCCTGTCGAAACGCTCTCTTTGCAGATCAGCAACTTGCGCAGGACGTCGACAAGCTCAGTCCGAACGTTGGGACTTGCGCTGTATGACGGAAAGCCCTGCGCCTGCCCGTCTACGCAAGGGCAGTTCGGATTCGTGCCAATACACGGTTTCTGTGACTGTCGCAATCGCTGCGGCAGATTGTTGTTGACGAATAACTTAATAATAAGTATGCTTATTATTAAGTCGCTGAATGGGGCGTGAACGGTAGCCGCCCAGGCAGGTGAACAACGAGGAGAAGATCAATGCAGTTTTATCTCGATGGCGTCCGCGGACGCGATCCCTATACCGCCGAGCCTTCCGCATACGCCCAGGCGCATCCGCACGGAGAGGCGGCGCCCACGGAGGTCGACGTGCTCATCGTGGGTTGCGGGCCGGCGGGCTTGACGCTGGCCGCGCAGCTGTCAGCCTTTGCGGGCATCCGCACGGCCATCGTGGAGCAGAAGGAGGGGCCCCTGCACCTGGGTCAGGCCGACGGCATTGCCTGCCGCACCATGGAGATGTTCCAGGCCTTTGACTTTGTGGAGCGTGTGCTCCAAGAGGCCTGCTGGATCAACGAGGTGACCTTCTGGAAGCCGGACGAGCAGCAGCCTGCGAACATCGTGCGCCATGGCCGGGTCCAGGACACGGAGGACGGCTTGTCGGAGTTTCCGCACGTGGTGTTGAACCAGGCGCGCGTGCACGACTTTTACCTGGACTTCATGCGCAAGTCGCCCAGCCGGCTGGAGCCGCATTACGCGCGCAAGCTGCTGGACGTGAAGGTGAGTGAAAAGCAGGATGGGCGGGGCGGGGACTACCCGGTGACGGTGACGCTGGAGCGCACGGACGCCGCCCACGCGGGCCAGGTGGAGACGGTGCGGGCGCGTTATGTGGTGGGTTGCGACGGCGCGCGCAGTGCGGTGCGCAAGTCCATCGGCCGCGAGCTGGTGGGCGACGCCGCCAACCAGGCCTGGGGGGTGATGGACATCCTGCCGCTGACGGATTTCCCGGACATCCGCCACAAGGTGGCCATCCAGTCGTCCCATGGCGGCAACATCATCATCATCCCACGCGAGGGCGGCCACCTGGTGCGCCTCTATGTGGAGATGGACAAGCTGGGCGAGGACGAGCGCGTGGCCCAGCGCAGGATCACGGCGGATCAGCTCATCGCCGCGGCGCAGCGTATCTTCCATCCCTACAAGCTGGACGTGAAAGAGGTGGCCTGGTGGTCGGTGTACGAGATCGGCCACCGCATCTGCGACAAGTACGACGATGTGCCCACCGAGCAGATGGGCAGCCGCCTGCCGCACGTTTTCATCGCGGGCGACGCCTGCCACACCCACAGCCCCAAGGCGGGCCAGGGCATGAACTTCTCCATGCAGGACAGCTTCAACCTGGGCTGGAAGCTGGCGGCCGTGCTGCGGGGCTTGAGCCCGCCTTCGCTGCTGCACAGCTACAGCGCGGAGCGGCAGGAGATGGGGCAGATGCTGATCGATTTCGACCGCGAGTGGGCCAAGATCATCAGCGACAAACCGGCGACCGATGGTGGGAAGGGCGGCCGGGGCGGCGTGGACCCCAAGGCCATGCAGAAGTATTTCGAGCGGCACCTGCGCTTCACGGCCGGCATGGGCGTGCAGTACAAGCCTTCGCTGATCTGCGGCGGCGCCAGGCACCAGGCCCTGGCCACCGGCTTCGAGGTGGGCACGCGGTTCCACTCGGCGCCGGTGCTGCGCGTGAGCGACGCCCGGCCCTTTCACCTGGGCCACGCGCACAAGGCCGACGGCCGCTGGCGCCTCTATGCCTTTGCCGGCGGGCAGGATCTGTCCAAGCCGAAGGGCGGTCTGCTGGGCCTGTGCAGGTTCCTGCAGGAGTCGCCTGATTCGCCGGTGCGCCAGTTCACCCGCCCGGGCCAGGACCCGGACGCCGTGTTCGACCTGCGCGCGGTCTTCCAGCAGCGCCACACCGAGATCGCCATCGAGCAGCTGCCGGCCATCCTGCTGCCGCAAAAAGGCCGCTACGGCCTGCGCGACTACGAAAAGGTCTTCAGCCCCGACCCCAGGGGCGAGGACATCTACGACCTGCGCGGCGTGAACCGCGAGCAGGGTGCGCTGGTCGTGGTGCGGCCGGACCAGTACATCGCCCTGGTGCTGCCGCTGGACGCGCACCAGGCGCTGGCGGACTTTTTTGCGGGGTTCATGTTGGCGAACTGAGGGGGCGGGCGCTGCTGCGCGCCGTGCCATGCGAATCAGCCCGGGCAGCTGCACGGCGATCTGGCCGATGGCCCTGAAGGTGTCAGGGCATTCAGCCGCGCGGCCGCACCATGTCTTCGGCCCGCACCCAGCGGTCGAAGTCCGCCGCGCTCACATGGCCCAGGGCCAGCGCCGCCTCGCGCAGGGTGCCGCCGTCCTGGTGCGCGCGCTTGGCGATCTGCGCGGCGCGGTCGTAGCCTATGTGCGGGGCCAGCGCCGTCACCAGCATCAATGAACGGTCCAGCAGCTCCTGGATGCGTTCGCGCCGGGCCTCGATGCCGCGCACGCAAAACGCGTCGAAGCTGGCCATGCCGTCGGCCAGCAGGCGGATGCTCTGCTGCAGGTTGTGCGCGATCAGCGGCTTGTAGACGTTGAGCTCGAAATTCCCCGAAGCACCGCCCAGGGTGACGGCCACGTCATTGCCCATGACCTGGCAGCACAGCATGGTGAGCGCCTCGCACTGGGTGGGGTTCACCTTGCCCGGCATGATGGAACTGCCCGGCTCGTTCTCGGGGATGCTGATCTCGCCCAGGCCCGAGCGCGGGCCCGAAGCCAGCCAGCGCACGTCGTTGGCGATCTTCATCAGCGCCACCGCCAGTGTCTTGAGCGCGCCGTGCGCCGCCACCAGCGCATCGTGTGCGGCCAGGGCCGCGAACTTGTTGGGGGCGCTCACAAAGGGCAGCCGGGACGTGCGCGCCAGCTCGGCCGCCACGCGCTCGCCGAACTCGGGGTGCGTGTTCAGGCCCGTGCCCACGGCGGTGCCGCCGATGGCCAGGGGGTAGAGCGAGGCCAGGCTGGCGTGGATCACCCTGTCGGCATGGTCCAGCTGTGCCGCATAGCCCGAGAACTCGTCGCCCAGGGTCAGCGGTGTGGCGTCCTGCAGGTGGGTGCGGCCGATCTTCACGATGCCGGCAAAGGCCGCGCGCTTGGCGTCCAGCGTGGCGCGCAGGCGCGCCAGCGCCGGCAGCAGCGCCTGCGCCATACCCTGGACCGCCGCCAGGTGCATGGCCGTGGGAAACACGTCGTTGGAGGACTGGCCCAGGTTCACGTCGTCATTGGGGTGCACCAGACGGCCGCTGCCGCGCGCACCGCCCATGAGCTCCGAGGCGCGGTTGGCCAGCACCTCGTTCATGTTCATATTGCTCTGCGTGCCCGAGCCCGTCTGCCAGACCGAGAGCGGGAACTCGGCCTCGTGCCGGCCGTCCAGCACCTCTTCGGCCGCGGTGCCGATGGCGAGGGCCTTGTCCGCGGGCAGCAGCCCCAGCGCCAGGTTCACGCGCGCGCAGGCCAGCTTGACCATGGCCAGCGCCTGCATGATCTCCTGCGGCATGTACTCGCTGGAGATGGCGAAGAAGGCCAGCGAGCGCTGGGTCTGCGCGCCCCAGAGCCGCTCGGCGGGCACCTCGATGGGGCCGAAGCTGTCGTGTTCGGTGCGCGTGGCGGGCGTGGGGGCGGAGGTGGGGGCGGAGGTGGGCACGGTGAGGCTCCCTTGGGGCGGTGGGTCATTACACACCCGCCATTGTGTGAAGCGCAATATGCGGGTTCAATACAGCCAGTGCCGCCGTCCCGGACGGGCGCGGCCGGAAAGGAAGCCCACCATGTCACCCCATTACCACCAGTTCTGCGAGCTGTTCGAGCAGCTGGGTCTGCCCAGCGATGTGAAAGGCATCGCCGCCTTCATCCAGAGCCATACGCCCCTGAACCCCGCCACCCGGCTGGAAGACGCCGGCTTCTGGACGCCCGCGCAGGCCGCGCTGCTGCGCGAGCATCTTCAGGCCGACGCGGACTGGTCCGCCGTGGTGGACCAGCTCAACCTGGCCCTGCGCGAACCTCCGCGCTGACATCACCCCCGGTTTTCCTGGCGGCTCCGCTCCCCAGTTTGTGGGATGGACAAGGGCCGCCGCTTCACTACCATCCACTCCATGGCCTGTTGACCGTCGGAAGCAGAGGGGCTCCGGCGGGTTTCCGCGGACAGGCTGCCAAGTGGGCAGGAGCCGCCAGCAGCAACAGCCTGCTGGCGCTCTGCAAGGTGGCATCGCTGCGCAGCGGTGCCACCCTGATGCAAACCCTCATGACTCTGGTTCTCGTTGGGTGGCCTTGCACTCGTGGGCTGGGCTGCCTGCTCTGTTCCTGCCACGAGCATCAAGGGAGATCACCATGCCTGATATCGATATTTCCATCACGGGAAACCGTTTTGCCGACATCATCTTCAGATACCCCTGTACGCAGAAGATACTGATGGTCACCGACGGCAGCCTGAGCTTCGGCGCCGACGGCTTCGGCCTGTCGGAGTTCGTCGGCATCGTCCGAGCGGCGGGGCACAACGTCACCGCCGCGCACCGCAGCGGCAGCGGCCCGAACCTGACCATTGCCGGCGCCTACAACTTCGCCACCGCCACACCCGCCGTCACCACGGCCAACTACGACCAGATCTGGCTCTTCGGTTTCAGCACATCGCCGCTGACCGCCGCGGAGCAGACCAGGATCGCCCAGTTCATGGCGGCTGGCGGCGGCGTGTTCGCCACCGGTGACCACGAAACCATAGGCGCGGGCATGGGCAGCAACCTGCCGCGCGTGCGCAGCATGCGCAACTGGGCCACCATCCCCATGGTCAATCCCAGCCGGCACGACACCGTGATCGACCCCGGGGCCGACGGCGTCAAACAGTTCAACGACCAGGCCGACGCCACACCGCAGCGCATCTACCCGGTGTTCTTCTCCAACGGCGGCCCCGACAACGTGGCCGGTAGCTGGAGCGTGCACCCCGTGCTGCGCCACAGCTCCGGCGCGGTGGACAACCTGCCCGATCATCCGCACGAGAGCGAATGCCTGGCGCCTGCGCCGGTGGCTGGCAGTTTTGCCGGCATCGAGGAATGGCCGGCACCCGTGAGCGGCGGTGCGCGCGTCGGGGCACAGATCGCTGCCGTGTCGGTCTCGGCCGGGCGTTTCATCGTGGACACCCTCAAGCCGCCGGTGCGGCCGCGCTGCTTCGGCGCCATCTCGGCCTATGACGGCGACCCTGCCCGGGTCGGCCGTGTGGTGTGCGACGCCACCTGGCACCACTTCGTCAACATCAACCTCAACGGCGCGGGCGCCGGCAACGACCCCACCACGGGCCTGCCGCGCACCGGCCTGTACGCGGCGGGCACGCCCACGCCCGAGTACATGAAGATCCGGGCCTATTACCTCAACACCGTGCGCTGGCTCGCGCCCATCGGCCGGCGAACCTGCTGGCCCTTCGTCATCGCCACGCTGGCGCGCTTCGACTTCGAGATGCAGGAGTTCCGCCTGCCGTTGCCGCACCCCTGCCCCTGGGACCCGCTCATGCGCATCGGCCTGCTGGCCGAGGAGATCGTCAACCGCCAGTGGGGGCCGGGCACCCTGGCCGACGTGGTGGACGACATGCTCACCACCAGCGAGGCCGCGCCCGCGCTGGCGCAGTTGCTCAAAGGTCAGCAGGCGCCACAAGGCGCCGGGCAGGACAAGCGCTCCGATCCCTCCCTGCTGCCCTTGCAGGATTTGCGCCGTGTCATCCTGGGCGCCGTGGTCAATGCCATCGCGCACAAGCTGCCCGAAGACGACGAAAAACTCGCGGCCGTCCTCAAGCGCAGCAACGACAAGCTGGTGCGTGAACTGGTGCTCGAAGGCGTGGGTGCTGCCCGGCAGGCGATGGACGAGCACCTGCAGCAGGCGCTCAAGCAGACAGCGGCCCTGGTCAAGGCCATCCAGCAGAAAAAATAGGCCCTCAGGCCGGGGCTGCTGAACGCAGTGGCCCCTGAAGGTTGACACAGCGGGGCCATGGCGCCCCGCTGTGTTCTGACGGCCCGGCACGTGCCGGAATGCCCCTACGCCGCGTGCGCCTCGGGTCCGCCTCTAAGATGCCCGCTGCCTCACGGTCCATCCGGGCCACCCCTTTCTTCCGGAGTTTTTCATGACCATTTCCATGTACCAGGCCAGCGTGCCGCGTTTCGTCAACATCCTGGGCAACCTCAGCGCCATCCTGGACAAGACCCAGGCCCATGCGGAAGCGAAAAAGCTCGACGAGCTGGTGCTGACCGGTTTTCGCCTCTACCCCGACATGCTGCCCATGGCCCGCCAGATCATGATCGCCACCGACACCGCCAAGGGCCTGGCCGCGCGCCTGGCCGGCGTGGACATCCCCGTGTACGAAGACACGGAGAAGACGATTCCCGAACTCAAGGCCCGCATCGCCAAGACCATCGCCTACCTGCAGAGCTTCAAGCCCGCGCAGATCGACGGTACCGAAGACAAGGAAATCGTCATCAAGCGCGGCGACAAGGAAACCCGCTACACCGGCATGCAGTTCATGCTGGGCCACGCCGTGCCCAACTTCTACTTCCACGTCACCACCACCTACGCCATCCTGCGCCACAACGGGGTGGAGATCGGCAAACGCGACTATCTGGGCAATCCCTGAAACGTCTGAGTGATCCAAAACAGAACGGGGCCATGAGGCCCCGTTCTGTTTGATGTCTGCTGCGTCTTTTCACTGTGCCGGCTGCAGCATGCCCTTGACGCGGATGGTCTGCGCCGCCTCCGCGCTGGTGAGGGTGGCCAGGAAAAACTGCGCGCTTCAGAACATCACATGCCGCTGTAATTCGGCCCCCCGCCGCCCTCAGGCGTGACCCAGACGATGTTCTGCGTCGGATCCTTGATGTCGCAGGTCTTGCAGTGCACGCAGTTCTGCGCGTTGATCTGCAGGCGGTCGCTGTTGTCGGCGTTCTTCACGAATTCGTAGACGCCGGCCGGGCAGTAGCGGCTCTCGGGGCCCGCGTATTGGGCCAGGTTGATGCTCACGGGCACGCTGGCGTCCTTGAGCGTCAGGTGGGCGGGCTGGTCTTCGGCGTGGTTGGTGTTGCTGATGAAGACGCTGCTCAGGCGGTCGAAGGTGAGTTTGCCGTCCGGCTTGGGGTAGCTGATGGGTCGGCAATCGGCGGCGGGTTTGAGCTTGGCGTGATCGGGAATCGCATTGTGGAGGGTCCACGGCGGGCTCTTGATGCCGATCCTGGGCAGCAGCCAGTTTTCGATGCCGGCCATCAGCGCGCCAATGAGGTTGCCCTTCTTGAACCACTGCTTGAAGTTGCGCGAGCGCTTGAGCTCGGTGTGCAGCCAGCTCTGTTCGAACGCGGCGGGGTAGGCGGCGAGTTCATCGTGCCGGCGGCCGGCGCCGATGGCCTCGTCAATCGCTTCGGCGGCCAGCATGCCGGTCTTGATGGCGGCGTGGCTGCCTTTGATGCGGCTGGCGTTCAGGTAACCCGCGTCACAGCCCACGAGGGCGCCGCCCGGGAACACGGTCTTGGGCAGGCTCAGCAGGCCGCCGGCCGTGATGGCGCGCGCGCCGTAGCCGATGCGCTTGCCGCCTTCGATGTGCTTGCGGATGGCGGGGTGGGTCTTCCAGCGCTGCATTTCCTCGAAGGGGCTGAGCCAGGGGTTCTGGTAGTCCAGGCCGGTGACAAAACCCAGGGTGACCCTGTTGCCTTCGGCGTGGTAGAGGAAGCCGCCGCCGTAGGTGCTGTTGTCCATGGGCCAGCCGGCGGTGTGGACCACACGGCCGGGCTGGGCCTGGGCGGCGGGCACTTCCCACAGTTCCTTGACGCCGATGGCGTAGCTCTGCGGATCCCGTCCCGCGTCGAGCTTGTACCTGGCGATGAGCTGCTTGCCCAGGTGACCGCGCGCGCCTTCGGCGAAGACGGTGTACCTGGCGTGCAGTTCCATGCCGAGCTGGAAGCTGTCGGTGGGCTCGCCGTCCTTGCCGATGCCCATATTGCCCGTGGCCACGCCCTTGACGGAGCCGTCCTCGTTGTAGAGCACTTCGGCGGCCGTGAAGCCGGGGAAGATCTCCACGCCCAGGGCCTCGGCCTGTTCGCCCAGCCATTTGGTGACCAGGCCCAGGCTGATGACGTAATTGCCTTCGTTGTGGAAGCAGTCGGGCACGAAGACGTTGGGGGTGCGGCGGGCAGAGGTCTCGGACAGGAAGAGCACATCGTCGCCGGTGACGGGCTGGTTCAGCGGGGCGCCCAGTTCCTTCCAGTTGGGGAAGAGTTCGGTGAGGGCGATGGGGTCCATGACGGCGCCCGAGAGGATGTGGGCGCCGGGTTCTCCGCCTTTTTCCAGCACGACGACGGAGACGTCTTTGCCTTTTTCCGCAGCGAGCTGCTTCAAGCGGATGGCGGTGGACAGGCCGCCGGGACCGCCGCCGACGACGACCACGTCGTATTCCATGGCTTCGCGGGGGCCGAACTGGGCGAGGATTTCTTCGTGGGTCATGGCGGCTGCTTTCTGCTGGGGAAGTCGCTTGATAATGCAGGCGGGATGGTTGGCGTAATCGATTGCCCGGCCTGTCGGATGTGCGACTGATTTTAGTCCTGTTTGAGGACAAAATAGAACGATCGTTCTATTTTGTCCCGTGTTCAAAGAAAGGGCCTGTCATGGCTTACAGCATCGATCTTTCCGGCCGCGTGGCCTTCGTCACCGGCGCCTCGGGCGGCCTGGGCGCGCAGTTCGCCCGCACCCTCTCCAAGGCCGGCGCGGCCGTGGTGCTGGCCGCGCGTCGCATGGAAAAGCTCAAGGACCTGCGCGCGCAGATCGAGGGCGAGGGCGGCGACGCCCATGTGGTGGAGCTGGACGTGACGGACCTGGGTTCCATCCGCGCGGCGGTGGCGCGGGCCGAGACCGAGGTGGGTTCGATCGACATCCTGATCAACAACTCGGGCGTGAGCACCACGCAGCGCATCGTGGACGTGACGGAGGAAGATTACGACTTTGTCCTGGACACCAACACCAAGGGCGCCTTTTTCGTGGCGCAGGAAGTGGGCAAGCGCATGCTGGCGCGCGCCAAGGGCGCGGCGCCAGGCACCTACACGGGCGGGCGCATCGTCAACATCGCCTCCATGGCCGGGCTCAAGGTGCTGCCGCAGATC
Source organism: Curvibacter fontanus (assembly GCF_054780335.1). Taxonomy (NCBI): domain Bacteria; kingdom Pseudomonadati; phylum Pseudomonadota; class Betaproteobacteria; order Burkholderiales; family Comamonadaceae; genus Curvibacter; species Curvibacter fontanus. The sequence goes on from NZ_BAAGWN010000004.1 coordinate 95,944, forward strand.
GGCATCTACTGCATGAGCAAGGCCGCCGTGGTGCACATGACACGCGCCATGGCGCTGGAGTGGGGCAAGTTCGGCATCAACGTCAACGCGCTGTGCCCGGGTTACATCGACACCGAGATCAACCACCACCACTGGCAGACCGAGCAGGGGCAAAAGCTCATCGCCATGCTGCCGCGCAAGCGCGTGGGCCAGGCGGCCGATCTGGACAGCGTGCTGGTGATGCTCTGCGCCAACGAGAGCCATTTCATCAATGGTGCCGTGATCCAGGCCGACGACGGTTTCGCGACCTGAGCCCTTATCTGCCCTTGAGCGCGGCCTCGTAGGACTTCTTGAGGTCGCTGTATTCCTCGCAGGGCAGGAAACAGAGCCTGTTCAGCGCGTCCAGGTGTTCCTTGGCCTTGTCGAGCTGGCCGAGCTGGATGTAGGCCTCACCGATGTACTCGTGCGCCCCGCGGTGCCTGGGGTTCAGGGCCAGGGCCTTGTTGTAGGCGGCCAGCGATTCGTCGTAGCGCTTGAGGTGGCGGTAGCTGTAGCCCAGCAGATTGAAGCTGTCGGCGTTTTGGGGGTTGGTGCGGGTGTAGGTGGCGAGCAGCTCCACGGCGGCCGGCCAGTCCTTTTTCTCGATCAGCGTACGGGCCTGTCTCAGGTCGTCGGAGGCGGGGGGGCCGGGGCCGATGTCGGCCGCCTGGGCCAGCGGGTCGCCCAGCAGCAAGACGGCGAGGGCGAAGGCAGAGGGTGCGAGGCGCATGGGGCGGCTCCTGCCAGACGGCGGCGGGATGGCCGCGAATCGGGTCCGGGCCGCAAAGCATAGACCTCTGGCCGCGCGATTTCAAGCGGCGCTACTGCAGCATGAAGGTCTGGTATTCCAGGGCTTCGAGCTTGCGGTTGAGGATCCACAGGCCCAGCAGCACCGTGAGCAGCATGGCGAAGGCGAAGCCGTAGCCGAACCACTGGGCGCCAAGCCGCAGGGAGATGGCCGTGAAGATGATGTTGAACAGCGGCAGCAGGGCTGTGAGCAGCAGCACGGCGCGGCGCTGGTCCAGGTAGAACAGCACGTTCAGGATGCCCAGCATGACCACCTGCAGGGCCGCACCGACCACATCGATGTAGAGCAGTTGCAGGTAGAGCGTGGAGATGCCCAGGAAACGCAGGATGGATTCGCCCAGCACCAGGGTGATGAGCACGGCGATGGCCTGGATCTTGGCAATGTCGAACAGGCCGCGGCGCACGTAATAGACCATGTGGTTGCGCATGCGCTCGATGTAGTCCAGCGTGGCGCCTTCGCGCACAGCGTCGTAGAACTTGATGTAGTACTCGACAAAGTCGGTTTCGATGCGCACCAGGAACACGGCCATGCCGGGGATGACCGAGAGGTAGGCCAGAAAGATCGGGATGTCGTAGATCACCGAGGCATGCAGCGGCCCGATCACGGCCTGGCCCGTGTCGGGGTGGTACCAGAACATGATCTTGTCGACCCAGGCGCCCAGGTTGAACAGCAGGCCCGAGGCCATGAGGCTGCGGTACATGGCGCCGGGTTTCCAGATGTCGAAGGCGATGAAACGGTCGGAGTGGTAGTTGCGGTAGATCAGCCCGACCATGCCCATGAGCAGCAGCACGTGGCCGGCGACGAAGCCCAGGAGCAGGCCTTCGAGGCCGACCACGTAGCGCAGCAGCAGGGCCAGCACGATGGTGGCGCCGTAGCCCAGGAAGAAGATGAGCACGATGGCGCGGTAATGCTTCATGCCCGTGAGGAAGACCGTGGCGATCCAGATCGCCGTCATGACCGACAGGCCCATGACAAACAGCAGGCGGTAGAGCACGCTCTGCTCCGGGAACAGGAAGGCCACGGCGGGCAGGGCCAGCACCACGCTCAGGCTCATGGACAGCAGAATCAGGCCGTTGAAGTTGGGCATGATGGCCGCGTCGTTCCTGGCGAAGATCTGGTCGGCCACGTAGCGTGTGAAGGAGAGCTGGACCAGGCCCGTGAGGATGAGCGAGATCAGGAAGAGGTAGGTCACCGTGACCTGGAACTGGCTGATCGAGGCGCGCGCGTCGATGGCGCTCAGGCTGAACACGCCGATGAGCAGGATGCCGACGATGGACAGCACCCAGGGGCCGGAGCTGATGATGCCGGCGTAGGCATAGGCCTGCAGCAGACCGCCGTAGGTCTGCTTCTTGAGCAGCTTGCGCAGTTCGAAGCCTATGCCTGCCATTGGAAGTTCTTTTCGTAGAGTTCGCGGTAGTGGCCGAACATGATGTCCTGCGAGTAATAGGCCTCGACGCGGCGGATCGCGGCTTCGCTGGTGCGTTGCCAGAGCGCGTGGTCGCTCAGCAGTTCGACGCAGGCGTCGGCCAGGGCCTCGGGGTCGGCGATGCGCACCACCCGGCCCGAGGCGCCGATGGCCTCGTCCGCGCCGGGCAGGCCGTAGACCAGCTGCTGGCAGGAGCCCACGTCGGTGGACACGGTGGGCACGCCCGCGGCATAGCCTTCGAGGATCACGAGGGGCAGCGCCTCGCTGATGGAGCTCAGCACGACCAGGCCCACCTGGGGCAGCAGCTCGGTGAGTTTCTGGAAGCCGAGGAACCTGACCTTGCCCTTCAGACCGAGCTGGGCCACGAGGTCGTGGCATTCGCGTGCGTATTCGGGGGATTCGTCCTCGGGGCCGGCGATCCAGCCCTCGGCTTCGGGCATGCGGTTGACCACGCCGCGCATGGCGCGGATGAAGGTCTTGATGTCCTTGATGGGCACCACACGGCCGATCAGGCAGAGCACGGGCGGTACGGCCACGGGGCGCTGCGTGCGCAGCGGCGCGAAACGCGCCACGTCGATGCCGTTGGGCACGTTGCAGGTGCGTTCCTCGGGCGCGCCGTCGACCAGCTGGCGCTGGCGGTTGGCCTCGTACAGCGCGACGATGTCGTCGGCCGACTGGTAGGTGAGGTAACCCAGGTGTTCGAAGAAGCGGATCCAGAGCTGGCGGAAGTAGCTCAGACGCGAGGGATCGTGCTCGAACACGCTGCGGTTGTCCTTGAGCCACTGCGCCTGGTAGAGGTCGATCTTGCGTTCCTTCACGTAGATACCGTGTTCGCTGAGCATGAAGGGGCGCGGGTTGCGGTGCTTCAGCAGCAGGCCCAGGATGCCCGCGTAGCCTGTGGAGATGGCGTGGTAGATGCGGGCCTTGGGCGCGCGTTCGGCCACCTCGCGCATGCGCCAGAAGGGGGTGTGGATGTTGCGGATGGTCCAGAAGTAGTCGACGAAGGACGGGTCCGAGCTGCGCTGGCGGTAGCTTTTCTTGATGTAGTCCCAGGACTCGCGGCTGTGGAGGAAGACCTCGTGGCTCAGCCGGCCGCCGGGCGCGGCCTCGTCCAGCAGGTGCGAGAAGTGGCGCAGGCAGCCAGGGTGGCGGATGTCGCTGTAGAGCTGTTCGTGCATCTGTTCCACCTCGCGCATGACACCGGGCTGAGCCTGCACCGGCATCACGGGCGGGGCTTCGCGCGCGTCGTAGAGATAGCTCACGTCCAGGTGCACGAGGTTGTCGGGCAGCGGGTAGCGCATGGGGCCGTAGTCCTCGGGGCGTGAGCCGAGGAAGATGGCGCCGAAGCGCAGCTCGGGAAAGCCGCGGATGATCTGGTTGACCCAGCTCGACACGCCACCGGCCACATAGGGGAAGGTGCCCTCGAGCAGCAGCAGGACGTCGACTTCCGCGGCGCGGCGCGCGGCGGGCTCAGAGGTGGGGGAGGAAGTGGCGGTCACTGAGTTTGCTCACGGTTTCACGTCCGGTCCAGAGGTTGACCACGGCGGTGGTGCGGACGGCGGTGTTGAGATCGACCAGCCCTCCGAGATGGAGGCGGACTTCGTCGTAACGATGCTGGATGAAGGCGATCTCGGCCAGGTAGGGCAGCACCGAGGTCGCGGGCAGGCCCTGCAGCAGCGCGCTGCGGAAGACGTCTTCGGCGGCCGCCCAGTCGTCCTGGGCCAGCAGGATGCGGCCCTGCAGCATCCGCAGGCCCGGGCTGGGTTCGATGCCGGTGGCGAGCGCGCCTTCGAGGTGTTCACGCGCCTGGCGCAGGATGTGGCGGCGCAGCTCGCCCTGGGCCAGGCAGGCGTAGACCAGTTCCCAGTGCAGTTCGGCCAGGTGGTGCAGGCAGTCGTAGCGCTGCCCGGGGCTGATCCCGGCGTCGAGCTGGGCGCGTTCGCGCTGGATGTTCTGCGAGATGCGTTTTTCTTCGCTGTCGAGCATGCCGAAGGCGAGCAGTCGGACGTCGTCCGTGCTGTCGCCCAGCAGGTTCTCGAGGATGGGATTGGCCACGCGCCCGGGAACGGCCTGCAGCGTGAGCAGCGCCTGCATGCGGATATTGCCCGGCACCTCGGTCCCCAGCCGCGAGCGGATGGCCACCTGGCTGCTGCGCACGGCGTCGTTCCCCTGCACGTCGTATTCGGGCAGTGCGATCGCAGTGGGCTGGGCCTGGCGCGCCTGTTGCCGCGCCTGCTTCAGGGAGATACGCGTGATCACCAGCACGCACAGAGGCCCCGCGACCGGGGCGATGAACGCGAAATTGAAGAGCAGCAGCAGCACGGGCCCGCGCGGGCGGCGCAGATGTTCGGGCATGCCATGCAGGCAGGCGATGGCCACGACGAGGGCGGCCATGGTGTGCAGGCACAGCAGGGCCACGAGGACGGGCAGGCTGGTCGATTCCGCCAGCGGCGCCAGCAGCTGTTCCACGCTGTCGGGCAGGACGGCCCAGGGCAGGTAGGTCGTGGTGCTGTTCATGCCGGCGGCGTGCCCAGGGCCTGGATCAGGGCGTCCAGAGGTTCTTCGCTGGCGAAATCGATGGGGCGCAGTTGCACGCCCAGTGTTTCGAGGCCGCCATGGAAGTGCAGGTCCAGCCACTGTTCGATGCGCTGGATGAAACCCGCCATGGCGGCCGGGCTGGCCAGCGGCATGAGCACGGCGATGACCGAAGTGTTGCCCACCTCGGTCTGCCAGTAGACGTCGAGCCCGCGTTTGATGCGCAGGAATTCGGTGACGATGGTCCGGCGCAGTCCGCCCTCAAAACGCATGACGAGGATCTGGCTGGCCATGCCGCTTCGGCCCTGCAGGCTGCGCATGCGGGCGAACTCCTCGGCGAACAGCGCCGGCAGGCCGGGCAGGCGCTGCTGCACGGCCTGCACCTCGGGGCCGCTGCGCACGCAGTCGGCGTAGTAGCCGAGGATGACCGAGAGCATCTGCAGGTTCTCGACGTTGAGCGCGACAAAGGGCATGCGGGTGACGGCCAGCACGCCGATGGGCTGGCCGCTCGCTGCCATCAAGGGCGCGACCACAAGCTGCCGGGTCTCGCGGCTCAGGCTGGTGTCCGCGCTTGCGATATGAGCCAGCTCGCGCTGCTGCAGCGCGAGTCGCAGCAGCGCGTCGTCGGCCCGCAGCGTTTCGGGATCACCCAGGTGCCGGATGGCCGCCTCCAGACGGGGCTCGCCATGGTCGGTGTCGATGGCGTAGAGCGTCGCGGCCTCGATGTTGACGTACTGCGCCAGCAGGTGCAGCAATTCGCCGGCCCCGGGCCAGTCTTTGCCGACCGGATCGCCCGCGGGCGCGGTCGAGGCGAGCTGGCGCAGCCGCACCAGCGCGTCGCGCAGCGAGTTGGGGCGCGCGAGCATTTCGTGCTCGAGCCGGTCGTGCGAAAGGTTGAGCAGCAGGTGACGTTTGGTGATGCGCGAGAGCCGCTCGGCCAGGTAGACGTTGGTCTCGTCCAGGCGTGCGGCGCGGTCGCGCCAGACATCGCTGAACTCGCCGCACAGCAGCACCAGCAGGGCGCCGGGGAAGAAGTATTCGAGCCCGAACACATCGGGCAGGCGCATGAGGCGGTCGGCGATGAACCCGCTCAGGACCAGGGGCACGCAGGCCAGCAGGCCGGGCATGACGCCGTAGCGCAGCGCCACCAGCGTGGGCGCGAACCAGATCCAGGGAAAGAGCGCGCGCGTGAGCATCGGGTCCTGCGGCGCGAACAACCAGGCCAGGCTGCAGGCCAGCGCGGGGATCAGCAGGATCTCGATCCACTGGGCGCGCGGGCCCAGCAGTTCGGGGATGAGCTGGCGCCCCCGCGCGATGCGGTGGCGCAGGGAACTCAGCAGGGAGATCGGGGACGTGGGCGAGGGCATCGTGCGGCAGCGCTTCCTGGGGCCGATGTGGTGAGATCAGGAGCCGCGCCGTACGGCGTCCTGCGGCGCGGCGGCGCCCGTCGATTCGACGAGTTTGAGGCCCCCGACCAGTTGGCCGACCAGCTTGAGCGCCACCGAGGATACGCCCTCGCGCAGCCAGCCGCTGCGCGAGCCCGAGGCGCTCCAGACCACGCGGCCGCTGCCCAGGTCGATCACGCGCAGGGTCAGGCCGACGACCGGGTCGCCGTCCAGGCCCACCTTGTAGCGCCATTCTTCGACGCTGCCCGTGATGGCGTAGCGCGCGCCCTGGGCGCGGGCCCATTGCAGGGCCTCCTCGGCCTGCTTGCGCTCGGCCGGCTCGAACAGGCTGTCGCGCGCCAGGGTGGCCGGGTAGCGCTGCAGCTCCTGCACGCCGCGCGCGCGCAGGTGGTGTTCGACCAGCGCTTCGGCCGACAGGGCGGCCTGCGGGGTCTCGGTGTTGTTGGCGATGGGCAGCAGGACCCAGGAGGCCTTGCTGTCGAGCGTGGGGTCCCCCACGATGGAACTGGTGCCCGCGCAGCCGGACAGCAGCGCGGCAAGCAGACCCAGCCACAGGAGACGGTGCAGTTTCATGGTTTTCATGGTCATGGCTTCTAGAAATAAAGTCGGTAACGGAGGGAAATCGTGCGCGTGGAGGATCCGCCCGGGATGTTGCCTGCACTGGCCCGCCATTGCAATGCCAGCTGGTCGGCGCCGATCACCGCGCCGGCCAGGCCCAGCGCGCTCTCGTAGCCTGTGCCGACGACGGAGTTGTTGAGCAGACAGACGTCGGCATAGGGCCGCCAGGCGCGGCTGTAGCCGTTCTGCAGGCTCTGTCCGCCCAGGTTGTCGCCGCCGCTCAGGCAGGCGCCCAGGGTGGCGCTGTCCTGCGGGATGAAGTAGCCGACCGGATCGAGCGTGCCCGCGGTGATGGCGTCCTGCAGGCCGGTGGAGAGGCGCGACAGGGTGGCCGCCGAGAGGCTGCCGTCGCGTGTGTAGCTCTGGTTCTGCCAGTACAGGCGCAGGCGCCAGTCCGGGTATTCGCTGCGCAGGCGGTAGCCGGCTTCGAGGTGGGTGGCCAGGCCGCGGCTGAGGTAGTCGTCGTACTGGGTGTAGAAGCGGCTTTGCCGTCCGCTGGCGCGCAGATAGAGGGCGCGGTCGAGCCCGTAGGTCGCGCCGGCCGAGAGGCTGTCCGCGTAACCGGCGGTGCGCAGCGGCAGGCTGTTGAGCGCCTCGCCCTTGGACACGGCTTCGAACTCGTAGCTGAGGCGGGGTGTCCAGCGGCCGTAGTGCTGCAGGCGCAGGCCCTGCACATCGGCCATGGCCGCGCGGTGGGTCAGCGCGAGGCGGGTTTCCTGCTGCAGGGTCTTCCAGCGCAGCTCGGCGTTGTTCAGCCGGTCGCTGTCGGACAGCAGGCTGCCCAGGTCCGTGTCGGAGGTGCTTTGCCGGATCTGCGTCCAGCCCAGCAGCAGCTGCAGGCGCGCGTTGAGCGTGAGCCGCGCGCCGAACTCCACACCCTGGCGCTTGACCAGGTCGAAGTCGTCGCTGAAGACGCGGGTCTCCACGTAATGCGCCTGCCCGACGGCGTTCTGGCGGAAACGGTCGTGCAGGATCTCGTCCTCGTCCTCGCGCGCCATGTCCAGGAAGGCGGTGCTCAGGGCCAGCGAGCTGCGGCCTGTCATCAAGGCCGACTCCACGCGGCTGGCCGAGGGCAGGGGGCGGTCGGGCGTATCGAGCAGGGCCTCGACGGCCACACGGTCGTTGCGCATCAGGGCGATCTGGTTGGCCGTGGGCGCGGGCAGGGGACGACCCAGGCGCAGATAACGCTCCCAGGCCCAGCGGCGTGCGCTTTCGGGCTGTTCGCGCGCCAGCGTCCAGGCCAGGACCAGTTCGTCGCCGGCCTGGCGGTCCGCAGCGGGCTCCAGGCCGCGCAGTTCTTCCAGGGTCTGGCGCATGAAGCGCAGGCTGGGGTCGCCCGGATGCTGGCGCAGCCAGGATTGCAGCCAGAGCCGGAACTCGGGTCGCTGCTTCCAGGTCTGCGCATCGGCCTGGGCCTTGCGCAGGGTTTCCATGCGCTGCCAGGCCTGCTGGCGCATGCGCAGGGCCTGGGCATGGCGCTGCTGCTGTTCGAGCACGTCGGCGTAAGCGGAGAGCAGCAGCGGATCATCGGGCGTGCGGGTCAGGGCCTTGCGGTACCAGGCGCCAGACCGGCGGGCCTGGCCGAGCAGCTGGTGGCCGGCCGCATAGGCGGGCCAGAGCAGAGCCGTGCCACGGGCCTGTTCGTCGTAACGCGTGAGCATCTGGCGCAGCTCGCGCTGCCAGCCGGCGTCGATGAGGAACCACAACAGGGTCAGCACGGTGCCTTCGTCGCGTGGCCCGAGCTGCAGCGCCTTGCGCAGATCGGACCAGGCGGCCGCGGGCTGCTGCTGCCGCTGACGGTACTGTGCGCGGCCGAGCAGGAAAGCGATCTGCCCTTCCGCCCGGGTGCGGGCCCGCTCGTCGAGGCTGTCGTAAATGCGCCCCTGGGCCCGGAGATCGCCAAGATTGGCATAGATCTCGAGGGCCTGCTGCAAATGGTCCAGGCTGTCAAAGCGCTGCCAGGCCTGCAAAGCCAGTTCGGCAGCGTGGCGCGGCTGCTGCGGACGGACGAGATAGATCAGGCGCGTCCAGTCGCCGAGCCCGGACTGGCGGGCTCCGATGCCCAGTGTGTAGGCCTGCGTCGCCGTCGGGTAGTCACCCGCTTCCCAGGCCACCTGGCCCAGCAGGCGCCAGAACTCCTGCTCCTGCGGGGGCACACGTGCTGCGTTCGCGCGCATCAGGGTGAGCGCGTCCTCGATGCGGTCGCGACGCAGATGGAGGAAGGTGGCGTGCAGCAGGGCTTCGGTGGACAGAGGCTCGCCTCGCACGCGCTCCTGGTACAAGGCCAGCGCGCGCTGGTCATCGCCCGCGTTCTCCGCCAGTCGGGCCGCATGTTCGAGCAGCCGGAGCGGGCCGTGCGCTCGGTACTGTTCCTCGAAAAAGACCGAGCCGCGCAGGGGCTCGGAGGAGTTTTCGAATTGCCAGTAGATGTCGTCCCACTGGGCCGGCGTGAGACGGCCGCGGCGCGCCAGCCAGGTCCACAGCGGCAGCGCGTCGGAGGGTTTGTCCAGTGAGGGCGCCAGGCGTGTCAGGGCGGCCAGCGTGGCGTCCGAGTGGTCTCCCATCTCGAACAGGGCACGCCACTGTTCGGCTGCGACGTCGGTGTAACCCAGCCACTCGGCGACCTGCGCGAGCCGGCGGCGCCAGTCCCTGTCCCGCGGCAGGGACAACACGGCCTTGCGTGCGACGCGCATGGCATCTTCCAGCCGGCCTGTGCCGATGAAGACCTGGTAGGCCAGCGTGTAATCGGCAGCGTCGAAGCGGCGCAGCGGAACCCCGGCCGCGTCGGCGGGCGGGGCTGACGGTGGCGCGGTGCTCTGCGCCTGCGCCAGGCCGGCGCCCAGGCAGAACAGGGGCGACAGGACGTAGCGGAACCGTTTCATCGCGCGGCATTCTCCCGCGAGGGATCTCGGTACACCAGCAGCCGTGCGTAGTACGCGGCGCGTTCGGGCTGGCCGCAGGCCAGTGCCAGCCGCACCATGTAGCGCACGGTCGCGAGGTCGGTGGCGAGCGATCCGATCCGTTCTTCGGCCGTCTGCAGGGCCAGGGCATGGAAGCCGCCGGCGAGCAGCGCGTCGAGGCCGAGCTGGAAACGCCGGCGAGCCTGGGCCCGGTCGGTGCTCGCCGTCTGCGCGAGCAGGAAGAAGCGGGACGCCAGCCGGTATTCCTGGCGGGCCTGCGCCTTGTGGCCCAGGTCTTCGAGCGCATCGGCCGAGAGGGTCTCCAGCAGGGGCAGCAGCAGGCGCTCGCCCAGCGCCGGCAGGTCGAGCCGGAAGGCCAGCGAGGCATAACCCTGGGCCAGTGCCGCCGGCAGCGGCGTGTCCGGAAGATCGTTCAGGGCCTCCTGCAGCCGTGCGCGCAGCGCCGCGCGCACGGCTGGGGTGGGGTCTTCGCGCAGCTGTCCTTCAAAGGCCTTGATCTGCAGCTCGCGTGCGAGCTGGCGCTGGCGCGGGTCGCTGCTGCGGGTGTAGTCGCGCACCAGGCTCTCGAGCCCGCGCGGCTCCATGTCCTGCACGTGGTGGCGGGTCAGCAACAGCTTGGCGTCGGCGTTGCGGGTGTCGGCGCGCAGGAGGTTCTGCACATAGGACAGCGAGAGCTCGTCCAGCGGCTCCTGGTCGTACAGGCGCTGCACCAGGGCACGGCGCGGGTAGACGAGATAGAACAGGGTCAGCACCACGAGCACGATGAGCAGCAACTGCCAGCCGCTGGTCAGGTGCTCACGGGGAATGTCCCCGTCAACGCTGGCATATCGCTTCGAGCGGGCGGGCAGCATGGGCTGGCAGGGCGTAGTGGAACAGGGCGGCCTGGCGGCGCACGGGTTGCAGCTCGCGGCCCGCCACGCTTACGCGGCAGGCACCGGCATCGGCCAGGGTGAATTCAAGCGGAACCTGGCCGGCGAGTGTCCAGCGGCGCACGCCGCCATCGACGGTATAGGCGCTGATGCGCGCATTGGCCGACACGAGCCGGGGCACCTCTTCGCTGCGCGTGGCCGTCACCAGTTCGGCCGCGGCATCGCTCAGGTGGACGTAACGACCTTCGGCGCCATCACGGTAGCCGGCCACGGCACGGCTGCGCGCAAGGTCGGGCGGGCCCAGGGCCGCGGGCAGACGCAGGGTGCGCAGGTTGGCTGCGCCGCGGATGCGCCAGCCCTCGGCTGTGCGCGCCACGACCAGATGCTGGAAGTCCAGCACCTTGCGCGCGTAGTCGGCCGCATGCACGGGCGTGGTCTCCTGGCCCTGCGCATAGGCCATGATGCGGTCGAAGGACTGCATGCCGGCGCGTTTGGTCAGCAGGTAGGTGTGGAAGTAGAGATTGATGGGTTTGAGTCGGCGTGGCTTCTCGGTGAATTCGTAGGTCTCGATGACGCGGTCGAAGCCGTAATAGGGGCCGCGCCAGTTGTTGGTGTAGACGTTCTCGTTCTGGTTGGGGGCAAAGACCTGGTAGCCGCGCCCGCGAGGCAGGCCCAGGCCTTCGACCCGCGCGACCGTGGGGTAGCTGCGGGTGGCGACCGTGTCGCCGCCATTCATGTTGAGCAGGCCGATGCGCTGCGTCCATTCCACGGCGTCGGCGCCGGGCACGCAGTCCCCGGTCCACAGGAACATCTCCACCTTCTTGCCTGGCGGCGCCAGGCGGCTTTCGATGTAGCGCACCGAGCCTTCGATCTCGCGCTGCAGGTCGAAGCGGTAACCGGGCACTTTGAGGTGGTAAGTCTCTTCCCCCTCGTCCTGGCCGGCCTGCGCGCTGGCCTGTGACCAGTTGAAGGGGTGGGTGTAGCTGTGCGAGGCGATGGCCACGTGGGGGGCGCTGAAGATCTCGCGTGCCGCCTTTTCCGCCTGCGCCGACAGATTCGGGTACAGGCCCAGGGGCGAGAGCTCGGCCTCGATGACCGAGAGGGTCATGGGCAGGGGGTAGCGCCGCACCACGCGGTCGCGCAGCTCCTCGCCGGCCAGCCGCTTGCCCGGGAGTTCGCTGCGGCTCACGAAACCGTCGCCGTCCATGTGAATCAGCAGCATGCGCCGGCCGCTCTCGGTGGTCACGTCGGGCACGGGCATGTCGGGCAGGCGCAGGCTGCGGCGGAAGAACTCGAAGGGATTGATGACCCAGCGGTTGCCGCCGTCGTCGCCCGGCAGCGTGGTGACCGAATAGGGATCGATCACATAGCCCCCCCACGAGGTCAACGCGGCCGCCACCTGATGCGCCTGGCCCCGGCGCAGCGTCAGCAGCGGCGTGCCATTTTCCAGCTTCAGCGCAAAAAAGCCATCGGCCGGAGGCCGCACGCGGCTCTCGAAGCCCAGCATGGCATCCTGCCGTTCGATCTCCACGGGAGACAGATCGACGGACGAGGCGCCGGGCGCGAGCCCCAGCCGGGTTGCCAGGGGACTGCCGAACAAGAAGCCGATCTGGTTGACGAAACTCAGCGGAATGCCATCATTTTTCTGCTGTTCGAGCCAGGCCAGCAGGCGTTCACGTTCGGCCGATCCCGGTGTATGCCCCAGCCAGATCACCACGCCCGCATAACGCCCCGCCAGGGGCACGCCCGGCAGGTGTGAAGAATCGACGAACTCCGGCACATAGCCCAGATGCTGCAAAGGCATGGACGCAAAGACCACCGGATTACTGCGGCGCAAATCGAATTCATTGGCCACCGGGCTGTGCACCACCAGCACCTTGCGCGCCATGACCTCGACCGAGCTCACACCCAGTGTGTCGAGCGCGGGGGTGGCCACCCAGGGCACGAACCCCAGGGCCCGGATGGCACGCGCCGTTTCGCGTGCGAGTTCGCGCTGGGCGGGCGGCACGTAGTCGATGGCGATGGCCGGGAGGCGGTAGCGCTCCCGCACCTCGCGCAGGCGCGTCAGCAGCCAGGCCCGGTCGGCTTCGGGCACGGTCACATAGCTCTTGCTGGCGGTGTCGTAACGACGGAACAGGGACTCGGCGGCGACAGCATCGACCCATTCGTGGGTCTGCGGCAGGATCTCGAAGCCGCGGTTGTAGACAAAGCGGATGCCCGGGTAGCGCCGCACGAGTTCGCGGATCACGGCCACCATGCCGGCTTCCTGCACCGCGCGATCCTCGGCCGTGCGCGCGAAGAGCTGGTAGGAATCGAGCGTGTCCACAAAAAAGGTCCGCAGGCCGCGCTGCCACAGCGGGCCCACGACCTGTTCGGCGAAAAAGGCCGGCCAGGCGGGCTGGCTCTGGTCGATCAGCCGGCTGCCCCAGGCGCTGTTCTCGCCGCGCAACCACGCGCCCGGCAGGCGTTCGGCATAGGCGCGTGTGGGTTGGACTTCGCCCAGCGAGACATAGGCGGCCAGGCGCGTGCGGCCGAGATCGGGCAGCGCTCCGGCCGGCAGATGGTCAGGCTCGACGATGGCCAGGTCGAAGGCCCTGAGTTCATCCCAGGGCGCTTGTGCGCCGTAATGGAAGGCCACCGAGGTGAGTGGCGAGGGGGCGGGGAGGGACGGCTGTGCAGCCGCCAGGCCAGGTGCGAGACTGAGGAGCAGACTAAATAGGTATCGGATCGCCATCAATGTTTCGCGAAGCCCGGTCTGGTTTATGCCGGACTCGGATGCAGGGGGTGTCCTTCTGAGCGAGAGGACATGGAAAGGGTTCCCTGGTGTGACAGGATGTAAGTTTACTTCCGTGCTGAGGAGTCTTCCAGTGCATAGTTCACGCATGCGGCAGGAGATTACCTCCCAAAGATGAAGGGTCTTAATCTCCGATCCGCGCGCTGAACGTCATGTCATGCTGCGGGGGCTGCTCATGCTTGAGCGTTCCGGTAACCCTCGGGATTGCCCTGCTGCCAGCGCCAGCTGTCGACGCACATGTCATCAAGGTCTCGCTGGGGATGCCAGTCGAGCAGGCGCGCGGCGAGCTCCGGTGAGGCATAGGAGGAGGCCACATCCCCCGGTCGGCGCGCCGCGAACTGGTAGGGCACGGCCCGGCCACTGGCCTTCTCGAAGGCCCGAACCAGTTCCAGCACGCTGTAGCCTTGGCCGGTGCCCAGGTTGAAGGCCGTGCAACCGGCCTGCCGGTCGAGGTAGGCCAGGGCCTTGACGTGACCGATGGCGAGGTCGACGACGTGGATGAAGTCGCGCACCCCCGTGCCGTCCGGGGTGGGGTAGTCCTGGCCCCAGACCTGCAGCCTGTCGCGCCGGCCCGCGGCCACCTGGCTCACATAGGGCATGAGGTTGTTGGGGATGCCCTGCGGGTCTTCGCCGATGCGGCCGCTGGCGTGTGCGCCGATGGGATTGAAGTAACGCAGGATGCCGATGCGCCAGGCCTCGTCACTGCGGTGCAGGTCGCGCAGCATGTCCTCGATCATCAGCTTGGTGCGGCCGTAGGGATTGGTGGCCGACAGGGGATGGTCTTCGGTCAGGGGCAGGCGCACCGGGTCGCCGTAGACGGTGGCGGAGGAGCTGAACACCAGCTTGCGCACCCGGGCCCCGCCCATGGCCTCCAGCAGGCGGACCGTGCCGACCACATTGTTGTCGTAGTAGTGCAGGGGCTGGGCCACGGATTCGCCGACGGCCTTGAGCCCGGCAAAATGGATCACCGCATCGGCCTGGCTGCTTCGCAGGGCGGCCGTCAGGGCCGCCTTGTCGCGTAGGTCGCCCTGCACCAGATGCACCGCACGGCCGGTGATCTGCTCCACGCGCCGGATGGACTCCGGGTTGCTGTTGGAAAAATTGTCGTAGACCGTGACCTCATGGCCTGCCTGCAGCAGTTCGATGCAGGTGTGGCTGCCGATGTAGCCCGCGCCGCCGGTGACGAAGATCATGTGCAAATTCCAGGATTGAGAACAGGGCCTGATTCTAGGAGTGGCCAATGGATGCGCTGCCGAATTTCTTCACGAATTCTTCGGGATTCGCGTTCCCGGGGCACGCGACCCATCACGTCAACGATACCCTGCACCTTCGAAAGCCAGGGGGCGACGAAACCCGATATCACGAGGGCGCCCCCGGCAGGGGCCGTTCACCGATCTGGTCCGCCAGCACGGGCCGGCCATAGAGATAGCCCTGGTGGATCTCGCAGCCGCTGGCCACGAGCAGGTCCCGCTGGGCCGTGGTTTCCACCCCTTCGGCGATCACCCGCAGTCCCAGGCTGGTGGCCAGGGAGATGATGGCCTTGACGATGGCGCGGTCGTCCGCATCGTCGACGATGTCGCGCACAAAACTCTGGTCGATCTTGATCTGGTCCAGCGGCAGGCGCTTGAGGTAGGTCAGCGAGGAGTAGCCGGTGCCGAAGTCGTCGATGGAAAAACCGACGCCCATGGCCTTGAGGGATTGCATGGTCTGGATCACCTTCTCCACATCGTCCAGCAACAGACTCTCGGTCAACTCCAGCACCAGGCCGGCCGCCCTGGCCCCGCTGCGCTGCAGGGTCGTGCGGACCTGGTCGATGAAATCGGGCTGACGGAACTGGCGGGCGCTGATGTTGACCGACACATGCAGCTTGCGCAGGGCCGGGTCGCGGGCCCAGGCCGCGAGCTGCTGGCAGGCGGTTTCCAGCACCCAGCGGCCGATGGGCACAATCAGCCCGCAGGCCTCGGCAAAGGGGATGAAGGTCATGGGCGACACCATCGCCAGACCGGGTGGATGCCAGCGCAGCAGGGCTTCGACGCCCACGAGGCGCTGGTCGGCATCCACTTGAGGCTGGTAGTTGAGGGCAAACTCACCATGGCTCAGTGCGCGGCGCAAGCCAGCCTCCATTTCAACCCGCACGTCGACCGCCTGCTGCATCGCCAGGTTGTAGAAGCGGATCGCGTTGCGCCCCGCTTCCTTGGCCTGGTAGAGCGAAAGATCGGCCTGCTTGAGCAGCGTGTCGCCCCCTTCGCCTTGGCCGCAAAACAGTGTCACCCCCATGCTGGGCGTGATGAAGTACACCTCGCCCTTGAGGGTGATGGGCTGGCACAGGGTGCTGCGCAGCTTTTCCGCGATGGCCTCTGCCGTGATCGCCGCGGCCATCTTGTCCTCGTTGAGCCCTTCGAACAGCACCACGAACTCATCGCCGCCGAGTCTGGCGGCCGAGTCTGTTTCGCGCAGGGTGGTGCGCAGACGGCGCGCGATCTCGATGAGGAGCTGGTCTCCCACATCGTGGCCGCGCGTGTCATTGACCGTCTTGAAGTGGTCCAGGTCCAGCAGCAGCACGGCGCCGAACTGGCGGTTGCGCGTGCTGGCGATCAGGGCCTGCTGCAGGCGGTCCAGCAGCAATCGCCGGTTGGGCAGGCCGGTCAGGGGGTCGTAGAACGCGAGCTCCAGGATCTTGCGCTCGGCTTCCCTGGGCTCGCGGATGTCGGAGAAGGTTCCCAGATAGTGGGTGATGTGACCGTGGCCGTTCTTGACCCCCGAGATCGACAGCCACTCGGGATAGATGCCGCCGTCCTTGCGCCGGTTCCATATCTCGCCCTCCCAATGGCCTTCGCGCATGATCGCCTCCCACAGGGTGCGGTAGAAGGTGGCATCGTGCCGCCCCGAACGCAGAAAGGAAGCGGTCTTGCCGATCGCTTCCTCGGCGCCGTAGCCGGTCACCTCGCTGAAGGCCTGGTTGACCTGCAGGATGATGCCGCGCTGGTCCGTCACGATCATGCCGTCGCGCGACTGGAAGGCCACGGCCGCGATGCGCATCTGTTCCTCGGTGCGCTTGCGCTCGGTGATGTCCTCGGACATCAGGATGATGCCGCCCACCGTGCCGTGCGTATCGAGCCAGGGGCGGACTTCCCACTTGGTCCAGATCACCGAGCCGTCGGGCCGTACGAAGGGGTCTTCCGCGCCGCTTTCGGTGGCACCTTCGAGGCAGCGGCGGTGCGCCTCCCGCCAGTGTTGCGGCAGGGTGGGATTGAGCTCGTAGTGGCTTTTGCCGACGATGTTCTGGATCGTCAGCTGGCGATCCCGCAGCCAGCGCTGGCTGGCAAACAGGTAGCGCATTTCCCGGTCCAGCATCACGATGCCGACCGGGGCATTGTCGATGAACACGCGCAACTTCTTGTTGGCGTCGGTCAGTTCCTGGGCATTGACTTCCAGCGCATTCTCGAGCAGCTTGCGGTCACGGTCGGCCGCTTGGTAGGCCTCGCTGACAGCTTGCAGCAGCGCGGTCCACTCGCCTGGCGGCATCGCCCCGTCCGCCAGGCTGTTGCGCAGTTGGCGCTGGAGCAGCCGATGGTATGGCGGTCC
Source organism: Curvibacter fontanus (assembly GCF_054780335.1). Classification (NCBI taxonomy): domain Bacteria; kingdom Pseudomonadati; phylum Pseudomonadota; class Betaproteobacteria; order Burkholderiales; family Comamonadaceae; genus Curvibacter; species Curvibacter fontanus. Next base: position 112,924 of record NZ_BAAGWN010000004.1, read on the forward strand.
GGCTGACGCTGCAGGGGTGGAGCCCATCTCATCTATTCGGTCAAGGTGGTCAGCGTCATGGTCTGGTTGTGCAGCTCACACCTGGCCACGTCTTTGAAGGGGGCCAATTCGCCGTAGGAATAAAAACCGGCGATGACCGCGGCCGGGCCGAGGCCCTCGCGCATGATGTCGAGTTCCTCCTCGGTCAGCTGGCCCAGCACCAGGCGACGGCCGACGCAGCTGACCACCAGACACAGGCTGGGTCGGCCCTCGGTTTGGGCAAGCGCTTCCTGGGTTGCCACACCGGAGGCGTCGATCAGGGCGTCGATGTCGGTTTTCATGAGCCGGCAGTAGTGGCCTTGCGGCACGTCACCCGCGAAGGTCAGGCTTTGTGCGACGGCATCGACCGCCAGCAGCGTCCGGATCACGGGTTTGTCCTTTTCGCTGGCGCGGATGGACAGCGGGAAGCGCAGACCGCTGCTGGGCAATTCCGTGGCCATCTCACCGAGGTATTTGGAGTAGACCGCCAGGGCTGGCTGGTGGTCGATTTCATAGACCACGTTGCCGCTGGATCGGCTGACCAGTCGCTCCGCGCCGAATTCGCGCCAGCCTGCGGCGCAGCCGCTGCGCACAGTCATGTCGCCATAAAAGCCAAGGACGGCCACCAGATTCTGGGCGGCCGGCGCATCGGCCATCACCCAGGTGCTGGCAAAGTGTGTGCCATCGCCCGCCAGCCCACCCGTCACGGGAATGCCGGCGAGGTTGAGTCCGGTGGCCAGGTCGCTGCCATTGACCGACAGTCCGTCGGACAAGGCGAAGGCGTGTTGCAAGTCCTCGGCTTTCAAGCGGTCCATGAGGCCGCTGGCGATCGCCTGCAGGTCCTGGCCGGGCAGGGCCTGGGCATGCACCAATTGCGCGTGCCCTTTGTCGAAGCGGACCGCGGTGACCACCATGTCGCCGTCACCAATTTGGGTGCCATGGATGTCGCCGCTGGAGCTGCAGCCCACGATATGGGCGCTCGGGAACATGCCGCGCAGGTCTTCATAGCACGCGGGCTGGCGAAAGTAGTCCGCGCTGGAGAAAACCAGCACCAGAGCGGCCTCGCGTGCGCGGGCATCCGGTGTTTCCCACCCTGTCTCCGGTGTCCAACGTGACTGGCTGATGTTCACGGGTCTCCTGACTGTGTGATGGCCCCAGCCGGGCGGACGGCTCACAAGCCCTGGTCCCAACCCCGCATCGTCTTGAGGCAGCTGGGGCCTGGCCAACGAGAGCGCAGGTCTGGATGGCAAGATCAGAATATCAGAAAATCTGTTTCAGGACCCACCGATATTTCAGGGCGCGTAATCCCCATGCCGAGCTTCCCTGCTGTCTTGCCGTACTGGACAGCTGGCATGGTGCGCACGGGCGGACCCTGAATGTTTCATGACCTGGCCTTGGGCAGGCGCCCCATCAGATAGAGCTCGGGGTGGGGGTAGCGGTTCATGCGGGCTTTGGCGGGGAAGTTCCGGTCATTGTCCTGCCCGCCTTGCGACTCAGCTGCGCCTGGTGACCGGCGCCGGCGCCTGGTAGTCGCGCACCCAGGCCGGGAAGGCTTCGGCCGGCATGGGGTGGGCGATGAAATATCCCTGGGCCATGTCACAGCCCAGGGCGGCCAGTTGTTCCCAGTGCTGGCGGGTCTCGACGCCCTCGGCCACCACCTTGCGCCCGATGTCGTGGGCCAGGTCGATGGTGGAGCGCACGATCAGCAGGGAGTCCTTGCTGACCGTCATGTCGTGCACGAAGGACTTGTCGATCTTGATGCAGTCCACGGGCAGTTTCTGCAGGTAGCTGAGCGAGGAATAACCGGTGCCGAAGTCGTCGATATAAAGCGGGATGCCTTGCCCGCGCAGACCGTGCAGGACGCGCAGTGCGAACTCGGCGTCTTCCATCACCGTGCTTTCGGTGATCTCGATCTCGATCAGACCGGGGTCCAGGGGCCAGGTGGCCTGCAACTGCCGGATGCGCTCGAGCAGCTGGTCCTCGCGCAGATTGCGCGCCGAGAGGTTGACGGCAATGGGCAAGGCGCAGCCTTGTCGGGTCCAGGCGTGGTTGAGGCGGAAGGCCGTTTCCATGACCCATTCGGTCAGCGGCCGGATCAGGCCGGTGTGTTCGGCCAGATCGATGAATTCGCCCGGCAGGATCAGGCCACGCGTGGCGTGCGGCCAGCGCACCAGCCCTTCGGCGCCGCAGATGCGGCCGGTTGCCATGTCCACCTTGGGTTGCAGGTGGAGTTCCAGGTCGCCGCCTTCGATGGCCCGGCGCAACTCGCCGGCGAAGGTCAGGCGCTGCGAGGGGTTGGGATTCTGGAGCGGATCGAAAACGGCATGGCCCTGGCCGCATTTCTTGGCCTGGCGCATGGCCATGTCCATGTGACGGAACAGGTCGTGCGGGGTCAGTCCGTGTGCGGGGAACAGGACGACCCCGATCTTGACCTGCACGCCGAGCGCGATGTCGGCGATCGCGAACGGCGGCGCCAGCGCGTTTTCCAGCTGCCGGACCAGGGCGTCGGCGGCATCGGCGTCGCCGGGGAGGAGCACGGCGAATTCGTCGCCGCGCAGGCGCGCCACCGTGGCGCCGGCGGGCACGGCATGGCTCAGGCGCATGCCGAATTCGCGCAGCAGCTGGTCGCCCTGGCTGAAGCCGAGGGCATCGTTGATCTCGCCCAGGCGTTCGATGTTCGTCTGCAGCAGGGCGAAGGGCTGGCCGCCGTGCTGGCCTTGCTGAATGGCGGTCGTCAGCAGTTCGGTGAACTGCGTCTCGTTCGGCAGGCCGGTCAGCGTGTCGTGGTGCGTCAGGTGCTGCATGGCCTCCTGGGTGCGCCGCTGCTCCATACGTGCGCGCATGGTGGCGATGCCGAAAGCCAGGTCGTCGGCCAGCTCGGTCAGCAGGGCGACTTCCTTGTCGTTGAAGGCCTCGGCGTTTTCCGAGTAGATGGACAGGGCGCCGATGACCTTGCCGCCGACGTGCAGCGGGCAGGCCAGCCCGGCAGTCACGCCGAACAGGTGCGCACGCCACGGCGCGTAGGCCGGGTTGCTGGACAGGTCGCGGGCCACGGTGGGGTGGCCGCTGCGCACCGCCGCGCCGATGACGCTGCGGCCGCGCTCGTTGTCGGCCCAGCTCGGCGCCAGCGCGGCAAGTGCTTCGCTGCCGTCGGGGTAACCACTCTGGGCCATCAGACGCATGGAGCGTTCGGCGTCGTCGTTGCAGTACCAGACGGCGGCGAAACGGTAGCCGCCCCGGGTGACAATGACCTCGCACATGCTGTTCAGAAGGTCCAGCTTCTCGGTGGCCCGGACCATGACGCGGTTGCCCGCACTCAGGGTCCGAAGGGCGCGGCTCACATGCTCGAGATCGTCGAGTCGCCGGGCCAGTTCGGTGTTGAGTTTGCTGATCTCGGCCTCGGCCCGCTTGCGTTCGCTGATGTCCGTGCCCAGGACGTAGTAAGCACCCGCCTGGGTGGAGGCGTCGCTGCGCGGGACGTAGCTGATGGCTTGCCAGACGCCGGAAAAAGGCTCCCAGTCATAGCTTTGCGGCTGTCCCCGCAGCACTTTTGTGATCATGGGGCGGGCGTAGGCATAGCGTTCCTCGCCCAGGATTTCCCGCACCGTTCTGCCGGTGATGTCCTGATGGTCGGGGGCAAAACGCTGCCGGTACTGGTCGTTCACGTAGACGTAGCGCTGCTCTGCGTCGACATAGGCGATCAGCACGGGCACGGCGTTGATGATGCTGCGCAGATGGTCCTCGCTCTCGCGCAACTGGGTGGTGCGCTCCTCTACGCGCTGCTCCAGCAGCTCGTTCTGCTGGCGGATCGTGCGCTGCGCCTGGCGCTCGGCGCTGACGTCGCGAAAGACCAGCACGACGCCGCTGATCTGGCCTGCGGGATTGCGTATCGGCGCCGCGCTGTCGGCAATGGGGTGTTCGCGCCCGTCACGCGCGATGAGCGCGGTGTGGTTGGCGAGACCCCGGATTTCGCCCGTGGCGAGAACCTGGGTGACCGGCACCTCGGCCGGCTCGCGTGTTGTTTCATGGACGATGTGGAAGACCTCGGCGATGGGGCGCCCCAGCGCCTGTTCCTGGGGCCAGCCGGTGAGCTGCTCGGCCACCGGGTTCATGCGTGTGATTCGCCCCTGCGCATTGGTCACCAGCACGGCGTCGCCGATCGAATGCAGGGTGATGGCCAGGTTTTCCTCGCTCTGGACCAGTGCGCGCTGGCTGGCCTCGGTTTCGCGCAGCTGACGCCGGATCAGGACGTAGGCGCCGCTCAGCAGCACGAAGAGCAGCAGGGCGACGATCGCCCCCGCGGCCACCAGGTTCTGGCGTGCCTCCAGGTACTCGGCATTGCGTTCGTCCAGCAACTGCAGTTCCTCGTTTTCCATCTCGTGCAGCAGCCGGTAGGTGCGCGTACGTGTTTCCTGCAGCGGCGCGGTGGCGACGTAGGCGTTGGCCGCCGCCTCGCCCCGGCTCTTGCGCAGCAACTCGACCTCCCGGGAAATCGCGAGGCGCTGATTGATGACCTCGCGCAGCCGGGCCCAGCGTCTTTGTTGTTCGGTGTTGTCGAGGGTGAGCTGCTGCAGCCGGCTCAGCAAGTTTTCGCGCGTGACGATGGCGGCATCGCGCTCGACAAGCCGGGCCGGATCACCCGTGATCCGGAAGCTCTGGGTGCTGAACTCGATCTGGAGGGTGTCGCCCCGCACGCGGGCCAGGTTGTCGATGATCCCGTGCGTGTACGCCACCCACTGCGCTGCCTGCCCGGCGTCATGTGCGAGTTTCCAGGTGGCCACAGCGAAGCCTGCGACCACCAGCATGGCGGTCGCAAAGGCGGCCAGCACCTTGGCTTCAAAGCTGGAGTTCAATCTCACAGTCTCTGTCTCCCTGTGCCCCACGCGAGTGAGTACGGAGACATTCTGCCATCTGAACTTGAGATGCGGAACGGAACGGCTACAACCCCGCTGTGAGTCGGGATATGCCGGGCTCAGGCAGCGAGTGCGGCAAACCCGCTGTTGCGGCCCGCTGCCTTGGCGCCGTGAAGGGCCCGGTCGGCGCGCCGCAGCAGGGATTCAGCATTCTCGCCCTCGCGCCATTGCGCCAGGCCGCAACAGAGGCCAGAGCGATGAAGAAATCATGCAGCCTGCGAGGCTGTCGGCTCAGGGCTGCAGCGCTTCCGATTCGACGACCTGCTCACCCGGCTGTACGCGCAGCACACCGGCCAGCAGGGCCTGGGCGATGCGCGCCGCTGGCACGGGCCGGTAACGGCGCGGGATCAGCGGGCCCAGGACGCGGGCAACGCGCAGGCCGATCTGTTCACCGGGGCGCTTTTGCTCGCGCTCGGCCTCGATCAGCGAGGGACGCACGACCGTGTAGACCGGGTAGCCCAGGGCGCGGATGCCGGCTTCGGTCTCGGCCTTGGTGCGCAGGTAGAAGTTGCCGCGCGGGCTGCTGCCCAGAGCGGAGGTGAGCGCGTAGCGGCTGGCGCCGGCGGCGCGGGCCAGCCGGCCCATCTCGATGGGCAGGTCGCGGTCCACCGCGGCAAAGGCCGCCTGGGAGCCGGCGATCTTGATCGTGCTGCCCAGGGCGCAGATGACGGCGTCCACCTGCCACCAGGGTGCGTCAGCGGGCAGGGGGGCGGAGTCGATCACGGGGTTGAGCAGTTTGGGATGCGGCGGCAGGGGCCGGCGCGTGGGCGCGATCAGCTGGGCGACGCGCGGATCGGCCAGGGCGGCGGCCAGCACCTCGCGGCCGACGGCGCCGGTGGCGCCGAGCAGCAGCAGGCGCAGGGGTGTGGTGGGGGTGGTCATGGCGAAATCAGCCGGCGGTGAGCTTGTGCACCAGATCGGCCGTGGTGCTGGCCTTGTACTTGCGCATCAGGCGGGCTCGGTAGATCTCCACCGTGCGGTAGCTGATGGACAGGGCCTTGCCGATCTCCTTGGAGGTCAGGCCCTCCAGCAGGTGGGCGGCCACCTCGCGTTCGCGGGCCGTGAGCTCGGCCCGCACGGGACGGCGCGAGCTGAGGTCTTCGAAGGTCCAGATGCCGGGGCCGTGGGGTTCGGCCGGGTCCAGCGCGCGGCCGGTGACGTGGCACCAGAAGATCTCCCCCTTGAAACGGCCATCGACCCGTTTCATGATGCGGTTGTCCGCATAACTGCCCTGGCGGTTCATGATGGGGGTGATGCGCGCGCCGGTGCGCTCGAATTCGTCGGCGCTGGGGTAGAGCACCAGGAAGGACTGGCCCACCAGCTCTTCGCGGCTGGCGCCGAACATCTCGCAGACGTGACGGTTGCAGTCCATGATGATACGGTTGCGCGAAAGCACCATGCCGATGGGGGCGAGTTCGAAGGCGAGGCGGAAGTCGATGTCCATAGGGCAGGGATTTTAGGCATAACTACGTATATTGGTAGGTAGTATGGTTGCGGGTCTGCTGCTTTGAATATTTTTAAAAGGAGAACAGCGTGAACAAGGTGTACCCGAGTGCGGCTGCCGCCATCCAGGGGGTGGTCCGCGACGGCCAGCTGATTGCCGTGGGCGGCTTCGGCCTGTGCGGCATCCCCGAGGCCCTGATCGACGCCGTGCGTGCTGCCGGTATCAAGGACCTGACCGCCATTTCCAACAACGCCGGCGTGGATGATTTCGGCCTGGGCAAGCTGCTGCAGACGCGGCAGATCAAGAAAATGATCTCCAGCTACGTCGGCGAGAACAAGGAGTTCGAGCGTCAGTACCTGGCCGGCGAGCTGGCCCTGGAGTTCACCCCCCAGGGTACGCTGGCCGAGAAGCTGCGCGCCGGCGGCGCGGGCATCCCGGCCTTTTTCACCAAGACCGGCGTGGGCACGGTGGTGGCCGAGGGCAAGGAACTGCGCGAATTCGACGGCGAGACCTATGTGATGGAGCGTGCCCTGCTGCCCGACGTGGCTCTGGTCAAGGCCGACGTCGCCGACCGCTCGGGCAATCTGCGTTTCAACCTGACGGCGCGCAACTTCAACCCGGCCGCCGCCATGGCCGGCAAGGTCTGCATCGTCGAGGTGGAGAAGATCGTGGAGACCGGCGAACTGGCGCCCGACGACGTGCACCTGCCCGGCATCTATGTGCACCGCATCGTGCTCAATGCGTCCCCCGAAAAGCGCATCGAGAAAAGAACCCTCACCGAGAAAGCAGGAGCCTGACCATGCCCTGGACCCAAGACCAGATGGCCGCGCGCGCGGCCAAGGAACTGCAGGACGGCTTCTACGTGAACCTGGGCATCGGCATGCCCACGCTGGTGGCCAACTTCGTGCCGGCCGACATGGAGGTCTGGCTGCAGAGCGAGAACGGCATGCTGGGCATCGGCCCCTTCCCGACCGAGGACCAGGTGGACCCCGACCTGATCAATGCGGGCAAGCAGACCGTCACCACCATCAAGGGCACGAGCATCTTCGGCAGCCACGAGAGCTTCGCCATGATCCGCGGCGGCAAGATCAACCTGTCCATCCTGGGCGCCATGCAGGTCAGCGGCAAGGGTGACCTGGCCAACTGGATGATCCCCGGCAAGATGGTCAAGGGCATGGGCGGCGCGATGGACCTGGTGGCCGGTGTGGCGCGCTGCATCGTGCTGATGGAACACGTGGCCAGGAAGAAGGACGGCACGGAAGACTTCAAGATCATTCCCGAATGCACGCTGCCGCTGACCGGCAAGGCCGTGATCGACCGCATCATCACCGACCTGGGCGTGATGGACATCACCCCGCAAGGCCTCAAGCTGGTGGAGCTGGCCCCGGGCGTGACGCGCGAGTTCATCCAGTCCAAGACGGGTGTGCCGCTGGTCTGAGTGCCGACAGCTCCAGGAAAAGGCCCCGTCGGGGCCTTTTCTTTTTCATCTTCAGCAGGACTTTGCGGGTCGTGGGCAGCTCTTCCGGCATGACGCCCCGGCTGCTGATGCGGTCGGTGTCCTCGGCCAGCGGCGCCAGTTTCTTCTTGAGCGCCCGGCCTGCGCGCTCAACTCCCTTTTCTGACTCACCCGATCCAGCGCACACCGCCCTGCACGATCTCGTCGAAGAAGCCGCGCAGCGAAGACGGGCTCATGTTGTAGGGATCGAACTCGGATTTTCGCGAATACTTCAGGAAGATCTGGCGGTTTTCGGCCAGCGAGGAGATCAGTCCCATGTTCCAGTTGCTGAAGCGACGCGAGGCGATCTCGCCAAAGTCCAGAATGGACGGCTCGGTATGGCGGCTGTCCTTCAGGATGCGCAGATAGACCCGGTTGACCACATCACGGTCGCCCTCGAGCTGCTGCAGGAAGAGGCCGTTGGACAGGCAAAGTGCACCGGTCACGCCAACAGCCGCGTTGTTGCGTTGCGAGGCCTGCAGAATGTCTTTCACATCGGCGGGGCCGAGGGTGCGGGCAGAGTGGCTGGCGTAGGTCAGTTGGATCAGCATGGGGTCTCCTGTGTTTCGAGTGATTATCTGGAAGGCGAATAGCCCTTGCTGCGCACGGACTACGTGGGAACCGTTCATGCTGTGCACCAATGCCGTTGGAGAACTTTGATGTTGGATCCGAACCTGATGGGTGCAGCCCTGCTGGGACGCATGGCGTTCCGGCTGCCATCGCCCCCCACCGAAGCGCCACTGCCGCCAGGCCGTCATGCGCTGCAATTCTCCGAAGGGCGTGAGGCCGTGCTGGTCGTGCCCGAGGGGCTGGCCCCGGACCGGCCCGTTGCCCTGCTCGTGATGTTCCACGGTGCGGGCGGGGAGGCCAACAAGGTTTTGCCCCATCTGGTGCGCTGGGCCCGCGCCCGGCGTTTCCTGCTGCTGGCGCCGCAGTCCATGTTCCCGACCTGGGACATCGTGATCGGGGGCCACGGGCCGGATCTGGAGCGGCTGGACGCCGCGCTGTTGCAGGTGGCCTCGCATTTCCACCTGGATCCGGGCCACCTGGCCTTCGCGGGGTTTTCCGATGGCGGGAGCTACGCGTTGTCGGTCGGATTGAGCAATGGCGACGTGGTCAGCCATGTGATCGCCCTGTCGGCGGGGTTCATGAACACCTTCACGCGCCACGGCTCACCGCGGGTGTTCATCGCGCACGGGCGGTCTGACAGGCAGCTGCCGTTTGAGACCAGTACCCGGCCGCATGCCTTGCGTTTGCTGGAGGAGGGTGTCGATCTCACGCTGCTGCCTTTTGAGGGGGGCCATGTGATCGTGCCCGAGGTGGTGGAGAGGGCGGTCGGGTTCTTCATGGGGGCGGAGGATGTTGGCGTGCGCGGGTAGAGGGTTGGCTCGGCTACAGGTGATGGGAATGTGAAATTGCGCGCAACGCTGCGCTGCTTGCAATTTCATCGCTGCGCGACCGTGGCTGCGCCACGTCCAGAACAGTCCACTGGACTGTTCCGACCGAGCCAGTGGGTCGATTCCGCATCGCCCGCCAAATTAAAAACGGCCCCTTGAGGGCCGTTTTTAATTTGGAGCGGGTGATGGGAATCGAACCCACGTTATTTGCTTGGGAAGCAAGAGTCCTGCCATTGAACGACACCCGCAGATTTTTTGCTGCGGTGCGTAGTTTACTTGAGGATGTCGCCCAGGCAGAGGTACTTCAGTTCCACGTAGTCGTCCATGCCGTGGTGCGAGCCTTCGCGGCCCAGGCCGGATTGCTTGACGCCGCCGAAGGGCACGTGCTCGGTGGCCAGCACGCCGACGTTGATGCCCACCATGCCGTACTCCAGCGCCTCGCTGACGCGGAAGATGCGGCCCACGTCACGGGTGTAGAAGTAGGTGGCCAGGCCGAAGATGGTGTTGTTGGCGGCTTCCACCACTTCCTGCTCGGTCTTGAAGCGGAACACCGGGGCGAAGGGGCCGAAGGTTTCCTCGGTGGCGCAGAGCATATGGGCCTTGGCTTCGGAGAGCACGGTGGGCTCGAAGAACTGGCCCTGCAGGCGTCTTCCGCCGACCACGACCTTGCCGCCCTTGGCCACGGCGTCGGCCACATGGCGCTGCACTTTTTCCACGGCGGCGTCCTCGATCAGCGGGCCTTGCGAGACGCCGTCCTCGAAACCGTTGCCGACCTTCACTTCCTTGACCTTGGCCGCGAACTTCTTGACGAACTCGTCGTAGACGCCGTCCTGCACATAGATGCGGTTGGCGCAGACGCAGGTCTGGCCGGCGTTGCGGTACTTGCTGGCCATGGCGCCTTCGACGGCCGAGTCGATGTCGGCATCGTCAAACACGATGAAGGGTGCGTTGCCGCCCAGCTCCAGGCTCAGCTTCTTGACCGTCGGGGCGCTCTGCGCCATCAGGATGCGGCCCACTTCGGTGGAACCGGTGAAGCTGATGTGGCGCACGGTCTCGCTGGCGCAGAAGACCTTGCCCACGGCGATGGAGTTCTCGCTGTCGGCGGTGATGATGTTCACCACACCGGCCGGGATGCCGGCGCGCACGGCCAGCTCGGCCGCGGCCAGGGCCGTGAGCGGCGTGAGTTCGGCCGGCTTGATGATGACGGGGCAGCCCGCGGCCAGGGCCGGGGCGACCTTGCGCGTGATCATGGCCAGGGGAAAGTTCCAGGGCGTGATGGCCGCGCAGACGCCGATGGGCTGCTTGATGACCATGAGGCGGCGGTTGTTGTCCCAGGAGGGCAGGGTCTCGCCGTTGACGCGTTTGGCTTCCTCGGCAAACCACTCGACGAAGCTCGCGCCGTAGCTGACCTCGCCCTTGGCTTCGGGAAAAGGCTTGCCCTGCTCGGCCGTCATGATGCGGGCCAGGTCCTCGCGGTTGGCCATGAGCAGGTCGAACCACCTGCGCAGGATGGCGCTGCGCTCGCGGCCGGTTTGGGCGCGCCAGGCCGGCCAGGCGGCGTTGGCGGCCTTGATGGCGGCCTCGGCGTCGGCCGGGCCCAGATTGGCCACGTCGGCCAGCTTGCTGCCGTTGGACGGGTCCAGCACATCGAAGCGTTTGGCGCCCGCACCCTTGACCCACTGGCCGTTGATCAGCGCGTCGGTCTTGAGCAGGGAAGGGTCCTTGAGCAGGGCCAGGGGGGAGGTCTTCATGTCCATGGTGTGTCTCTTCGGTGGTTGTGTGGGGCGTGGCGGCTGATTTTGCCAGTGAGTCGCGTGTGGGGGCATCACAGGGGCGACAGCCAGTCCGGCAGGCCCTCAAACTTATAATCGATAGTTCAAATAAATCAAGCAGTTACGTGCGTGCCGCAGTCCCCGGGGGAGCGGCAGCCCCGTCCTGGAAAACCATGAGCCTACCCGTCATCTCCGTTGCCGACATCCGCAAGACCTTTCTGGACTTCTTTGCCGCCAAGGGCCACACCGTCGTGCCCTCCAGCCCCCTGGTGCCGGGCAACGACCCCACGCTGATGTTCACCAACTCGGGCATGGTGCAGTTCAAGGACGTGTTCCTGGGCAGCGACAAGCGCAGCTATGTGCGTGCCGCGTCCGTTCAGGCCTGCCTGCGCGCCGGCGGCAAGCACAACGACCTGGAGAACGTGGGCTACACCGCGCGCCACCACACCTTCTTCGAGATGCTGGGCAACTGGAGCTTCGGCGACTACTTCAAGCGCGAGAGCCTGAAATGGGCCTGGGAGCTGCTGACCGAGGTCTACAAGCTGCCCAAGGAACGCCTGCTGGCCACCGTGTACGAAGAGGACGACGAGGCTTACGACATCTGGACCAAGGAAATCGGCCTGCCCCCCGAGCGCGTGATCCGCATCGGCGACAACAAGGGCGGGCGCTACAAGAGCGACAACTTCTGGATGATGGCCGACACCGGTCCCTGCGGCCCCTGCTCGGAGATCTTCTACGACCACGGCGACCACATCGCCGGTGGTCCCCCGGGCAGCCCCGATGAAGACGGCGACCGCTACATCGAGATCTGGAACAACGTGTTCATGCAGTTCAACATGGACGAGACCGGCACCGTCACGCCCCTGCCGGCCCCCTGCGTGGACACCGGTATGGGCCTGGAGCGCCTGGCCGCCATCCTGCAGCATGTGCACAGCAACTACGAGATCGACATCTTCGCCGCGCTGATCCAGGCCGCCGGCCGCGAGACCGGTACGCAAGACCTGACGAACCCCTCGCTCAAGGTCATCGCCGACCACATCCGCGCCACCGCCTTCCTGGTCAGCGACGGCGTGATTCCCAGCAACGAAGGCCGCGGTTATGTGCAGCGTCGCATCGTGCGCCGCGCCATCCGCCATGGCTACAAGCTGGGCCAGAAGAAGCCCTTCTTCCACAAGCTGGTGGCCGAGCTGGTGCGCCAGATGGGCGATGCCTACCCGCGTCTCAAGGAGCAGGAGCAGCGCATCACCGAGGTGCTCAAGGCCGAGGAAGAACGCTTCTACGAGACCCTGGCCAATGGCATGGAAATCCTGGACGCTGCCCTGGCCAACGCCAAGGTGCTGCCGGGCGAGGTGGCCTTCAAGCTGCACGACACCTACGGCTTCCCGCTGGACCTTTCCGCCGACGTCTGCCGCGAGCGCGGCCTCAGCGTGGACGAGGCCGGTTTTGCCGCCGCCATGGACAAGCAGAAGAACCAGGCCCGTGCCGCCGGCAAGTTCAAGATGGACAAGGCCCTGGAGTACAGCGGCGCCGGCAACCGGTTCGTGGGCTACGAGAAGCTCGAAGCGTCGGCCAAGATCGTCGCGCTGTACGTGGACGGCACGTCCACCGCCGTGCTCAAGGCCGGCCAGAACGGCGTCGTGGTGCTGGACACCACGCCCTTCTACGCCGAGAGCGGCGGCCAGGTCGGTGACGAGGGGGTGTTGCTGGTTGGCGGCCCCACACCCCAGCCCTCTCCCCAGAGGGGCGAGGGAGCAACAGCCGCTTCTTCCCACCCTCGGGGCGCGGGAGCAACAGCCTCTTCACTCCCTCTCCCCCTGGGAGAGGGCAGGGGTGAGGGCATGCCCTTCGTGGTCTTCAACGTCGATGACACGCAAAAGATCAAGGCCGACGTCTACGGCCACCATGGCACGCTGACGCAAGGCACGCTCAATGTGGGCGACACGGTGACGGCCCAGGTCAATCTGAGCGTGCGCGCGGCCACCATGCGCAACCACTCGGTCACGCACCTGATGCACAAGGCCCTGCGCGAGGTGCTGGGCAGCCATGTGCAGCAGAAGGGTTCGCTGGTGAACGCCGAGCGCACCCGCTTCGACTTCGCGCACAACGCGCCGGTGACCGAAACGCAGATTCGCGAGATCGAGAAATTGGTCAACGCCGAGATCCTGGCCAACAGCGCCACCCAGGCCCGCCTGATGGACATCGAGTCGGCGCAGAAGACCGGCGCCATGATGCTCTTCGGCGAGAAATACGGCGACACCGTGCGCGTGCTCGACATCGGCACCAGCCGCGAACTGTGTGGCGGCACGCACGTGCAGCGCACCGGTGACATCGGCCTGTTCAAGGTGGTGGCCGAAGGCGGCGTGGCCGCGGGCGTGCGCCGTATCGAGGCGGTGACCGGCGCCAATGCGCTGAGCTATCTGCAGCAGCTGGAAGACACGGTGACGCAGGCCGCCGGCACGCTCAAGGCGCCGAGCACGGAACTCAATGCGCGTCTGGGCCTGGTGCTGGACCAGGTCAAGGCGCTGGAAAAGGAAATCGCCGCGCTCAAGGGCAAGCTGGCCTCCAGCCAGGGCGACGAACTCATGAGCCAGGCCGTGGACGTCAAAGGGCTGAAGGTGCTGGCCGCTCGCCTGGAAGGGGCGGATGCCAAGACCCTGCGCGACACCCTGGACAAGCTCAAGGACAAGCTCAAGACCGCGGCCATCGTGCTGGCGGCCGTGGACGGTGACAAGGTGCAGCTGGCGGCCGGCGTCACCGCCGACAGCGTGGCCAAGGTGAAAGCCGGCGAGCTGGTCAACTTCGTGGCCCAGCAGGTCGGCGGCAAGGGCGGTGGCAAACCCGACATGGCCATGGCCGGCGGCACCGACGCGAGCAGGCTCGGCGCGGCCCTGGCCAGCGTGCAGGGCTGGGTGGCCGGGAAGATCTGATGGACCGCCGCACGCTTCTCGGCTGGGCTCTCGGTGCAGTGACGCTTCCGGCGCTCGCGCAGCGCGGCTACGACGTGACCCCCTGGCCGGCCAACCGACCGGCCCCCGCGCTGCAGGCGCTGGACATGCAGGGCAAGACCTGGACCCTGGCCGAACTGCGCGGCCGTGCCGTCGTGCTCAACTTCTGGGCCACCTGGTGCCCGCCCTGCCGCGCCGAGATGCCCTCGCTGCAGCAACTGGCCGAGATCTACGGCCCCGAGCAGTTGCAGGTGCTGGCGCTCAACGTGGGCGAGGGCCCGCGCCGTATCGCCCAGTACCTGCAGTCCAGCGGCCTGAACCTCACGGTGCTGCTGGACCCGCAAAGCGAGGCTGCCCGTGCCTGGGGGGCCAATGTGCTGCCCACCACCCTCCTGATCGATGCCGAGGGCCGGCCGCGTCTGCGTGTGCGCGGCGAGGTGGACTGGTCGGGCCGCGAGGCCATGGCGCTGGTCGAGCCGCTGCTGCGCGGCAAGTCCCAGCGGGCCAGCGGCGTTTCGAACTGAGCTTGCGCTGAACCAGTCCGTTCGCGTAGAGCCCTTCGACCCGGCTCGGGGCAGAGGCCAAGCTCAGTCCGAACGCAGGGGCTTGTTTGGCGTTTCCTTGAACGCGCGCACGGTGGGCGCCAGGGCCTGGCCCCAGTTCTCGGGGGGCGGCACAGATTCATCATCGAGCCACAAGCGGGTCAGGGCCGCAGCACGGCGAGAAAACCTCCCGGCACCCCGAAAAAATGGACCGTCGTGCGGGCGTAGTCGCAGAGCCATCCGCCGAAAGTCGGTGCCATCCGGTGCGGGGCTTCGTGAGGCCGTCGACGAAGGTGTGCCGCACCTGCATGCGTCTGCGCGTGACGCTCAGGTTCTGGGGATGGGCATGTCGCTGGTGCCCGGACGCACCCAGCGCGCGAACTCGCGGGTGGTGTCCATGCAGCCGCCGGCCTCGGTGTAGACACCGCGCGGCTCGCGCCAGCGGGTCATGCACGCCATGATCCGCGCCAGTTCGACCGGATTGGCCAGGGTGGCGGCGATCAGGGGCTTGATGCGTTCCTCGTCGATGCGCACTTCACCTTTTTCGTCGCGGTACAGGCCGTTGCGCCAGTGGTAGATTTCCACGCACTTGTCGGTCAGGGTGTAGGGCTGCTGCTGCTTCCAGAAGTTGGTGAACAGGCCGCCGCCCAGGTACATGACCCAGGAGCCCTCGAAACCGCAGGCGTCGGCCGACGCTTCGTCGGGGTTGCGGAACCAGACGCGGTCGCCGGGCACGTAGTACAGGGGCGGCACGGGTGCTTCCATCGAACCCTGTTCGCGCAGAAACACGGTGTGGAACTCCTCGGACATGATGGCGCGCTGGCGCCAGACGCCCTGCAGGCGCTCGAACAGCTCGGTGTTGCTGCGCGCCAGCTCCTGGGCAATGCCCAGCAGTGTCACGTACTCGGTGGCGCGGTAGCAGGAGAAGGAATAGAGCCGGTCCGAGACTGCGGGCTGCGTGGTCTTGATGAGGGCGTCGATCAGGGGCACGCCGGGCAGCAGGGTGAAACCCTTGTCTTCGTGGTAGGTCCAGCAGTCCTGCGGGCGTTCGGCCGCATCGGTTTCGAAGGCCAGGGTGGTGCGACGCGCGGCGCGCACGATATTGCGGCGGATGTGGATGGCCGATTCCAGTTCGTCCACGCTGGGAATGTCCAGGCCGGTCGGGCTCATCAGCAGGGTGAGCAGGATTTCGCGCTGCAGATCGGCTTCGCTGTCCTGGGTGCGCAGGCCCAGGGTGCGGGCCAGATCCATGGTGTCGTGGCCCGGCGCCCAGGCCTGTGTGCTGCTGTGGTCCAGCCACAGACGCAGCCAGGGGCCTGCGCCGTCCTCGCCGGCTTCGGCGTGCACCCGTGCGGCCAGTTCGCTGGCGGCGAGCCGTTCCAGGATGGCATGGCACAGGCGTTCGGGTGGGGCGCCGTCCATGTCGCGCAGGAGGACACCGCGACTGACGGGCATGGGCCCTGTCTGCTCCATCGTGTTGTAGGTCTCCTGCAGCTTTCTCATGGGTGTGGCGATCAATATACCCCAAGGCTCGTGGGGTCAAGCTCGGGGATTACTCCGGGGTGAGATGGACCCGGTAATCTGGGCAGCACGATATTTCCATCGTGTTCATGCTGTTGTGAGGCAACTTGACCTGCCCCGCCGGCGGTTTCCACACCATGACGGAGCGCTCTTGATGACCGACGAACGTCGAACCTTTTTGAAGAACGCGGCAGGCCTGTCGGCCGCCTACACCCTGCCGGCCCTGGGCCTGGCCCAGACCGCGCCGGCGCAGCGCCAGTTCCATCCCCGCCCCGGCGCCTGGCGCATTTTCGAGGTGACGACCCGCGTCGACGTCCAGCAGGCCGAAGGCGCCACCAGCGTCTGGCTGCCGGTGCCCTCGGTCGATACCGACTGGCAGCGTTCGCTGGACAGCAGTTATGCCAGCAATGGCGCCACCCGCATGAGCAGCGACGCGGTCTACGGCGCGCGTCTGTTGCACGTGGTGTTCGCCCCCGGCGAGAAAACCCCCTGGGTCGAACTCACCACCCGCATCCAGACCAACAGCCGCGCCGTCAACTGGGCCGCGAAAAAGCCTGTGCCCGAAGCCGCCGCCAATCTCCAGTTCTGGACCCGGCCCACGGCCCTGCTGCCCACCGATGGCATCGTGCGCAAGACCGCGCTTGAAGCCACGCGTGGCGCCAAGACCGATGTGGACAAGGCGCGCGCCATCTACAACTGGGTGGTCACCAATACTTACCGTGAGCCCAAGGTGCGCGGCTGCGGCGAGGGCGACATCAAGGCCATGCTGGAGACCGGCAACCTGGGCGGCAAGTGCGCCGACCTCAATGCCATCTTCGTCGGCATGTGCCGTGCCGTGGGTCTGCCCGCCCGTGACGTCTACGGCCTGCGCCTGGCGCCCTCGGCCTTCGGCTACAAGGAGCTCGGCGGCAACCCGGCCAGCCTCAAGGGCGCGCAGCATTGCCGCGCCGAGGTGTACCTGAAGGACTACGGCTGGGTGGCCATGGACCCGGCCGACGTGGCCAAGGTCATGCGCCTGGAAACAGCCGAGTGGATCAAGGACACGAGTCACCCCGTGGTGGCGCCCCTGAATGCGGCCCTGTTCGGCGGCTGGGAAGGCAACTGGCTGGCCTGGAACATGGCGCACGACGTGGCCCTGCCCGGCAGCCAGGGCCCCAAGCTCGGTTTCCTGATGTACCCGGTGGCCGAGACCGGCGACGAGCGCCTGGACTCCTACTCGCCTGACGCCTTCAGGTACCAGATCACGGCACGCGAGATCACGGCCTGAGTCCGTGGCAACTCAAGGGCAAAAAAAAGGGCGCCACCGGCGCCCTTTGCAATGCCCTCATACCCCTTTGGAAACTCAGTTGCGCAGTCGGCCATTGCGCGTGACCATGGCCAGTTCCACGAACTTGCTGCCGTGGTTCTGTTCCGGTCCGTAGTGCACCGTGTAGCCACCGACGTCGTAACTTCCGAGATGACGCAGCGCGGCCAGCAGGGCCTTGGGGTCGCCCGGTTTCTTGCTGCGGCGCATGGCTTCGGTCAGCACCTTGGCGGCTATGCAGGCTTCCAGGTGCGTGCTGTTCATGGGCGTGGTGATGCCGCTGTCCTGCAGGGCCTTGCCGCATTCACGGATGACGGGCAGCGAGGCTGAGGTATTGGGCACCACCTGGGAAATCGAGGCCCCGGCGCCGGCGGCCCCGGCGGCGTCGATGTACTGCTGCGCGCCGACAAAGGACAGGCTGGACATGGGCACGTAGAGTCCGCGGGCGGACAACTGCTTGCTGATCTCGGCGGCCGGGCCGGACAGCACGGTGTTGATGATGACCTCTGGCTGCAGGGCCACCAGCGCATTCATCTTGGCCGCGTCGATCGTGGCGTTGCGCTGCAGGGCGAAGGCCTTGGGCGTCTTGCCCTGGCGCACCAGGTACTCGGTGACCACGCCCAGGTTCTGCACGCCGACCTCGTCGTCGTAGTGCACCACCACCACCTGTTTCATGCCCAGGCTCATCCAGAAGGTCAGCATCTTCTCCAGTTCGTCGCCGTAGGAGGCGCGCAGGGTGTAGACCACGGGGCTGGGTTTGCGCACCGGATTGGCGCCCGAGAAGGGGGCAAAGAAAAGCGTGCCGGCCTTCTCGGCCTGGGGCATGGCGTCCAGGCTCAGCGTGGCCGAGCCGTAGCCGAACAGCGCCACCAGGCCCTTGGTCTGCAGCAGCTTGGCGGTGTTTTCACCGGCGATCTTGCGCTGGTTCTGGTCGTCCAGGGTGAGGAGTTCGACCGGGCTGCCGTGGACACCACCCTGGCTGTTGACCAGCTTGAACCAGGCCTGGGCGCCGTCCCGGATGTCCTTGCCGAAGACGGCGTTGTTGCCCGAGAGTGGGGCCGACTGGCCGACGATCCAGGCGGCCTGGGCCTGTGCTGCACCGTGCAGCAAACCGCCCAGCGCACACAGCAGCGCCGCGAGGCCCGTCGTGTGCTTGAAGTGTCGAATTTTCATGATTTGTTCCATGGATTGCAATATGACTCCATGGTGAACCATGGAGATGTTTCAGGGCTAGGCCTGAAACCGAAACACTTGTGTGCAGTCGTACGACGGTGTAAGCAAAGGTTGCAGAAACATGCTTACCTGCGCAGTTTGCCGCCGCGCGCGACCATGCCCAGCTCCACGTATTTGCTGCCGTGGTTCTGGTCCGGCCCGTAGCTCACGGTGAAGCCGCCGGTGTCGTAGCTGCCCAGATAGCGCAGCGCGGTCAGCAGGGCCTTGGGGTCGCCCGGTTTCTTGCTGCGGCGCATGGCTTCGGTCAGCACCTTGGCGGCTATGCAGGCTTCCAGGTGCGTGCTGTTCATGGGCGTGGTGATGCCGCTGTCCTGCAGGGCCTTGCCGCACTCGCGGATGACGGGCAGCGAGGCTGAGGTATTGGGCACCACCTGGGAGATGGACACACCGGCCCCGGCGTCGCCGGCCGCGTCGATGTACTGCTGCGCGCCGACGAAGGACAGGCTGGACATGGGCACGTAGAGTCCCCTGGCCACCAGGCGCTTGCTGATCTCGGCGGCCGGGCCGGAGAGCACGGTGTTGATGATGACGTCGGGCTTGAGGGCCACCAGCTCATTGAAGCGGGCATCGTCGATCTTGGCGTTGCGTTCCAGCGCGAAGGCCTGTGGCTGCTTGCCCTGGCGCGCGAGGTAGTCCTTGACCACCCCCAGGTTCTGCACGCCGACCTCGTCGTCGTAGTGCACCACCACCACCTGTTTCATGCCCAGGCCGGTCCAGAAGGAAAGCATCTTTTCCAGCTCGTCGCCATAGGAGGCGCGCAGGGTGTGGACCACGGGGCTGGGTTTGCGCACCGGGTTGGCGCCCGAGAAGGGGGCAAAGAAAAGTGTGCCGGCCTTCTCGGCCTGGGGCATGGCGTCCAGGCTCAGCGTGGCCGAGGCGTAGCCGAAGAGGGCCACCAGGTTGCGGTTCTGCAGCAACTTGGCGGTGTTCTCGCCGGCGATCTTGCGCTGGTTCTGGTCGTCCAGGGTGATCAGCTCGATGGGCACGCCATTGACGCCACCCTGGGCGTTGACGGACTTGAAATAGGCCTGGGCGCCGTCCCGGATGTCCTTGCCGAACACGGCATTGCTGCCGCTCAGGGGCGCAGACTGGCCGACGACCCAGGCGGTCTGGGCCATCAAACTGCCATGCCAAATGATTCCCAACGCGACGAGCAGCGCCGCTTTTTTTATACGCATAAGCACCCACTAATGGAGGCGTCGCCAAGGCTTGCGACTGCTTATATGTTGACGGATTGATCAGGTTTCGGCTATAGCGTTATTACCTATAAACGCATCCACCTGTGTATCGCTGAAACCAAACTCCTTGAGCAATTCACGCGTGTGCTCGCCCAGCAGGGGGGCCGGGCGGGTGATCCGGGTCGGCGTGGCCGAGAAATGGATGGGGCAGCCCAGGGCACGGGTTGGCCCGGCCTGGGGATGGTCCAGTTCCACCACCATGCCGCGCGCCAGGGTCTGCGGGTGGCTCAGGGCCTCGCCCACGGTGTGCACGGGGCCGGCCGGCACACCGGCCGCATCAAAGGCGGCCTGCCATTCGGCGCGCGTGCGCGTGCGCAGCACGGTGTTCATCAGGACCACGAGTTCCTCGCGGTGCGCCATGCGATCGCTGTTGGTCTTGAAGCGCGGGTCCTCGCGCCATTCGGGGTGGCCCAGCACCTCGGCGATGCGCTCCCAGTTGGCCTGGTTGGCGCCGCCGACATTGATCCAGCCGTCGCTGGCCTCGAAGGCCTGGTAGGGGGCGGTCAGGATGTGGGCCGAGCCCGTGGGCGCGCTGGACTTGCCCGTGGCGAAAAAGATGGCGGCGTGCCAGTAGAGCTGCTGCAGGGCCGCATCACTGAGCGAGGTGTCGACGATCTGGCCCTCGCCGGTCTTGAGCTTGTGCACATAGGCTGCGACGATGCCCAGGGCGCCCAGGATGCCGGCATTCATGTCCGAGACCGCGTTGCCGTTCTTGGCCGGCGCGCCGCCGGGTTCGCCCGTGATGGACATGAGCCCGGCGAAACCCTGGGCGATCAGATCGAAGCCGCCCTTGCCCGCGTAAGGACCGTCCAGGCCATAACCCGTGATGGCGCAGTAGATCAGGCCGGGGTTCACTGCCTTGAGCACCTCGTAGCCCAGGCCCAGCTTGTCCATGGCGCCGCCGCGGAAGTTCTCCACCAGCACGTCGGCGTCCTTGACCATGCGCAGCAGGATGGCGCGGCCGTCCTCGTGCTTGAGGTCGATGGCGATGCCGCGCTTGTTGCGGTTCATCATCATGAAGGGCGCCGAGACGCCGTTGACCAGCGGGTCGCGGTAGGCGCGCGCGTCATCGCCGCCGGGCAGCTTCTCGACCTTGATGACGTCGGCCCCCATGTCGGCCAGCAGCTGGCCGCAGGTCGGGCCGGACATGATCTGCGTGAGTTCGAGCACACGCAGGCCGGCCAGGGGGCCTGCCTTCTGCTTCTGGTTTGCCATCACTGTCCTTTCCATGCCGGGGGGCGTTTCTCGACGAAGGCGGCGATGCCTTCGCGGAAGTCCGCACTGCCATAGGCCGCGCGGATCAGGTCTGCATCGGCGGGCAGGCTGTGCACCGTCAGGCGGCGCAGGCCCTCCCTGCTCACGCGCTGTGTCACAGGCGCCAGGGCGGCGAGCTTGCCCGTGAGGCGCTGCACGGCTGCATCGATCTCGGTGGGGGCGCAGACCTCCTGCAGGTAGCCGCAGGCCAGGGCCTCGTCGGCCGTGATCATCTCCGCCAGCAGCAGGATGCGCCGCAGGCGCTGCGTGCCGAAGGCCGCGCTCAGGCGGGCCAGGTTGGCCATGGACAGGCAGTTGCCCAGGGTCCTGGCGATGGGCGCGCCGAATTTCGAGGCGGGTGTGGCGAGCCGGAAGTCGCAGCCCGTGGCGATGGCCAGACCGCCGCCCACGCACCAGCCCTCGACCACGGCCACCGTGGGCATGGGCAGGTTGCCCAGCAGCTCCATGCAGGCGTCGATCTTCTGCTCGTAAGCCACGCCGTCTTCGCCGCCCGGTGGGCCGGAACGGAAGTTCTGGAACTGCGCGATGTCGGTGCCGGCCACGAAGGCCTCAGCCCCCGCGCCGCGGAAGGTGACGACACGCACGGAGCGGTCCTCACGCAGCTGGCGGCAGATGGCCATCAGCTGTTCGTACATGGCCCAGGTCATCGCATTGCGCGTCTGGGGGCGATCGAAAAGCACCGAGGCCACACCGGCCTCGATGCGCAGAGTGACCTGGCCTGATTCGTTCATGGGAAAGATGCCCTGTAGCGGGTACGAAGGTCTGCGGGGTTCATTCGAGGGACGCCGTGGAACCGGCTCGGCCGGGCCACGGGCGTCGCCCCCTGAAAGGGGGGAGAGGTGCCGCACGTCGTGCGGCACCTTTCGGGGGTTAGCTTTCTACAGTTACCTTGGCGTCCTTGATCACCTTGGCCCACTTCTGCTGTTCGCTGCGGATGAAGTCGGCAAACTGCTGGGCCGTTCCGCCGCCGTCCTCGGCGCCGTACTGGTCCAGCTTTTCCTTCACGTCGGACATGGCCAGCACCTTGTTGATGTCCTCGTTCATGCGCTGGGCCATGGCCGAGGGCAGCTTGCCCGGGCCCACCAGGCCATACCAGGTGGTGGCTTCGAAGCCGGGGAAGCCAGCCTCGATCATGGTCGGCACCGTCGGGTGGCCCGAGGCGCGCTTGGCGCGTGTCTGCGCGATGGCGCGCACCTTGCCGCTCTTGACGTGCGGGGTGGCCGCCGTCATGGTGTCGAAGGAGTACTGGATCTGGCCGCCGATGAGGTCCACCAGCATGGGGCCCGAGCCTTTGTAGGGGATGTGCAGCGCATCCACGCCGGCGGCGAGCTTGAAGGACTCCATGGCCAGGTGCTGGGCCGAGCCCTGGCCGGCCGAGCCGAAGCTCACCTTGCCCGGCTGCGCCTTGCAGTGCGCCACCACGTCGGCCACGGTCCTGGCCGGCAGGTCGGTGTTGGCGATCAGCAGATTGGGCGTGACGCCCACCAGGGTCAGCGGCGTGAAGTCGCGCTCCACCACATAACCCAGCTTGGGCATGAGGCCGGGGGCCAGGGCGTGGCTGTTGATGTGGGCCATCAGCAGGGTGTTGCCGTCGGCCGGGGCCTTGGCCACATAGTCGGCCGCGATCACGCCGGAGGCGCCCGCCTTGTTCTCGATCACGATGGTGGTGTTCCACAGGGTCTGCAGCTTCTGGCCGACGATGCGGGCCAGCACGTCGGTGCCGCCGCCCGGGGCGAAGCCCACGATGATGCGCACCGGCCCGCCGGGCAGGGTCTGCGCCTTGATCATGGGGGCGGCCAGCGTGGCGGCGGTGGCGGTGACGAAGGTTCTGCGTTTCATGGGGTGTCTCCTCGGGTCGTTGTAGAAATCTCGCTGCTTGAACCGTTCGCGTTGAGCTTGTCGAAACGCCTCTTCGGACGCGGGCTTCGACAGACTCAGCCCGAACTCAGGCAGCCTTGCGCTGCGGCACGGCTGCCGGGTGGCCGGCGTAGTAGTCCATGATGGCCTGCACGCCCGAGCCGGCCAGCCTGACGCCGCCGAGCTTGAGGCCCATCTCGCAGGCGGCCACGGTGCCGATCAGCGTCAGGTCGTTGCTGTCGCCCAGGTGGCCGATGCGGAACATGCGGCCCTTGACCTTGCCCAGGCCCGTGCCCAGCGAGCAGTCGAAACGCTCGTAGATGATCTTGCGGATCGCGTCGGCGTCCACGCCCTCGGGTGTCATCACGCCGGTCAGGATGGGTGAATAAACACCGGCATCGGCGCACTGGATGGGCAGGCCCCAGGCGTTCACTGCGGCGCGCACGCCCGCGGCCCAGCGCTGGTGGCGTGCCAGCACGGCCTCCAGGCCCTGGCCCAGGATCATGTCGGCCGACTCGCTCAGACCGTACATGAGGTTGGTGTTGGGCGTGTAGGGCCAGTAACCTGATCTGTTCATCTCGATGATCTCGTCCCAGGCCCAGAAGCTGCGCGGCAGCCTGGCGGTTTTGCTGGCCTCGATGGCCTTGGGCGAGACAGCGTTGAAGCTCATGCCCGGCGGCAGCATCAGGCCCTTTTGCGAGCCGCTGATGGAAACGTCCACACCCCAGTCGTCGTGGCGGTAGTCGGCCCCGGCCAGGCCCGAGATGGTGTCCACCAGCAGCAGGGCCGGGTGCCTGGCCGCGTCGATGGCGCGGCGCACGGCGGCGATGTTGCTGGTCGCGCCCGTGGAGGTTTCGTTGTGCACCACGCACACCGCCTTGATGCTGTGGCCCGTGTCGGCCTTCAGGCGCTGCTCGATCAGCTCGGCCTGCACGCCACGGCGCCAGCTCGCGGGCACACCGTTGTCGGTGCCGCTGAGGGCCAGCACCTCGGCTTTCAGACCCAGGCGCGTGGCCAGGCGGTTCCAGAGAAAGGCGAAGTGGCCGGTCTCGTACATCAGCACATGGTCATCGGGGGAGAGCGTGTTGCTCAACGCGGCTTCCCAGGCGCCGGTGCCCGAGGCCGGGTAGATGACGACCGGGTGCCTGGTCTGGAAGATCTTCTGCATGTCGGCCAGCACTTTCAGCCCGAGCACGCCGAATTCGGGGCCGCGGTGGTCGATGGTGGGCAGGCTCATGGCGCGCAGCACGCGCTCCGGCACGGGGGAGGGGCCCGGAATCTGGAGGAAATGGCGGCCGGTGGGGTGGAAGTCAGTGCTCAGCATGGCATATAAGAGAAAAATAACAGAGGCATTTTTTGCATACAAAATTTGTTTGTCAACCAGAAAGACCCTAAAATCGCCAGAAATCACGATCTTTTTGAATACAAAGCATAACCATGGCCGAAATCCTGAGCATGCCCACGGCCCTGCACGGGCAGGTGACCCAGCGCCTGCGCCTGCTGCTGGTGGAGGGGCGGATCGCGCCCGGCGCCAAGCTCAACGAGCGCGAACTGTGCGAGCAGATGAAGGTCTCGCGCACGCCCCTGCGCGAAGCCATCAAGACCCTGGCCGCCGAGGGCCTGGTGGAGCTGCTGCCCAACCGCGGCGCGATCGCCGTGCAGCTGGGTGAAGACGACATCCTGAACACCTTCGAAGTCATGGCCGGCCTGGAAGGCCTGTCCGGCGAGCTGGCGGCCCAGCGCATCACGCCCGACGAACTGACCGAGATCGAGGCCATGCACTACGAGATGAAGGCCGCCTACACGCGGCGCGACCTCTCGGCCTATTACCGGCTCAACGCCGCCATCCACCGCGCTTTCAACGCCGCGGCGCGCAACCCCGTGCTGACCGCCACCTACAACCAGGTCAACGCCCGCCTGCAGGCCCTGCGCTTCCGCTCCAACCAGGACGGCGAGAAATGGACACGCGCCATGCAGGAGCACGACCGCATGATCGAGGCCCTGCAAAAACGCGACAGTGCGGCTCTGCGCGCCGAACTCGTCGCCCACCTGGGCCACAAGCGTGATGTGGTGATTGAACAGATGCGCACCGCGACAGCCTTCTCTTCAACCCCCTCTCCCTCTGGGAGAGGGCAGGGGTGAGGGCTGCACCGTGGCGGGCCTTGCCCTCACCCTAACCCTCTCCCAGGGGGAGAGGGGATAAATCCGATTCCTGCGATGAACCAAATCTACGAAACCGTCTCCCGCCTCGGCAACGAAGTCGCCGGCCGCCTGGCCGCGCGCCTGCGCGCCGAGACGAAAGGCGAGGTGCTGTTCAGTCCGGCCGACCGCGGCCGTTACGCCACCGATGCTTCCATCTACCAGGCCATGCCCGTGGGTGTGTTCCTGCCGCGCGAGGCCGCCGACGTGCGCATGGCCATCGACATCTGCCGTGATCTCAAGGTGCCCATCGTGCCGCGCGGCGGCGGCACCAGCCAGTGCGGCCAGACGGTGGGCGCGGGGCTGGTCATCGACCACAGCAAACACATGCGCAGGATCCTCGACGTCAATGTCGGGCAGCGCACGGCGCGGGTCGAACCCGGCCTGGTGCTGGACCACCTGAACGCCGATCTGAAAAAACATGGCCTCTGGTACCCGGTGGACGTGTCCACCAGCGCGCAGGCCACGCTGGGCGGCATGGCCGGCAACAACTCCTGCGGCAGCCGCTCCATCGCCTACGGCAATATGGTGCACAACGTCATCGGCGCCCAGGCCTGGCTGGCCGATGGTGACTTGCTGAACTTCGGCCGTTTCGATGCCGCCAGCGGCCGTGTGAGGCAGATCGGGGACTTCGTGCGCGGCCTGGCCGGCCTGCACCGCGACCAGATCGAGGCCCGCTGGCCCAAGGTGCTGCGCCGCGTGGCCGGCTACAACCTGGACATCTTCCACAACCAGAACGAGAAACCGTACACGAGCGACGGCTCGGTCAACCTCGCGCACCTGCTGGTGGGCAGCGAAGGCACGCTGGCGCTCACGCGTTCGCTGTGCCTGCAGTTGAGCGAACTGCCGCGCGCCAAGGTGCTGGGCGTGGTGAACTTCCCCAGCTTCTACCAGGCCATGGACAGCGCCCAGCACATCGTCAAGCTGGGCCACCACATGCAGGGCGGGGCGCTCACGGCGGTGGAGCTGGTCGACCGCACCATGATCGAGCTCTCCCTGAAGAACCCGGCCTTCGCGCCCACCATACGCACCGCGCTCTCGCCCGCCATCAAGGGCGGCAAGCCCGAGGCCGTGCTGCTGGTGGAGTTCTCCGGCGCGGCTAAGGCCGACATCGCGCCCAAGATCAAGGAACTGGTGGACCTGATGGGCGAGCTGGGACTGCCCGGCAGCGTGGTGGAGATGCTGGACGACGCGTCGCAGAAAAACCTGTGGGAAGTGCGCAAGGCCGGCCTCAACATCATGATGAGCCTGCGCGGCGACGGCAAGCCCGTGAGCTTCATCGAAGACTGCGCCGTGCCCCTGGTGCATCTGGCCGAGTACACCCACGCGCTCACCGAGGTCTTCCGCAAATACGGCAGCCGCGGCACCTGGTACGCACACGCCTCGGTGGGCACGCTGCACGTGCGCCCCATCCTGGACATGCGCCGTGACGGCGCCCGGAAGATGCGTGCCATCGCCGAGGAAGCCAGCGAACTCGTGCGCAAGTACAAAGGCGCCTACAGCGGCGAACACGGCGACGGCCTGTGCCGCGGTGAGTGGATCGAATGGCAGTTTGGCCCGCGCCTCACGCAAGCCTTCACCCAGATCAAGGAGTACCTCGACCCGGCGAACCTGCTGAGCCCCCAGCGCATGATCAAGCCGCCCCGGATGGACGACACCACGCTGATGCGCTTCCCGCCCGGCTACAAGGTGGTGCCCATCCAGCCCGTGCTGGACTGGAGTGCCTGGAACGTGCAGGCCGACCCGGTGACCGAAGAGACCACCGCCCCCGGCACGGGTGGTGACCCGGCCCAGGGCCTGGCCAAGGCCGTGGAGATGTGCAACAACAACGGTCACTGCCGCAAGTTCGACGCCGGCACCATGTGCCCGAGCTACCGCGTCACGCGCGACGAGATCCATTCAACACGAGGACGTGCCAATACCCTGCGCCTGGCGCTCAGCGGCCAGCTCGAAGGCCTGCCCCCACCCCAGCCCTCTCCCAAGGGGAGAGGGAGCGAGCGCCTGTCTTCACCCCCTCTCCCTCCGGGAGAGGGGTGGGGTGAGGGCACGCTCGAAACGGTGAAGGAGGCGCTCGATCTCTGCGTGAGCTGCAAGGGCTGCAAGCGCGACTGCCCCACGGGCGTGGACATGGCCAAGCTCAAGGTCGAGTTTCTGCAGCACTACAAGGCCAGACACGGCCATACGCTCAAAGACAAACTCGTCGGTCAGCTGCCCGACTACGCGCGCCATGCCGCGAGGATCGCACCCCTGCTGAACCTGCGCGACAAAGTTCCCTTGATGGCCCAGCTCAGCGAAAAGCTCTTCGGCTTCTCGGCCAAGCGCAGCCTGCCGCAGTGGAAGCGCAAGCATTTCTTCAACCAACTCGGAACCGTTAGCCCCGAGTCTGTATCCGTTCGCCCTGAGCTTGTCGAAGGGCTTCGACAGGCTCAGCCCGAACGGATCGTGAATGTCAGCCGTAAGGAAGTGCTGGCCGCCGCCAAACCCGTGGTGCTTTTCGTCGACACCTTCAACGGATTTTTCGAATCAGCGAACGCCCACGCCGCGCTGCAGGTGCTGCAGGCCGCCGGCTACACCGTGCACGTGGCGACCAAGGTGCAGCAGGACGGCAAGCACCTCTGCTGCGGCCGCACCTTCCTCTCCGCCGGCATGGTGGACCAGGCCAAGATGAAAGCGCGCGAAGTGGTGGAGAGCCTGCTGCCCTTTGCCGAAAAAGGCATCGCCATCGTCGGCCTGGAGCCGAGTTGCCTCTTGACCCTGCGCGACGAACTCCTGGTCATGGGCCTGGGCGAACCCGCGCAGGCCATCGCCAAACAGGCGCTCCTGTTCGAGGAGTTCCTGGCCCGCGAGGCCAAGGCCGGCCGACTGGAAGCCTTCAAGGCCAAACTCAAACCTGTGAGCCAGCCCGTGCTGCTGCACGGCCACTGCCACCAGAAGGCCTTCGCCGCCATCACGCCCGTGATGGAGGTGCTGTCATGGATCCCCGGCGCCCAACCCGAACTCATCGAATCCAGCTGCTGCGGCATGGCCGGCAGCTTCGGCTACGAGGCCGAGCACTACGCGGTCTCCATGCAGATGGCCGAGGCGGCGCTGCTGCCTGCTGTACGAGCCAAGGCAGATGCCATCGTCGTGGCGGACGGCACCAGTTGCCGGCACCAGATCGCCGACGGTGCGCAGTGCGAGGCGGTGCATGTGGCGAGGTTGCTGGCGGGGCAGCTGAGGTAGGTGTCCAGAGCCAAGAGGTGCGGGCTGTTACGGACTTGCCACCGAAAAAGAAGACGATTGACGAGCAAAAGAAGGTCGGGCTCGAATTTACAAAAGTTCAGTCGACACGTCGCGCATGCAGCGCGCGCGCCAGGCTGGCTTCCACGGGCCAGGGCTCGGCGCCCAGGCGGGCGGCCAGCAGTTCGGCGCAGAGCATGGCGAAGCTCAGGCCGCGTGAACCCATGGCGGCGCTGATCCACAGCGTGGGCTGAGTGCCCTCTTCGAGCGGACCGACCAGGGGCAGGCGGTCGGCGCTGACGCAGCGGGTGCCGCCCCAGCCGCGCGCGGCAGTGGGGGCGAAGGAGGGGGCCAGCAACTGCGCTGCGGCCGGCAGCAGGGTGCGCAGCTTCTCGAAATTCAACGGATGGTGCTCGCTGGCCGGTGCGGGTGGCTGTGTTGCGTCCTCATAGGTTGCGCCGGCATACCAGGCCAGGCCGTTTTCGGTGGGCACGGACGGGATCAGGCTGCCCAGGCCATTGACGGGGAAAGGCGGCAGGGCACTTTCATCGCCTGGCTGGCGCAGGCCGCTGCTGACGACACCGTGCATCTCCCGCAAGGCCGGCAGCAAGGCGTCCAGGCCCAGGGGGGCCAGCAGGCGCGGGACATCGGCGGCATTCGCCAGCACCACGTGGCTGGCGCCGGTGAGGATGCGGCCTTCGCGGTCCAGCAGCTGCCACTGGGCGCCGGCGCGTTGCAGCCCCTCCACCCTGGCGTTGCCGCGGAACGCCACACCCGTTTGCTTCAGCCAGGCCTGTACCAGGCGTGCGGGTTGGATCCAGGCGGCTTGCGCGTGCCACAGGGCCGGCACGGCCGCCATGCCGGAGCGCCAGGGTTCGGTCCCCGTGGGGGCCAAGCGCGTGATCTGCCGCCCCTCGGCGGGCCAGTCGGCGGGCAGGCCGGTGTGGCCGTCCAGGCGCTGCTCCAGCACGCCGCAGTTGTCCCAGTCCTGCCCGGCCTGCAGCAGTCGCTGCGCTTCTGCGCGTGTCAGTCGCAGGCCGGCGCGTGTGAGGCGTGAACGCGGGCTGTCGTCCACCGAGACATGGGGCACCAGCAGACCGGCGGGCAGGCCCGAGGCGCCGGCGGCCGGCTCGGGCGCGGCATCGAGCACCTGCACCTGCCAGCCGCGCCGGGTCAGGGCGGCGGCCACGCTGGCGCCGGCCAGGCCCGCGCCGATCACCACGCAGGCACCGGGTGAGGCCGCCTCGATGCGCAGGGTTTCGCGGCTGGTCTTGAGTTCCCAGGGCGGCTCGTAGCGCGCGTGACCGGGCGCCAGCACGAAGCCGCTTTCGCGCAGCAGCTTGTGGATGTCAGGCTTCAGCGCGTCGAAGGCCAGCCGCGTGCCACGCCGGCAGCAGCGCGTCAGGGTCTTGAGGCTCCAGCGATCCCAGGGCTGGGCGCCGTCGAGAAAGACGATGTCGGCTTCGAACTGCTGCTCACGCAGCAGCGGCTGCAGCTCTCCCACGCACAGGGTCAGCTGCAGCCGGCCTTGCGCCAGCGAGAGGCGGTGCATGCCGGGCAGCAGGCCGCTCCACTGTGCGGTGAGTTCATCGACCAGGGCCTTCTGTTCCGGCTGGGCCGCCGCCTGCAGTGCAGGAACGGAGGGGGGCGCAGCGGTCAGCGCGACGAGGTGCAGCATGCGGGGGCGCTGTACGTCGCTGTGCCAGAGCCGCCAGAGTCTGAGCAGGCGTGCGGCATCGAAGCACGTGTCGAGTACGCGCCAGGCCGCTTGGCCGGCCGCTTGCGGCGGCAGCAAAGTGCGCGCCGCGTCGTTCACGGGGAAGGGGGACGCTCAGGCGCTGGGCGGGACATAACCCGCCGCAGCGTCGGCACCGCTGCCGAAGAAGTGGTTCTCCATCTGACGGGCCAGGTACTGGCGCGCGCGCGCATCGGCCAGGTTCAGGCGGTTCTCGTTGACCAGCATGGTCTGGTGCTTGAGCCAGGCGGCCCAGGCCTCCTTGCTGACGCTTTCCCAGATGCGCTTGCCCAGCTCGCCCGGGTAGGGCGGGAAGTCCAGGCCTTCGGCTTCCTTGCCGAGCTTGATGCAGTTGACCATGCGTGCCATATGCAGCTTCTTTCAGTGTTCGGATGTTGAAGGAGGGCCTGAGCAAGTCGCGCCGTGCGGGACTTGCTCAGGCCCTCTTTTGGTAATAAGCAAATGAAATCTTATTGGTTCCGGTTTTGAGCATGTCTCTTCAGAATCATTTTCACCGCAAACACATGGTTTTTGGAAAGGAAGAAACATGACGCAAGGCCGCAACTTTATCAAGCTTTCGCTGGCCCTCACCCTGGCAGGGGCGGCCCTGGCCAGCTGGGCCCAGTCTGCAGCCACCCTGCTCAACGTGTCCTACGACCCGACGCGCGAGCTGTATGTCGACATCAACAAGGCTTTTGCTTCTCAGTGGAAGGCCAAGACCGGCCAGGACGTGACCATCAAGCAATCGCACGGTGGCTCGGGCAAGCAGGCCCGCTCCGTGATCGACGGCCTGGACGCTGACGTGGTGACGCTGGCCCTGGCCGGCGACATCGATGCGCTGAACAAGAACGGCGGCTGGATCCCCGCCGACTGGCAAAAGCGCCTGCCGCACAATTCCTCGCCGTACACCTCGACCATCGTGCTGGTGGTGCGCCGGGGCAATCCCAAGGGCATCAAGGACTGGGACGACCTGATCCGCCCCGACGTCAAGGTCATCACGCCCAACCCCAAGACCTCGGGCGGCGCGCGCTGGAACTACCTGGCCGCCTGGGAGTGGGCCAAGCGCAAGTACGGTGGCGATGCCAAGGCCAAGGAGTACATCGCCAAGCTGTACGCCAACGTGCCCGTGCTCGACACCGGCGCGCGCGGCTCCACCATCACCTTCGCCCAGCGCGCCCAGGGCGACGTGCTGATCGCCTGGGAGAACGAGGCCTATCTGCTGGAAAAGGAATTCGGCACCAGGTTCGACATGGTGGCGCCCTCCCTGAGCATCCTGGCCGAGCCGCCGGTGACCGTGGTGGACAAGAACGCCGACCGCAAGGGCACGCGCAAGCTGGCCGAGGCCTATCTGCAGTTCCTCTACACCGAGGAGGCGCAGGACCTCATCGGCAAGAACTTCTACCGGCCGGAGATCTCGTCCAAGGCCCAGGCCAGGTACGCGGACCAGTTCCCCAAGCTCAAGCTCTTCACCATCGCCCAGGCTTTCGGCGGCTGGACCAAGGCTGACAAGGAGCACTTCGCCGACGGCGGGTCCTTCGACCAGATCTACAGCCGCAAGTGAGGCGGGCCGGGGCAATGATCAAGCAGTAATAAGCAAAGAAGAATTCATTCGTTTGAGATTCGTGCCCCTGTCCCCAGAATCCAGAGACCGACGACAGGAAAGCAAGCATGACCCGATTGATCATTGTTCCCGGCTGGCGTGACTCGCCCAGCGGCCACTGGCAAAGCCTGTGGGCCGAGCAGTGGCCCGGCGCCGTGCGCGTGCAACAGGATGACTGGGAGCATCCGCGCCGTGCGGCCTGGGTACAGTCGCTCACCGACATCATCCTGTCGCAGGACGGGCCGGTCGTCATCGCCGCGCACAGCCTGGGCTGCATCACCACCACCGATCTGCCGCCTCAAGCTGCCGCGCGTATCCGGGGCGCCCTGCTGGTGGCGCCGGCCGATCCCGAGCGGCGCAGCGTGCTGGCCGATTTTGCGCCCGCTCCCAGCCGCCTTTTGCCTTACCGAAGCATCCTGGTCGCCAGTACTGACGACCCCTACTGCCCGATCCGCCTGGCCGGCGCCTATGCACGCGGCTGGGGCAGCGAGTTCGTGCGTCTGCCCAGAGCGGGGCATATCAACCTTGAGTCCGGCTTCGGGCCCTGGCCATTGGGCCTGGCCTTGCTGCAGTCGCTTTTCGCAGACGCTGCGCGCGCGCAGTCTGCGCTTGCTGGAAACCGCATGAAGAAAACCGTCCCTCCTCTGCCGGCCTTTGTCGCTCCCTCTTCGACCCGCTCTCAGCAGTCAAGCCAATGACGACAGCCACACTTGCCATGCCGCAGACGCCTTTCACGGCCCGTGCGCCGCGGCGCGTCCTGCCCGGCTTCAAGCTGACGCTGGGCTACACCATTTTCTACCTGAGCCTGATCGTGCTGATCCCGCTCTCGGCCCTGGTCTTCAAGACTTTCACGCTGAGCTGGGAGCAATTCTGGGTGGCGGTGACCTCACCGCGCGTGCTGGCCTCCTACCGGCTGACCTTCGGCGCCTCGCTGATCGCGGCCGGGGTCAACGTGGTCTTCGGCCTGCTGGTGGCCTGGGTGCTGGTGCGCTACAAGTTCCCCGGCAAGAAGATCGTCGACGCCCTGGTGGACCTGCCTTTTGCGTTGCCCACGGCCGTGGCCGGCATCGCACTCACGGCGCTGCTCGCGGGCAATGGCTGGGTCGGCCAGCTGCTGGAGCCCTACGGCATCCAGCTGGCCTTCAAGCCGGCCGGTGTGGTGGTCGCGCTGATCTTCATCGGTCTGCCCTTCGTGGTGCGCACGGTGCAGCCGGTGCTCGAAGACGTGGAGAAGGAACTCGAAGAGGCCGCCACCAGCCTGGGCGCCACGCGCTGGCAGACCTTCCGCTACGTGATCTTCCCCTCCATCGCCCCGGCGCTGCTGACCGGCTTTGCCATGGCTTTCGCGCGCGCGGTAGGTGAGTACGGCTCGGTCATCTTCATCGCAGGCAATATGCCCATGGTCTCGGAGATCACGCCGCTCATCATCATCGGCAAGCTCGAGCAGTACGACTACGCCGGCGCCACGGCCGTGGCCCTGGTCATGCTGGTCATCTCCTTCGTCCTGCTGCTGCTTATCAACGGCCTGCAGGCCTGGCAGAAAAAATGAATACACTCCTGAGCCAGGCGCAGAATGCGCAACCGTCTTCTACGCCTGCGTACAATGCCAGCGGCCCGGCCAAGCCGGTTCCACGGCGTTCCCCGCAGAAATCCTCCATCTCTGAGCCGGCCTGGGTGCGCACCACGCTGATCGCCGTGGCGCTGGCCTTCATGTTCCTCTTCCTGGTGCTGCCGCTGGCCGCGGTCTTCACCGAGGCCCTGCGCAAGGGCTGGGACGCCTATTGGGAAGCGCTCAAGGAGCCCGATGCCTGGGCCGCCATCCGCCTGACGATCATCACGGCGGCCATCGCCGTGCCGCTCAACCTCGTGTTCGGCGTCATGGCTGCCTGGGCCATCGCCAAGTACGAGTTCCGCGGCAAGGCCTTCCTGACCACGCTGGTGGATCTGCCCTTCTCGGTCTCACCCGTGGTGTCCGGCCTGATCTACGTGCTGGTCTTCGGCGCGCAGGGCTGGCTCGGGCCCTGGCTGCAGGCGCATGACATCAAGATCATCTTCGCCGTGCCCGGCATCGTGCTGGCCACCGTCTTCGTGACCTTCCCCTTCATCGCGCGTGAACTCATCCCGCTGATGCAGGCCCAGGGCAACGAGGAAGAACAGGCCGCCATCGTGCTGGGTGCCACCGGCTGGCAGACCTTCTGGCACGTGACCCTGCCCAACATCAAGTGGGGCCTGATCTACGGCGTCATCCTCTGCAATGCGCGCGCCATGGGCGAGTTCGGCGCGGTGTCCGTGGTCTCGGGCCACATCCGCGGCCAGACCAACACCATGCCCCTGCACGTGGAAGTGCTCTACAACGAGTACCAGTCCGTCGCCGCCTTTGCCGTGGCCTCGCTGCTGGCCCTGCTGGCGCTGGTCACCCTGCTCATCAAATCCGTCGTCGAGTGGCGGCACGAGCGCGAGCTCAAGGCCGCGGCCGAATTGCCGCCCGAGCGGCCGGTCTTGTCCCCTCTCTCCCGCTGGGAGAGGGCTAGGGTGAGGGCAACCTCGTCAAACCCCTCACCCCTACCCTCTCCCCGAAGGGGCGAGGGAGAAAGATGAAAAACATAAAACATGAGCATCGAAATCCGCAACATCAGCAAGCAGTTCGGCGACTTCCAGGCCCTGAACGACGTCAGTCTGGACATCCAGTCCGGCGAGCTCGTCGCCTTGCTCGGCCCCTCGGGCTGCGGCAAGACCACGCTGCTGCGCATCATCGCCGGCCTGGAAACACCCGACCAGGGCGCCATCCTGTTCAGCGGCGAGGACGCCACCGAGGTGCATGTGCGCGAGCGCAATGTAGGCTTCGTGTTCCAGCACTACGCGCTGTTCCGCCACATGACCGTGTTCGACAATGTGGCCTTCGGCCTGCGCATGAAACCGCGGGCCCAGCGCCCCAGCGAAGCCCAGATCAAGGCCAAGGTGTATGAGCTGCTCAAGCTGGTTCAGCTGGACTGGCTGGCCGAGCGTTACCCCTCGCAGCTCTCCGGTGGGCAGCGCCAGCGCATCGCCCTGGCGCGCGCCCTGGCCGTGGAGCCCAAGGTGCTGCTGCTGGACGAACCCTTCGGCGCGCTGGACGCCAAGGTGCGCAAGGAACTGCGCCGCTGGCTGCGCCGTCTGCATGACGAGCTGCACGTGACCAGCATCTTCGTCACGCACGACCAGGAGGAGGCGCTGGAGGTGGCCGACCGCGTGGTGCTCATGAACCACGGCCATATCGAGCAGATCGGCACACCCCAGCAGGTCTGGGACCAGCCGGCCAGCCCCTTTGTCTACGGTTTCCTGGGCGACGTGAACCTTTTCCACGGCCGCGTGGAGCAGGGCGAGGTGGTGATCGGCACGGGCCAGCAGGGCCTGCGCCTGGACACGCCTGAACACCGGGGCGCGGCGGATGCCAAGGCCTATGCCTATGTGCGCCCGCACGACTTTGACGTGCAG
The DNA here is from genome assembly GCF_054780335.1 of Curvibacter fontanus. Lineage (NCBI taxonomy): Bacteria > Pseudomonadati > Pseudomonadota > Betaproteobacteria > Burkholderiales > Comamonadaceae > Curvibacter > Curvibacter fontanus. The sequence goes on from NZ_BAAGWN010000004.1 coordinate 148,104, forward strand.
CGTTATGCGCCCGGTGCCACGGGCATCGCGGCACGCCTGAGTCGGGCCATTGTGGCCGGACCGACTGCGCGGCTGGAACTTATTCCCGAAGACGCGACCCAATCCGGGGACAACGCGGTGATCGAGGCGCAGCTTCCTGCGTCACAATACCGCGAACTCGGTTTGACGGAGGGCGAACTGCTGGTGCTGACACCCCGCAAGGCCCGCGTCTTCGTGGAAGGAACCCCGGATCTTGCCTCAACTGTCTGAACTCATTTCCCGTCTCAGCCCGCGCCGCATCTACGCGCTGATCTGCCTGGCCTGCCTGGGCCTGCTGGGCTTCGGTCTTTATCTGCAGCACGTGGTGGGGCTCGAACCCTGTCCCATGTGCATCGTGCAGCGCTACGCCATGGTGCTGGTGGCGGTGGTCGCCGCCCTGGGCGCGGCCCTGCCAGGGCCGCGCAGCCACCGCTGGCTGGGCGGTCTGGTGCTGCTGATTGCCGGTTTCGGCGCCTTCGTCGCTGCGCGCCAGAGCTGGCTGCAGTGGTACCCGCCCGAGATCGCCACCTGCGGCCGAGACCTCTACGGCATGATCGAAAACTTCCCCCTGCAACGCGCCATCCCCATGATCTTCCGGGGCTCGGGCGACTGCACGGCCATCGACTGGACCTTCCTGGGCGGCACCATCGCCAACTGGTCCTTCCTCTGGTTCGTGGCCTTTGCCCTGCTGGGCCTCTGGCTGGCCCTGTCGGGCGCTGGCAGGCGCCGATAAATAGCGGACGCTTTCCGTGCTTATTCCCTGCGAGATGCAGGGTAAAGCTGCTATTCTGGACCAATGCGTACCTCCAGGCCCGGGGCTCAGTCTCGCGTCGGTGCGGTCGCCAACCAGAAGAGAAAGCCGCCATGCAAGCCCTACGTGACCTGAAAATCGCCGCCCGCCTGGGCCTCGCCTTCGGCGCCATCCTGCTGATCCTCATCCTTTGTGTTGGTCTGGGCTACTGGCGGCTGCAGGAACTTGCCAACACCACCCATGCCCTCGGCACCGATGACAGTGAGAAACTGAAGATGGCAGTGCAGTGGCGCCAGACCATCGACGTCAACTGGGTTCGTACCAAGGCGGCCATGCTGGATGCCGACACCAGTCGCATACCGATGTGGGTCGCCGAGATGGACAAGACGTCGGAAATCACGCTGGCCTCACGTAAACGCATGATCGAGCTGGTGCATTCGGAGGAGGGCAAGGCGCTGATCGTCAAGATCGACGCGGCGCGCGAGGCTTACCGCACGCCACGTGCGGCCATCCTCAAGCGCAAGGCGGCTGGCGAGGATGTGCAGGCTGCCCTGGACAAGGAGCTGCGTCCGCTGGCCGATGCCTACATCGATTCCATTCTGCAGCTGGAAAAACGGCAACAGGCCATTTTCGATGCCACTCTGGCGCAGGCCGAGCAGAGTGCCGCCACCGGGCGCCAGCTGCTGATCACCGGCGGCGTGCTGGCGCTGATCCTCAGCGCCGCGCTGGCTTACCTGCTGGCGCGCTCCATCGTGAAGCCCATCGAGTCGGCGGTCGACTGTGCCATGCATATTTCCGACGGTGACCTGGCCCAGAACATCCAGGCGACCGGGCGCGACGAAGTGGCCCAGCTGCTGCAGGCCCTGAGCGGCATGCAGCACAACCTGGCCCAGATCGTGAGCCGTGTGCGTCAGGGTTCGGAATCCGTCTCCGCGGCCAGCGCCGAGATCGCCCAGGGCAACCAGGACCTGAGCGCGCGCACCGAAAGCCAGGCCAGCGCGCTGGAAGAAACCGCGGCATCGATGGAAGAACTCTCGTCCACCGTCAAGCAGAACGCCGACAACGCGCGCCAGGCCAACCAGCTGGCCCAGAGCGCGAGCACCGTGGCCGTGCAGGGTGGCGAGGTGGTGGCCCAGGTGGTGGACACCATGAAGGGCATCAACGACAGCTCCAGGAAGATCGCCGACATCATCAGCGTGATCGACGGCATCGCCTTCCAGACCAACATCCTGGCGCTCAATGCCGCGGTGGAGGCCGCGCGGGCCGGCGAGCAGGGCCGGGGTTTTGCCGTGGTGGCCAGCGAGGTGCGCAGCCTGGCCGGACGTTCGGCCGAGGCCGCCAAGGAAATCAAGACCCTGATCAACGACAGTGTGGAACGCGTGGGCCAGGGCACCACCCTGGTGGACCAGGCCGGTGCGACCATGAACGAGGTGGTGGCCAGCATCCGCCGGGTGACCGACATCATGGGCGAGATCAGCGCGGCCAGCGCCGAGCAGAGCCAGGGTGTGGCGCAGATCGGTGAGGCCGTGACGAACATGGACCAGGCCACGCAGCAGAACGCGGCGCTGGTGGAAGAGATGGCCGCCGCCGCCTCCAGCCTCAAAAATCAGTCGAACGAGCTGGTGCAGACCGTGGCCGTGTTCAAGCTGCAGGCCTGAAGATTTCCGGCCCGACAAAACGGCACCTGCGGGTGCCGTTTTGCATGAAGCGGGCAAACCAGCCTGTATGCTCATGGCGAAGATGGAATGGAGTGTTTCAAGGTGAACAATCAACTCGATACCCAGGCCCGCGGCGTCTACCTGATCACGGTGACGCCTTTCACCGACAGCGGCGCGCTGGACCTGGCCAGCACCGACCGCATGGTCGATTTCTGCCTGGAAAAAGGCGTCACCGGCCTGACCGTGCTGGGCATCATGGGCGAGGCGCCCAAGCTCACCATGGAAGAGTCGCGCACCTTCGTCAGGCAGGTGCTGGCGCGTGTGGCCGGCCGGGTGCCGGTGGTGGTGGGCGCCTCGTCGCCGGGCTTCGCGCCCATGCGCGAGCTCACGCAGAGCGTGATGGACCTGGGCGCGGCCGGTGTCATGGTGGCGCCGCCGTCCACCGTGCGCAGCGATGACCAGATCACGGCCTATTTCGACATGGTCAACGAGACCCTGGGCGCCGATGTGCCCTGGGTGCTGCAGGACCACCCGGTGGCCACGGGGGTGCAGATGTCCACCGGCGTCATCCTCAGGATCCTCAAGAACTCACCCCGCTGCGTGATGCTCAAGCACGAGGACTGCCCGGGCCTGGCCAAGCTCAGCGCCATCCGTGCCGCCGGTGACAAGGGGGATCTCAAGCGTGTCTCCATCCTCACGGGCAATGGCGGCGGCCTCTTCCTGCCCGAGGAACTCACGCGTGGCGCCGACGGCGCCATGACCGGTTTTGCCTACCCAGAGATGATGGTGGACGTGTGCGCCGCACACGCGGCCGGCCAGGTGGAGCGCGCGCACGACCTGTTCGACGCCTACCTGCCGCTGGCGCGCTACGAGCAGCAGGCCCCTATCGGCCTGGCGGTGCGCAAGCACATCCTGGCCCAGCGTGGTGTCATCGCCTCGGCGGCGGTGCGCAAGCCCGGCCCCAAGCTCTCGGCGCAGGACATCGCCGACATCGACCGCCTGACCGCGCGACAGGAAAAACGGCTGGCCGAGCTGGGTTGAAGCGCGGTTCACCGCGCCGGGGCGCCCTCAGTCCAGGGGCTTGAGCTGCAGCAGCAGTGTCGGCACCAGCTCGCTCACCGTCGGGTGGATGTGCATGGTGCGCGAGATGGCGGTGTAGGGCTGCTTGGCGGCCATCACGTCCAGCAGGGCGTGGATCACCTCGTCGCCATGCAGGCCGAGCAGGGCGGCGCCCAGCAGCTGCCGGGTCTGCCCATCGACCAGCACCTTCATGAAACCCTGGGTTTCGCCGGCCTCGCGCGCCCGGCCCACGCGCTGCATCGGCATCTTGGCCATGAGCACGGGGCGCCCGCTGGCACGCGCCTGGGTCTCGGTCATGCCGATGCGGCCCAGCGCCGGATCGATGAACAGGGCGTAGCAGTCGATGCGGTCGGCGATGCGGCGTGCATCCTGTTCGAAGAGGTTGGCGACCACGATCTCATGGTCGTTCCACGAGGTGTGTGTGAAGGCGCCACGGCCGTTGCAGTCGCCCACCGCCCAGACGCCCGCGGCGCTGGTGCGGCACTGCTCGTCGACGGTGATGTAGCCGCGGGCGTCGGCGGCGATGCCGGCCAGTTCCAGGCCCAGCGCATCGGTGTTGGGGCGGCGACCGACGGCCAGCAGCACATGGCTGCCCACCAGCTCGGACGGGCGGTCACCGCAGGCCGTGCCCAGGGCGATGTGCCGGCCCTGGCGGCTGAGCGACAGGCATTCGGCGCCCAGCTCGAAACGCACGCCCTCGGCGGCCAGGATGTCGCGTATGCCGTCCGACACGTCCTCGTCTTCGCGGGGGAGCAGCCGGGGCGAGCGCTCGACCACCGTCACCTGCGCGCCGAAACGTCGCATCATCTGCGCGAACTCGAGCCCGATATAGCTGCCGCCGACGATCAGCAGGTGCTCCGGCACGGTCGCCAGATCCATGATGGACGCATGGTCCAGCGTCGGCACGCTGGCGATGCCCGGCAGTTCGGGCCGCACCGAGCGGCCACCTGTGTTGAGGAAGATGCGCGGCGCCGTCAGCCGCCGGCCCGCGACCTCGATCGTGGCGGGGGCTACGAAGCGGGCGGCGCCGGTGATCACCTCGGTGTTCTTCAGGCCGCGCATCCAGGCCTCCACGCCCTCGCGCGAATGCCGCACGATGTCGTCCTTGCGCGCCTTGACACGCGCCATGTCGACCCGGATGTCGCCAGTCTGGAAACCGAATTCCGCGCCGCGGCGCGCCAGGTGGATGGTGCGCGCACTGGCCACCAGGGTCTTGGTCGGCACGCAGCCGACATTGACGCAGGTGCCGCCAAAAGCGCCGCGCTCGATCACAGCGGTGCGCAGACCTTCCCTGCTGCAGCGCGCGGCAATGGCGGGCCCGGCCTGGCCCGCGCCGATGACGATGGCGTCAAAAGTCTCTTGGTGCATGGGTGCTCCTGATCGAAAGTAGGCCTGCGCAGTATGCGCCGGCTGGATGCGCAAGCCACCGCAGGCGCCGGGACGCAGAGGTTCCCGGCCGAAGAAAAGGCCCGATGGCCTGGAGCGGCGCCCGCTCCGGGGCCTCAGCCCAGCTTCTTCACCAGCACCTGGGACTTGCGGTCCCAGTTGTACTTGCGTTTGCGCGCCTCGGGCAGCCAGTCCGGGTCCACGTTCTGGAAACCGCGCTTGAGGAACCAGTGCATGGTGCGTGTGGTCAGCACGAAGATGCTGTCCAGGCCCATGGCCCTGGCGCGCTGCTCGATGCGCTTCAGGATCTTCTCGCCATCACCCTGGCCCTGCGATTCGGGCGAGACGGTCAGCGCGGCCATCTCGGCCGTCCGGGCCTCGGGGTAGGGATAGAGCGCGGCGCAGGCGAAGATCACGCCGTCGTGCTCGACGATGGTGTAGTTGCCGATATCGCGCTCGATCTCGGTGCGGTCGCGCTTGACCAGGGTGCCGTCCTTCTCGAACGGTTCGATCAGCTGCAGGATGCCGCCCACGTCGTCGGCCGTGGCTTCGCGCAGCTCCTCCAGCTTTTCGTCCACCACCATGGTGCCGATGCCGTCGTGCACATACACCTCCAGCAGCAGCGCGCCGTCCACCGCGAAGGGGATGATGTGGCTGCGCTCCACGCCGCCCTTGCAGGCCTGCACGCAGTGCTGCAGGTAGAAGGCGGTGTCGGTCGGGCGCTGGCCGGCGGGCATCTGGGCCAGCAGCAGTTCGGCGGCGGCCAGGGGCAGCTCGGTGTCGATCGGGTTGTCCTCGGACTCGGGCTCGTTGGCATGGATGCGGATGCCCGGCACCTCGGTCACGAAGATCAGCTTGTCGGCGTGCATGGCCATGGCCACGCTGGTGGCCACCTCTTCCATGGTCAGGTTGAAGGCCTCGCCCGTGGGCGAGAAGCCGAAGGGCGAGAGCAGCACCATGGCGCCCATGTCCAGCGTGCGGTTGATGCCGGCCACGTCCACCTTGCGCACCAGGCCCGAGTGCTGGAAGTCCACCCCGTCGACGATGCCCACCGGGCGCGCCGTGATGAAGTTGCCCGAGAGCACGCGCACCGTGGCGCCGGCCATGGGGGTGTTGGGCAGGCCCTGGCTGAAGGCCGCCTCGATCTCGTAGCGCAGCTGGCCCGCGGCCTCCTGCGCGCAGTCCAGCGCCACCTCGTCGGTGATGCGCATGCCGTGCGAGTACCTGGCCGCGTGGCCCTTGGCCTTGAGCTGTTCGTTTACCTGCGGGCGGAAACCGTGCACCAGCACGACCTTCACGCCCATGCTCTGGATCAGCGCCAGGTCCTGCGCCAGATGCTGCAGCTTGCCGGCGGCAATCGCCTCACCACAGACGCCCACCACAAAGGTCTTGCCACGGTGCATGTGGATGTAGGGCGCGACCGAGCGGAACCAGGGCACGAAGGTGAAGTTGAAGACAGCGGACATGCGGCAGGGGCGGGTAGGAGGGTCGGTCGGTGGATTTGCCGATTCTCCATGAATTTGCGGCTCCGGGGCGCAGGATCAGAGGCGATCGAGCCATTCCTGGGCCGGGATGGGCCGGGCGTAGAAATACCCCTGCAGTCCGGCGCAGTCGTTGCGCTTGAGGAAATCGGCCTGCGCCTCGGTCTCCACCCCCTCGGCCACCACATGCAGGGTGAAGTGCCGGGCCATGGACAGGATGGACTGGACGATGCCGCGGGCATTGGCATCGTCCGGCAGGCCCTGCACAAAGCTCTTGTCGATCTTGAGCTCGTACAGGGGCATGCGGTTCAGGTAGGCCAGATTGGAGTAGCCCGTGCCGAAGTCGTCAATCGAAAAGCGCACACCCAGGGCGGCCAGGGCGTTCATGCGTTCCAGCACCTGCTCCATCTCGTGGATCAGCAGGCCCTCGGTCACCTCGAGGACCAGCTGATGGGCGGGGGCGCCGCTGCTCTCCAGTATCTCGCGCACCCGGTCGACGAACCCCGGGTCGTTGAACTGGCGGGGGCTGATGTTGACCGCCAGGGACAGGGTGCTGCCGCGCCGGGCCATCTGCGCGAGGTGGCCGCAGCACTGCGCCAGCACCCAGTTGCCGATCTCGATGATCAGGCCCGAGCTTTCCGCCAGTTCGATGAACTGCTGCGGCGGAACGAAACCGCGCACCGGGTGCTGCCAGCGCAGCAGCGATTCGGCCCCGCAGATCCGGCCCTGGGCGTCAACCTGCGTCTGCAGGTGCATGGAGAGCTGCTGCCGCGTGATGGCCAGCTTCAGGTCCGCCTCCAGGGCCAGGCGCTCCTGGATCTCGGCGTGCATCTCGGGTTCGTAGAAGGCGATGCTGTTGCGCCCCATGCCCTTGGCCTTGTACATGGCGGTATCGGCCTCGCGCAGCAGGTCGTCCACCGATCGCGTGTGCGCCGAAAGCAGCGTCACGCCGATGCTGGCGCTCGTGCCGCCGAGCTGCTCGTCGAGCTCGTAGGGGGCCAGCAGGGCCGTTCGTATCTTCTCGGCCACGTTGAGGGCCGTGCGGCTGCAATTGCCCAGCGCCTCGTCCAGCGGGGCCAGCAGGATCACGAACTCGTCGCCGCCGATGCGCGCCACGGTGTCCTCGCTGCGCAACAGGCCGCGCAGGCGCCGGGCGACCTGCTGCAGGAGCAGGTCGCCCATGGTGTGGCCCTGGGCATCGTTGACATTCTTGAAATGGTCGAGGTCCACGAACAGCAGGGCGCAGATCTCCCCGGAGCGCTGGGCCGTGTTGAGGGCCACCTGCATGCGGTCCATCAGCAGGCGGCGGTTGGGCAGGTCGGTCAGCGGGTCATAAAAGGCCAGGCGGTGGATACGCTCCTCGTTCTCGCGGCGTTCGGTGATGTCGATGAAGCTGACACGCAGATGACGGTGCTTGCTCGAGGGCATGCGCTGCAGGTGTATTTCACACAGCACGTCGTGGCCCCGGCCGGTGCGGACCAGGCCCTCCGTGGCCACATGCGCGCCGCTGGCCGCCTGCTCCAGATGGTGCTGCAGGAAATCGTCCCGGGCCAGGCCGCCGGGTTGCGGGACATCGGCGAGCAGTTGCCGCAGACCGCATTGGAATATTTCTTCGCGCTGGCGGGCCAGCAGCCGCACGGCATTGGGATTGGCCTCGATGCACAGGCCGCTGTCCAGGTCGAAGACGGTGATGGCCTCGGGCGCATGGTCGACCAGCAGCTTGATGCTGGTCTCGCCTTCCTGGGCCTTGATCTCGTTCTCGCGCGCGATCTTTTCCGCCCTGTGGCGCTGCCGGTTCTGGATCGCCAGGGCCACGGCCAGACCCGAGAGCAGCAGCAGCGCCAGGACGGTGCCGAGGACCGCGGTGCGGTGTTCCTCCCACAGATTGGGTGTCTTGTTGAGGATGATGCTGTCGGCGGGCAGCTCCGATGTGTCGGCGCCCCAGCGCCTGAGCTGCAGCCAGTTGAACATGGGGACGCTGCGGCTGGGCAGGGGCGTGATGGCCTGGGTCAGCTGCAACTGACCCCGCATGATCGCCACACCCGTCTCGGCCGCGCTTTCGCCTTCGGCCGAGTTGGACCAGACCATGCCGCCGATGTCGTCCCCGATGCCCACATTGATGGCGTAAAGGGAGAAGGTGGGCACCTTGGCGATCCGGGAAAATTCAAGCCGCATGCCGGGCGAGTCGAAGGATTTTCCAGTGGCGTCCTGGTTGAACAGGGTCTGCAGCACCACGGCGCCCGGCTGCAGCCGGGACAGCCGCTGGCGTATTTCATCGGCCGTCAGGGTGTCGGTGTATTCGAAGCTGAGCTGCCGGTCCCAGCGCCCGGCGATTGCCTTGAACTCGCGCAGCACGGCCAGGTCGGCCGCCCCCGCGCCGCTCAGGACGACAACGCGCCGGGTGTCGGGCAGCAGGCGGCGCGCAAGCTCCAGGGTGCCGATGAAATCCACATTGATGCGCTGCTGCAGAAAACGCCGCCGGCTGGCGCTGGCCGCCTGCGGCGTGATGGAGGCGATGCCCGCGATCACGGGCGCCTCGGGGCTCAGGGTGTTGAGCTCGCCCAGGAAATATTCCAGGGCTGGCTGCTGCAGGGCCACGATGAGGTCCAGCTTTCTCGCGGCATACTTGTGCAGCAGCATGCTTTTGAGCCGGCGGCGGTACTCCGCATCCGGCGTGCGCGCCAGGTCCAGGTATTCCACGTGCAGCGCATCGTTGCCCACGCCCAGCTGCCGCCACTTTTCGACGAAGCTGGACACATAGGCGTCGACGCCACGGTTACCATAGCCCGTTTGCAGCAATATCAGCGCATGTTTCCCGGCATCGGGCGCCGACGGCGGGCTCGTTTGTGCCTGGCTCGGCAGCGAGGACAATAGAGCCCACAGGGCCAGCACGATGGCACACGCACATCTGACGTTCCAGAGCTGGCGGTGAATGTGGTGCATGCGCGATATCTTAAGTCTCCGCCGAGAAGTATCCTCCTTTGAGTTCCTCCCCCCTGAAAATCGAGTTCCCCGAGTCGCTGCCGGTGTCGGCCAAACGCGACGAGATCACGGCCGCGCTGCAGGCGCATCAGGTCATCATCGTCTGCGGCGAGACCGGTTCCGGCAAGACCACGCAGCTGCCCAAGATCGCCCTGGCCATGGGGCGCGGTCAGCGCCCCATTCCAAATTCTGGCGGGGCAAGCTCAACGACCCGTGCTCAGCGCGGCCGGCTCATCGGCCACACCCAGCCGCGCCGTATCGCCGCGAGTTCGGTGGCCAAGCGCATCGCCGAGGAGCTCAAGACCCCGCTGGGCGAGGTGGTGGGCTACAAGGTGCGTTTCCAGGACCGCCTGTCCAAGGACGCCTCCGTCAAGCTCATGACCGACGGCATCCTGCTGGCCGAGACGCAGACCGATCCGCTGCTGCAGGCCTACGACACCCTCATCATCGACGAGGCGCACGAGCGCAGCCTCAACATCGACTTCCTGCTGGGCTACCTGCGCCAGATCCTGCCGCGCCGGCCCGATCTCAAGATCGTGGTCACCTCGGCCACCATCGATGCCGACCGTTTTGCCCAGCACTTTGCAAGCAGCAAGGGGCCCGCGCCGGTGATCATGGTCTCCGGCCGTACCTTTCCGGTCGAGCAGCGCTGGCGGCCCTACGAGGAAAGCCGCGATTACGACCTGAACGACGCCATCGCCGACGGGGTGGATGAGCTATGGGCCGGTAATGCGGGTGGCGACATCCTGGTGTTTTTGCCCGGTGAACGCGAAATCCGCGAGGCCGCCGACCACCTGCGCAAACACCTCAGCCACAACGCCATCACCCGCAATGCCGAAGTGCTGCCGCTCTTCGCCCGCCTGAGCCAGGCCGAGCAGGACCGCGTGTTCGACAGCCACAGCGGCCGGCGCATCGTGCTGGCCACCAACGTGGCCGAAACCTCGCTCACGGTGCCCGGCATCCGCTACGTGATCGACGCGGGAACGGCCCGCGTCAAGCGCTACAGTTTCAGGAGCAAGGTCGAGCAGCTGATGGTCGAGCCGGTCAGCCAGGCCGCCGCCAACCAGCGGGCCGGCCGTTGCGGCCGTGTGGCCAACGGCATCTGCATCCGCCTCTACGACGAGAAGGACTTTGCCGGGCGCGAGCGTTTCACCACGCCCGAAATCCTGCGCTCCTCGCTGGCCGGCGTCATCCTGCGCATGAAGTCCCTGCACCTGGGTGTGGTGGAAGACTTCCCCTTTCTGGAAATGCCCTCGGGCCGCGCCATTGCCGACGGCTACCAGCTGCTGGCCGAACTGGGCGCGGTGGACGAAGCCAACGAGCTCACGCCCATGGGTCGCGAACTGGCCAAACTGCCGCTGGACCCGCGCGTGGGCCGCATGATCCTGGAAGCCAAGGCCCGCGGCGCGCTGGAGGAGGTGCTGGTCATCGCCAGCGCCCTCAGCGTGCAGGACGTGCGCGACCGCCCCATGGAGATGCAGACCCAGGCCGACCAGGCCCACGCCAAGTTCGACGATGAGAAGAGCGAGTTCACGGGGTACCTCAAGCTCTGGAAGTGGATCAACGATGCTAGAGGCGGGCTGCCCTCACCCCAACCCTCTCCCAAAGGGAGAGGGGGTGAAAACCCCTCAGGCGTTTCACTCCCTCCCCCTCTGGGGGAGGGCAGGGGTGGGGGCACGCCGACCCATAAGCTGTCCAACCGCCAGTACGAACAGCTGCTGCGCCAGAACTTCGTCAACATCCGCCGTGTGCGCGAATGGCGCGATATCCACAGCCAGCTGCTGACCGTGGTGACCGAACACGGGTGGCTACGCCCGGCGCCGGGCCGCCCCAAGCAGGGCGTGGCCCCCTCGGGGGGCAGCGACGACGCGCAGCGCGGAGCGTGGGGGCAACATTTCAACACGGCCCCGGCCAGCTACGAACAGCTGCACCTGTCCATGCTGGCCGGCCTGCTGGGCAACGTGGGCTGCAAGCTGGACCCTTCGACAGGCTCGGGGCAGGCGGATTCCAGCGGCGAGTACCTGGGCGCGCGCGGCATCAAGTTCCACCGCCATCCCGGGGCTCACCTGAGCAAGAAGCCGGGCCGCTGGATCGTGGTGGCGGAACTGGTGGAGACCACGCGCCTGTTCGGCCGTGGTATCGCCGCCATCGAACCGCAGTGGATCGAGCAGGTGGCCGGCCATCTGCTCAAGAAACAGCTGCTGGACCCGCATTGGGAAAAGAAGGCGGCCGAGGTGGTGGCCCTGGAGCGCGCGACGCTCTACGGCATCGTGGTCTACAGCGGGCGGCGCATCAACTACGGCCGGGTGGACCCCGTGGCCGCGCGCGAAATCTTCATCCGCGAAGGCATCGTGGGCGGCGAGTGGGAAACCAAGCTGCCTTTCATCGCCGCCAACGAGAAGCTGATCCGTCAGGTCGAGGAGCTGGAGCACAAATCGCGCCGGCAGGACGTGCTGGTGGACGACGAACTCATCTACGCCTATTACGACCAGCAGCTGCCGGCCGACATCTGCAGCGGCTTCGAGTGCGAGCGCTGGTACCGCGAAGAAAGCAAGAAGAACCCCCAGCTGCTGCAGCTCACGCGCGAAGAGCTCATGCGTCACGAGGCCGCGGGCATCACCAGCAACGCCTTCCCCAAGACCCTGCGCCTGGGCGGTGTGGACTGCGCTGTCAGTTACCTGCACGAACCCGGCGACCCGCGCGACGGCCTGACGGTCAGCGTGCCGCTGTTCGTGCTGAACCAGGTCAACGAGGAGCGTTGCGAGTGGCTGGTGCCCGGCATGCTCAAGGACAAGATACAGGCCCTGCTCAAGAGCCTGCCGCAGCGCCCGCGCAGCCGCTTTGTGCCCTTGCCCGAATCGGCCGCCAGGCTGGCGGAGACCCTGGGCACGCCCGAGGCCTTCGGCCGTGGCGGCCTGACCGACGCGCTGCTCAGACTAGTGCGCGACATCACCAGCCTGGACGTCAAGCGCGCGGACTTCAAGTTCGACATGCTGGCGCCCCACCTGTTCATGAACTTCCGTGTGGTGGACGAACACGGCCGCCAGATGGGCACGGGCCGCAACCTCGGTGCGCTCAAGGCCGAACTGGGCGCGCAGGCGCGCGGCGCTTTCCAGGCGCTGGCGGCGTTGAAGGTTGCAGCAACCACGACAGCATCTTTCCCCTCTCCCTCCGGGAGAGGGCAGGGTGAGGGAAGCGCTGATCGAGTGCTGGGCCCTCACCCCAGCCCTCTCCCCAAGGGAGAGGGAGCGAAGGCACAGCCCACCGTGCCCGCAGACCAGCGCTACACCGGCTGGACCTTTGGCGAGCTGCCCGAGCTCATGGAGATTCGCAAGGGCGGGCAGACCCTGATCGGCTTCCCGGCCCTGATCGACCTGGGCGAGGCCGTGGGCATCGAGGTCTTCGACGAGCCCGAGGTCGCCGCGGCCAAACACCGTGGGGGCCTACGCCGCCTGTTTGCCCTGCAGATCAGGGACGCGCTCAAGTACCTGGAAAAAAACATCCCCGAGCTGCAGAAAATGGCCGTGGCCTATATGCCCCTGGGCACCATGGAAGAGTTGCGCGCCCAGATCACCGACGTGGCGCTGGAGCGCGCCTTCCTGCTCGACCCGCTGCCGGCCAACGAATTCGACTTCAAGCGCCGGCTGGAAGAGGGCCGGGGGCGCCTGACCCTAATCGCCAACGAGGTGGCGCGTCTGGCCGGTGTCATTCTTGTGGAGTACGCCGCTGCCGCGCGCAAGATCAAGGACACGAAAAATGCGCCCGAGGCCACGGCTGATTGTGCGCAGCAGCTGCAACGCCTGTGCCCCAAGCGTTTCATCGCCCAGACGCCCTGGCCCCAGCTGCAGCACTTCGCGCGTTACCTCAGGGCCGTCACCCTGCGCCTGGACAAATACCGCGCCGACCCTGCGCGTGACACCACCCGCCTGGCCGAGCTGCGCCCGCAGGAGCAGCGCTACTGGCGCCTGGTGGCCGAGCGCAAGGGCGTGATGGACGAGCGCCTGCAGGAGTTCCGCTGGCTGCTGGAGGAACTGCGCGTGAGCTTCTTTGCGCAGGAATTGCGCACACCGCAGCCGGTGAGTGTGAAGCGCCTTGATAAAGCGTGGTCTCAATTGACCAGTTGAGAGACGCTCCGTTCGGGCTGAGCCTGTCGAAGCCCTTCGACGAGCTCAGGGTGAACGGAGTGGCATCGCTCGAAGGCTTTCGAGGAAAACCAGTCCCTCGCGCGACGGCAATTACTAAGCATTCCTACTAAACTCAGGTGATGCGCGTCAAGGGGCAAGACAAACTCAAACCGCACCGCAGCCCCTGGCGCCGGCGCCTGGACCTGACGCGGCACCGCGCGGGCCGGCTGGATCCCACGGTCCAGGGCCTGCTCTGGTCCACCGCGGCCGGCCTGTGTTTTGTCATGCTCAACACCATGACGCGTTACCTCACCACGCAGATCCCGCCGCTGCAGTCGCAGTTCCTGCGCTACCTCTGCGGCGTCATCGTGCTGCTGCCCCTGGTGCTGCGCGGCGGGCTGGCGGCCTGGATGCCCAAGAACATCGTCGGGCAGTTCCAACGCGGCCTGGTTCACACCACGGGCCTGGCCATCTGGTTCACGGCCATTCCGCACATCTCCCTGTCCGACACCACGGCCATGGGCTTCACCACGCCCATCTTCATCATGATCGGCGCCTGGCTCTTTCTGCGTGAACCCATGCGCTGGGAGCGCTGGCTGGCCGCGGGCATCGGCTTTGCCGGGGTGATCATCGTCGTCGGGCCCAATCTGACGGGCGCGGGCGGCTGGTGGAACCTGGTCATGCTTTCCACGGCGCCCATGTTCGCGGCCTCCTTCCTCATCAGCAAGGCGCTCACGCGTTATGAGCCGGCGGGGGTCATCGTGCTCTGGCAGTCCATCACCGTCACCCTCCTGAGCCTGCCGCTGGCCCTGTTCGACTGGCAGGCCGTCACGGCCGTGCAGTGGGCCGGTTACCTGCTCTGCGGCCTGCTGGGCAGCGGCGCGCACTACCTGCTCATGCGCTCCTACACCGTGGCCGACATCTCGGCCACGCAGTCCGTGAAGTTCCTGGACCTGGTCTGGGCCGCGCTGATGGGCTGGCTGGTTTTTGCCGATGTGCCTACGAGCCACTCCATGATCGGCGGCCTCATCATCGCGGGCTCCACGCTGTGGATCGCACGGCGCGAGTCACGCCGCCCCTGACAAGCCCGCTTGACGGGCCGCTGCCGCGCCGATAAATTGGTCTGCAGCCGGCCATCCTGCCGGTTCTTTCTGAGTGGGGTGCGCCCATGGACCGTCGCCAGTTCGTCGAATCCTGTTCCACCAGCGTGGCCTGCCTGACGGCGGCCGTGGCCCTGCCGGCCTTCGGCGCCGACGCCAAGCCCAAGAGTTATTCCCGCGTGCTGTTGAGCAACGAGTTCGGCGACCCGATCCAGGCCAGCCAGCTCAAGGCCCAGACCAACTACGTTTTCCACTACCCCTTCGAGGCCACGCCGGTTTTCCTGCTGAACCTGGGCAAACCCGCGCAAGCGCAGCCCCTGAGTACCAAGAGCAAGGACAGCTACACCTGGCCCGGCGGCGTAGGGCCGCAACGTAATATCGTGGCCTTCAGCGCCATCTGCGCGCACCAGCTGGTCTACCCCACGCAGCAGGTGAGCTTCATCAGCTTTCGCAAGAGCAAGGCCAAGAAGGGCGTCGCGGACAACCTGATCCATTGCTGCGCCGAGCACAGCCAGTACGACCCGGCCCAGGGCGCACGTGTGCTCAACGGCCCGGCCGAACAGCCTCTGTGCGCCGTGCTGCTGGAGCACGATCCCACAGCCGACACCTTGACGGCCTACGCCACGCTGGGTGGCGAGCTGTTCGACGAGTTCTTCCGCAAGTACGAGTTCAAGCTGAGCCTGGACGTGGGGCCCAAGGCCAGGAACGCGGTGGCCGGCAAGGCGGCGGTGCGGGAGCTGGAGAAGTTTTGTCGGAATCCGATTCAGTGCTGATGGTTCGGGCTTGATTCCTTAGTGCCGCTATTGGTCAATCGGGATGAAGCGGTCGAATCTCAATTTCCTCCGTGAACTTATGGCCATCTACCTCAATATGGATAGGCTGTTTACCAAAAGCTAAGACTGGGAATGGTTGAGCTTTCGCAATGACGTTGTATGAGGTTTTTTGCTTCGCAATCTCAAACTCCTTTACCTGAACGCCACCTTTTAATTGACCTCCTAGCTCAAAAGAAATTTCCGCACGATGTTTCCCCGTAGGTGCGGATATGGTGAACATGAAAGTGAGGCTCGCAAGGCCCAAGGGTGATTCTCTGGTTGGCTTAACGTCCTTCGGTGCGTTAACCACAATTACGTTGTCGGAATAAAAGCCAATAAGCATTGGCTTTCCATCGCCGTCAATACGAATGTCATCTGCGCAGAAAAATCGAATCGTGTAATCGCTCCGAAGCCACGCGGCTTTTTTCGAGCTGACTGAACGCTTCGCGACAGCTTTACCGGTGGGGATTTTGTGGGGCATTGATTTCTTCGTGGCCATACGCTTACTGCTGAGCTGTTGTTCCAACAGTGGTCAGATTTACTTTGGATTTCTCCAGCCGAATTTGTCTTACTGGATTTGCGACGAGTGTTGATCCAGAAATTAGTTGGCTGCTAGGAATGAGATATTCACTGGGAACCGCAAACCTCCTGTGCTCAGCAATTGAATTGCCTGCATCGAAGCCAATTTTCAGATGAATTGCACTCAAGATGTAGCTGTTTAGGCTCTGGCCTGCCGCATCAGCTAACTCAGCGACGGTTTCATGCAAGGATGAGCCGAGGCGTAATAGATATTTCCCACTACGTTTGGCATCAACATTTAGTGGGATAGGAGGAGGCACCGGATTGCCTGCGGCTAACGCAGCGTCTATCCAAGCCTCGATTGCTAGCTCAATCTCCGTTGCGGCCTCTGCTGGGGTTTCGCCGAAAGCCGAACAACCATCGAGTTCCGGTGCAACTGCGATGTAACCTTGATCTTCAGGGCTGTAGCTGATTGAGATTCGATACTTATTCATCAGGCTGATCCAAATATTCGGGATGTTCCCGGATGTAATTCGCAAGTTGCTTGGCTTGATAGGTTGGAATCGTTCCATTCCTATTCTGAAAGTTCGGCTGCCAAGGCTCCCCTGGTTTGGAAAAGGTTGTGTGTGAGCCTCTTATCCCGCGAAAAGTAAAGCCCAGAAGCTCTGCTGCCTTGCAGGCATCACTGAATCGGACATCGCGTTGGTTGGCAAGGATGGCGAGAAGCAGCTTTTGCTTTTTGGTCACACAGTGATATTACCAGCAATATCAATGAAGGCAAGAAGAAGTGCGTCGCTAGCCCACAGGGGGACGCCCGTTACGGCCCACCACAGTCATTTTTCGCCGGAGTGGCTCAATGCTCCGTTCCGCAGTAACCCTATGCAATATTGGTCAGTAGACCCAAGGCACAAACCGCTTGGTCTGCTCCCGGTAATGCACGTACCCCGGATGCTGCGCCAGCATCCAGCGTTCTTCCAGGGTGGACTTGAACCACAGCACCAGCGAGAGTGCCCACCAGGCCAGCCAGGCTACCTCGCTGGCGGCGGTCCAGGCCAGGGCCAGGGCGCCGAGCAGGAAGGCGGTGTACATGGGGTGGCGGATCCAGCCGTAGGGCCCCGTGGTGATCAGGGTGCCACCCACGCGCGGGCGGGGATGGATGTTGAAGTTGCCCGGCCGGTTGGCGCGCAGGGTCCAGCCGAACAGCAACAGGGCAGCCGCGGCTGCGGCCCAGGCGAGCAGCGGGATGGCCCCGTTCTCCACGGCGGGCCAGGCCAGCAGGGCCAGCACGCCCAGCAGGCCGAACTGCAGGAGCACCAGCCCCGAACCGAGCCACAGGCGTTGACGTTCGTTCATGTACTACCTCACAGTTTGGCCAGCCGCTCCAGCGCGGTGTTCAGTGTCTCATCCTTCTTCGCAAAACAGAAGCGCACCACCTTCTGGTCGAAGCCGTTGCCGTAGAAGGCCGAGAGCGGGATGGCGGCCACGCCGATCTCGGTGGTGAGCCACTTGCAGAACTCGGCCTCGCCCAGGTCGCTCACGGCCGAGATGTCCACGCACTGGAAGTAGGTGCCCTGGCCGGGCAGCATCCTGAAACGCGTTTTCTTCAGCCCTTCGCGGAACAGGTCGCGCTTGCGCTGGTAGAAGGCGGGCAGGTCCAGGTAGGGCCGCGGGTCGGCCATGTAGGCGGCCAGGCCGTGCTGCACCGGGGTGTTGACGGTGAAGACGTTGAACTGGTGCACCTTGCGGAACTCGGCGGTGAGCGGTGCGGGGGCGGCCACGTAGCCCACTTTCCAGCCGGTGACGTGGTAGGTCTTGCCGAAGCTGCTGACGATGAAGCTGCGCGCGGCCAGCGCGGGGAAACGCGCCGCGCTTTCGTGCTGCTTGCCGTCGAACACCATGTGCTCGTAGACCTCGTCGCTGATGACCAGCACGTCCGTCGGGTCCAGCAGCTCCTGCAGCTGCAGCATTTCCTCTTTCGTCCAGACCATGCCGCTGGGGTTGTGCGGGCTGTTGATGAGGATGGCCCGCGTCCTGGGCGTGATGGCGGCGGCGATCTTGCCGAAATCGGGGCGGAAGGTGCCGGGTGTGAGGGGCACGCGCACCACCTTGCCGCCGGCCAGTTCGATGTTGGGCACATAGCTGTCGTAGCAGGGCTCCAGCACGATGACCTCGTCGCCCGGGTGCACGATGGCCAGGATGATGGTCAGGATCGCCTGGGTGGCGCCGGCGGTGATGGTGATCTCGGTGTTGGCGTCGTAACGGTGGCCGTAGATGGCTTCCACCTTCTTCGCGATGGCCTCCCGCAGCGCGGGCACGCCCGTCATGGGCGGGTACTGGTTCAGGCCGCCCTTCATGGCCTGGGTCACCGCGTCCACCAGGCGCGGGTCGCCCTCGAAATCCGGGAAACCCTGGCCCAGGTTGACCGCGCCTTTTTCCGTGGCCAGGGCGGACATGACGGTGAAGATGGTGGTGCCGACGGCGGGCAGGCGGCTCTGGAGGGCGGGTGTGGTCGGATTCATGGAGAGAAAGAAGATGCAGGGGTTGTGATGTCTTGATCAGGGCTCCCGTGGAACCGGCTGGGCCGGGCCACCGGGAGCGTCCCCCCGCCACCGAAGGATGAGCGGGGGGATGGCGCGCAGCGCCTCAGGGGGGAGCTTACAGCTCATATTCCGTGTGCTCGCCGCGCATCACGCGCGCCACGAGCTCGCGCTGCAGGCGTTCGCTGAGCAGCTCGGCGAATTCGTAGACGAAGTTGCGCAGGTAGGCGCCTTTTTTGAAGGCCACGCGCGTGACGTTCTTGCCGAAGAGGTGGCCCAGGGGGCGCACCACCAGCTCCTCGGTGCCGGCCAGCACGGGCATGTTGCGCACGGCCATCTCGGCCACCAGGCCCAGGCCCATGCCGAGCCTGACGTAGGTGGTGATGACGTCGGAGTCGATGGCTTCGAGCACCACATTGGGCGTGAGCTTGCGCTGGGCAAAAGCCTGGTCGATGCGGGTGCGGCCGGTGAAGGTGGGGTGGTAGGTGATGAGCGGTTCGGCGGCCAGGTCTTCCAGGCTCAGGCGTTCCTTGGCGGCCAGCGGGTGGCTGGCGGGCAGCACCAGCATGTGCTCCCACTCATAACAGGGCAGGGTGACGAGTTCGCCGTAGTTGGCCAGCGACTCGGTGGCGATGCCGATCTCGGCCACTTCGTCGATCAGCATGCGCGCCACCTGGTCCGGATTGCCCTGGTGCAGCGAAAGGTTGACCTTGGGCCAGGCCGCGCGCAGCCTGGCCACGGGCTCGGGCAGCACGTAGCGCGCCTGGGTGTGGGTGGTGGCGATGGAGAGGGTGCCGCTGTCCTGCGCGCTGTACTGCTCGCCGATGCGGCGCAGATTGCCCACCTCGCGCATGATGAGCTCGATGCTCTTGAGCACCTGCTGACCGGGTTCGGTGATACGCTTGAGGCGTTTGCCGTGGCGGGCAAAGATGTCGATGCCCAACTCTTCTTCGAGTTCGATGATGGCCTTGGACACACCCGGCTGCGAGGTGTGCAGGGCCTTGGCGGCTTCGGTCAGGTTCAGCTTGTGCCGGGCCGCCTCCTGGACGAAGCGGAATTGGTGCAGGTTCATGGTGAATTCCGGATAAAACCGGGTTTTATTATGCCTCGTGAGTCTATAAGAGGATGAATGTACGGGCTGTATCCCATCGGCCGAGTCCAATAGCCCTTGAATTGAGTCAAGGTCTTGCGTACTCGGATTCAATATTTCCTGATATTTCAGAAGATACTGAAAATTCAGAAAGATCTGGCATGAAGCTTCCGCCCCTCACGCAACGGTTTGTGCTGCATTTCGGCGAAATGGGCAGCCGCTGGGGCATCAACCGCACGGTCGGCCAGATTTACGCGCTGCTCTACGTGTCGGCCCAGCCGCTGAATGCCGACGAGATCGGGGAGGCGCTGGCTTTTTCGCGCTCCAACGTGAGCATGGGGCTCAAGGAGCTGCAGTCCTGGAGTCTGGTGCGCCTGATCCACCGGCCCAAGGATCGGCGCGAATACTTCCAGGCGCCCGAGGACGTGTGGGCCATCTTCCGCACCCTGGCCCATGAGCGTCGCAAGCGCGAGGTGGACCCCACCCTGTCCATGTTGCGCGAGGCCCTTTTGGAGCAGCCGGGCACGGCCGAGGACATCCACGCGCGGGAGCGCATGCGGCAGATGCACAGCTTCATCGAGCTGATGACCAACTGGCTGGACGATGTGCAGAAGATGGATTCCGACACCCTGGTCAGCCTGATGCAGATGGGGGCCAAGGTGCAGAAGCTGCTGGAAATGAAGGAGCGCGTGAAAAACGCGTTCACCCCGAGCAAACACAATGGAGTGATCAGCCATGGACAGCCTTGACCCGATCGTGCTGGCGCGCATCCAGTTTGCGGCCAACATCAGCTTTCACATCCTGTTCCCGACCATCAGCATCGGCATGGGCTGGGCGCTGCTGTTTTTCAAGACGCGCTTCAACACCACGGGCCAGGCGCACTGGATGGAGGCCTACCAGTTCTGGGTGAAGGTGTTCGCCCTGACCTTCGCGCTGGGCGTGGTCAGCGGCATCACCATGAGCTTCCAGTTCGGCACCAACTGGCCGGGATTCATGAACACCGTGGGCAATGTGGCCGGGCCGCTGCTGGCCTATGAGGTGCTGACGGCATTTTTCCTGGAGGCGACGATGCTGGGCATCATGCTCTTCGGGCGCGGCCGCGTGAGCGAAAGGGTGCACACCATTGCCACCTTCCTCGTGGCCGCGGGCACCACGGCCTCGGCCTTCTGGATTCTGGCGCTCAACTCCTGGATGCACACACCGGCCGGCTTTGAGATGATCGACGGCAAGGCGCATGTGACGAGCTGGCTGGAGGTGATCTTCAACCCCTCCTTCCCCTACCGCATGACACACATGCTCCTGGCCTCGGGCCTGACGGTGGCCTTCCTGCTGACGGGTTTGAGCGCCTACCGCTGGCTCAAGGGCGACAGGGGGGCGACGGTGCAGGCCAGTCTGCGCACCGGCCTCTATGTCGCGGCGCTGCTGATTCCCCTGCAGATCGTGGTGGGAGACATGCATGGCCTGAACACCCTGCAGCACCAGCCCGCCAAGCTGGCCGCCATGGAGGGTCTCTGGGAGACGCAGAAGGGCGCGCCGGCCGTGCTGTTTGCCTTGCCTGATCAGACCACGCAGAGCAACCGCTATGAAGTCGCTATCCCGAAGCTCGCGTCTTTTTATCTGACGCATGACTGGGACGGCGAGATCAAGGGCCTGAAGGATTTCGGCCAGGAGCATCCGCCTGTGGCGCCGGTGTTCTGGGCTTTCCGCACCATGGTGGGGGTGGGCCTGCTGATGCTGGCGGTGAGCTGGCTGGGCGTGTGGCAGGTGCGCAAGCGCGGCCTGCAGACCTGGCTGGCGCGCGTGCTGGTGGGTATGACTTTCTCGGGTTGGGTGGCGCTGCTGGCGGGTTGGTACGTGACCGAGATCGGGCGCCAGCCCTGGCTGGTGTACGGCGTGCTGCGCACGGCGCAGGCCGCTTCGCAGGTCCCGGCCCAAAACATCGCTTTCACACTGGTGATGTACCTTGTTCTGTATGCCGCGCTGCTGGCGGCCTATGTCAGCGTGGTGTTTCATCTGGCGCGCAAGGCCGCCAAGACCGAGATGGAGGTGAGCCATGCTTGATGCCACGAATGTTGTGCTGAGCCTGCCGGACCTGAGCCAGCCCGCAGGCTGGTTGCCCCTGGTGTTTGCGCTGGTGATGGCCCTGGCCATGCTGGCCTATGTGATCCTGGACGGCTACGACCTGGGTGTGGGGGTGCTGCTGCGACGCGCCGATGACGAGGCGCAGAAGGACACCATGATCGCGAGCATCGGTCCCTTCTGGGACGCCAACGAGACCTGGCTGGTGCTGGGCGTGGGCGTGCTGCTGGTGGCGTTTCCGCTGGCGCACGGGGTGATTCTGGGGGCGCTGTACCTGCCGGTGGCGCTGATGCTGGTGGGGCTGACGTTGCGCGGCGTGGCCTTTGACTTCCGCGTGAAGGCGCGCGCCGAGCACAAGCACCTGTGGGACCGGGCGTTTTATGCAGGCTCCACGCTGGCGTCCTGGTCGCAGGGTTTCATGCTGGGCGGCCTGGTCACCGGTTTTGCCACCGACTGGGGCAGCCGCGTGTTTTCGGCGTTGATCGGCCTGTGCCTGATGGCGGCCTACTGCCTGCTGGGGGCGGGCTGGCTCATCATGAAGACCGAGGGCGTGCTGCAGCTCAAGGCCGTGCGCTGGGCGCAGGGCAGCCTGTGGCTGACCGCGGCGGGCATTGCCGCGATTTCGCTGGCCACGCCCTGGGTCAGCGAACGCATCTTCGACAAGTGGTTCAGCTTTCCGAACGTGGTGCTGTTGCTGCCGATCCCGGCCGTGACCGCGGCCCTGTTCGTGGTGATCGCGCGCAGCCTCAGGCGACTGCCCCTGCGCCTGCAGCAGGGCAATCAGTACGGTGTGGCCGTGCCCTTTGCCAGCACGGTGGGCATCTTCCTGCTGGCCTTTTATGGCCTGGGCTACAGCCTGTTTCCCTGGCTGGTGGTGGACAGGCTCACGATCTGGCAGGCCGCCAGTTCGCCCGAGGCTCTGCTGGTGATCCTCTACGGTGTGGCCGTGGTGCTGCCGGTGATCATCGGCTACACGGTGTACGCCTACCGGGTGTTCTGGGGCAAGAGCACGGAGCTGAAGTACTGAGGACGGTGCCGGCAGATGACACCTTGACCGGTGTCCTTTGCAGAGGCCTGGACGTGCAAGCACGGCAGCCGTTACCCCATCACGACGGGCGCCGGGCCGGACCTGACGGAAGCGCTGCCGCGGCGGCGGGGCCCTTCAGACCGCGCAGCCTGCGCTCAGAGCAGCTTCAGCATCGGGCCTGTCCTGTGCCAGCTTGCCCTGCGCAGCTTGCAGGGGCCGGGCGAGCCTTGCGCCGTTTTTCACCGCCACCACCTCCGCCATGATGGACAGGGCGATTTCGGCCGGTGTCTTGCTGCCGATGTCGAGCCCTGCCGGGCCATGCAGGGTGTCCAGCGTTGCTTCGGGGATGTCGAAGTGCAGGCGCAGCCTTTCGCGGCGTTGCGCGCTGTTGCGGCGCGAGCCGATGGCTCCCACGTAAAAAGCCTGCGACTGCAGCGCGTCGATCAGCGCCAGGTCGTCGAGCTTGGGGTCGTGCGTGAGGGCGACCACGGCGGTGCGGGTATCGGGCTTGAGTCGCAGGATCAGGTCGTCGGGCATCTCGTGTGTGAGTGTCACGCCGTCCATGGCCCAGCTCGCGCGGTGTTCCTCGCGCGGGTCGCAGACGACAACCTCGAAGCCCAGGCTCAGGGCCATCTGGCTCATGAAGCGCGAGAGGTCGCCTGCGCCGATGAGGATGAGGCGGGCCTGCGGGCCGAGGTAGGTGGTCAGGGTGTCGTCGTCCAGCTGCGGCAGGCCATCACGCCGGCCCGGGCGCAACTGTACCTGGCCGCTCTTCAGGTCCAGCACGCGTTCGGTGCTGTGCCATTGCTCGCAGGCCGTGAGCAGCTCGTCCAGGCGGCTGTGCGGCGCCACGCGCTCCAGCACCAACTCCACCGTGCCGCCACAGGGCAGGCCGAAGCGGTGGGCCTGGTCGGCCGAGATGCCGTAGCGCAGCACCGTGGGCGCGGCGCCGGTCATGGCGGCTTCCATGCCGCCCTCGCGGATGCGGTGGATCAGGTCGTCCTCGATGCAGCCGCCCGAGACCGAGCCCACGGTCTCGCCGCGGCTGTTGATGGCCATGAGCGAGCCGGGCGGGCGCGGCGAGGAGCCCCAGGTGCGGGCCACGGTGACGAGCACCACGGCCTGCCCCTCAGTCTGCCAACGCTGCGCCGTGCGCAGGACCAGGGTGTCGAGATCCTCCATGGGCTCAGGCCAGCTTGAAGGGCAGCTCGCGCGGCGTCTTGCCGGTCAGGCGTGCGATGGCGTTGGCAAAGGCCGGGGCCAGCGGGGGCAGGCCAGGCTCGCCCATGCCGGTGGGCGGCTCGGCGCTGGGCACCACGTGCACGGCAAACGCGGGCATGTAGGTGATGCGCGGCACCGCAAAATCGCCGAAGTTGCTCTGCTGCACCTCGCCGTCCTTGAGCGTGATGGCGGCACCCGGCAAGCACATGGACAGGCCCATAAGCGCTGCGCCCTGCACCTGGGCTTCCACGGTGCGCGGGTTCACCACCAGGTTGCAGTGCACGCCGGCCGTCACACGGTGCAGCACGGGCTGGCCGTCCTTGACCGAAGCTTCGACCACATAAGCCACCACGGTGTTGAAGGACTCGTGCACGGCCACGCCCCAGGCGTGGCCCTTGGGCAGGGCCTTCTTGCCGTAGCCGCTCTTGTCCACGGCCAGTTGCAGCGCGGCGCGATGGCGCGGGTGCTTGTCTGCTATGAGTTGCAGGCGGTAGGCCACCGGGTCCTGCTGGGTGGCGCGGGCGATTTCGTCAATCAGCGTTTCCATGACGTAGGCCGTGTGGGTGCTGCCCACGCTGCGCCACCAAAGCACGGGAACGTTGAGCTTGGGGTGGTGCACGGTGAGACGCATGGGCAGGGGGTAGGGATCACGCATGCCTTCCGTTGCCGTGCCGTCGATGCCGTTTTTCACCTGGAAGGCTTCGAACACGGAGCCCATGAGGATGGACTGGCCCACCACAACGTGGTCCCAGGCCAATACCTTGCCGCGTTCGTCGAAGCCGATGCGCGCGCGGTGCAGGTGCATGGGGCGGTAATAACCGCCCTTGATGTCGTCCTCACGGCTCCAGAGCGTGCGCACCGGTGCGTTCAGGCCCGCGGCGCGCGCGGCCTTGGCGATGGCGCAGGCCTCCACCACGTAATCACTCGTGCTGGAGAAACGTCGGCCAAAGCCGCCGCCCGCCATCTGCACGTTCACCTTGACCTGCTCGGGCTTGAGCCCCAGCGTGTTTGCCGCCGCGGCAGCGTCCAGGCCTGGGCTTTGGGAGCCGAGCCACAACTCGGCTCGCCCCTCGGAAATCTGCACGGTGCAGTTCAGCGGCTCCATGGGGGCATGGGCCAGGTAGGGAAAAACAAACTCGGCTTCGATCTGTTTCGGGGCGCCGGCCAGCGGTGTCATGTCGGCGTCGAGGGCGCGCGGGCCGTTTTGACCGGCGAGTTCGCGGTACTGGGCGAGTTGTTTCTCGCTGTCCACTTTCTCGACGCCGCTCGTGTCCCACTGCAGTTGGAGCGCATCGCGGCCCTGTTTGGCCTGCCAGTAGCCCTCGGCGATAACGGCCACGCCTTCAGCGCCACGGTCCAGCGGCACACGCAGCACGGCCTTGACGCCCGCCACCGCACGTGCCGCGCTGTCATCCAGCGAGGCGAGTTTGGCACCGAAGACTGGCGGGCGCGCGATGACCGCGGTGAGCTGGCCGGGCAGGCGCACGTCGATGCCGAAGTTCTGGCGGCCGCTGCTCTTGGCCTTGGCGTCCAGGCGCGTGGTGGGCTTGCCGATGATGCGGAAGTCTTGGGGATCCTTGAGCGTGACCTTCTCGGGCACGGCCTGGGTCATGGCGGCTTCGGCCAGTTCACCGTAGCTGGCCTTGCGGCCGCCGGGGCCAAGCACCCAGCCGGCTTGCGTGCGCAGCGTGCCGATATCAACGTTCCATTGCATGGCGGCGGCCGTCAGCAGCATGGCGCGGGCGCGGGCGCCGAGTTCGCGGTATTGCGTGTAGCTGTTCTTGATCGAGTTGGATCCACCGGTGAGATGGATGCCGAACAGCGGGTCGGTATAGGCAGCGTCGTTGCTGCCGTGCCGGCTGCGCACCTTGGACCAGTCGGCGTCCAGCTCCTCGGCCAGGATCATGGGCAGTGCGGTCTGCACACCCTGGCCAAAGTCCAGGCGGTTGATGGTGACAGTGACCTCACCGTTGGCCGCGATCTGCACAAAGGCCGAAGGCTGTTCCATGGGCTTGAGGCCGGCAGCGGCTGCCGGCTGGGCGGTGGCCAGGCCGGGGTAGACACCGAGCGCCAGGCCGCCGGCCCCGGCCAGCTTGAGGAAGCTGCGGCGCGGCAGGGCGGCCATGTCGGAGGGCTCGTTGCGTGCCAGCAGGTGCTGCAGGGCGCGGGGCATGTCGTGGGGGAGGATGCTGTGCAACATGGTGTGCTCCTTCAGACGATGGCGCGGGCGGCGTCGGCGACGGCGGCGCGAATGCGGGCATAGGTGCCACAGCGGCAGATGTTGCCGGCCATGGCGCTGTCAATTTCTGCGGCCGTGGGCTGCTTGCCGCTCGGCAGGGATTTGAGGAAGGCGGTGGCGCTCATGATCTGGCCGCTCTGGCAGTAGCCGCATTGCGCCACGTCGTGCTTGACCCAGGCGGCGTGCACGGCGGCGCCCACGCGGTCTTTGCCATCGGTGACGGCTTCGATGGTGGTGATCTTGGCGCCCTGGGCCGCCGAGATGGGCGTGACGCAAGAGCGGATGGCCTGGCCGTCCAGGTGCACGGTGCAGGCGCCGCAGAGCGCCGCGCCGCAGCCGAACTTGGTCCCCGTCATGCCCAGGTTGTCACGCAGGGCCCAGAGGATGGGGGTGGAGGGATCGGTGTTGAGCGCGTGCTCGCGGCCGTTGACGTGGAGGGTGTTCATGGCAGGCGGTGCTCCTTCGCGGGTGAGGGGGTACAGGGGCGGCGCGGCTGTCGGGGCCGTGGCTGGGCGGGGAGTTACCGCCCCTTGAAGCGGTATAGCTTCCGGCAGTGCGCAGTGCAAGAAGTGTCCCCCTTCGGGTGGGCGCGCGTTTGCCGTTTTTGATCTATTTTTTGCCTTTTCCGATGGATCTCAGGAAAAAACGGGTGAGGGAAACGGAGAGGGGTACAGTGCGATCAGGGCCGCGCTGCGTCCAATTTTCCTGTGGCAACGGCGTGACACTGCCTGCCATGAACTTCCCTGAACACCCATGACGACCGTCGATACCCTGGCTCGGGAAATTGCCAAAATTGCCCAAAATGACGGCGATTACCAGACAGCCATCCCCCAGCTCCTGATGGCGCGGCGCAGTGGTCGCACCGAGCCGCTGGCCTGCATGTACACGCTCGGGCTGGCCATCGTGGCGCAGGGTGGCAAGCGGGTGGCGATGGGGGACCGGGTGATCACCTATGGGCCCGGCCAGTCCCTGCTGGTGACGGTGGATCTGCCCGTGGTCTCGCAGGTCACCCATGCCGATCTGGCTCAGCCTTTCCTGGGCATGCTGCTCAAGCTGGACATGCAGGCGCTGGTGCAACTGGCGGCCGAACTTGATTTGCCGCCCATGCCCCGGGAACAGGAGCCGCTGGCGATGTCACTGGGCCCCATGCAGGAGCCCGTGCTGGAGGCGGTGGTCCGTCTGGCCCGGCTATTGCAAGAGCCCCAGCTGATCCCCAAGGTGGCGCCGCTGATCCAGCAGGAGATCATGCTGCGCCTGCTGACCGGGCCGCATGGTCCCCACCTGCGGCACCTGATCGCGTCGGGGTCGCCGAGCCACCAGGTGGCGCAGGCTATCGCCTGGCTCAAGCTGAACTTTAGCCGCGACGTGCTGATGGACGACCTGGCCGAACGCTCGCACATGAGCCCTTCGACCTTTCGCCTGCACTTCCGCAATCTCACGGGCATGAGCCCCCTGCAGTACCAGAAGCAGCTGCGCCTGCAGGAGGCGCGGCAGTTGATGCTGACCCAGGCGCTGGATGCCAGCAGCACGGCGGCGCGTGTGGGTTATGAAAGCGTCTCGCAGTTCAACCGTGAGTACAGCCGCCAGTTCGGTGCGCCGCCGCAGCGCGACATCAGGCGCATGCGGGAGCTGCCGGGCGGCGGGGTCGTGCAGGCCCTGGGCTGAGCCGCGCGCTCAGCGCTTCAGCGTGCCGCGCACCAGCAACCAGCTCATCAGCGCCGAGCCGGCGATGCCCGCCACCATGGGCAGGGCGGTGCCGTCCACGAAGAGGCCGACCACGGCCATGACCGAGGCGCCGGTGGCGAACTGCAGTGTGCCCATGAGGGCCGAGGCGGTGCCGGCGATGGGGCCGTGGTCTTCCAGCGCCAGGATGGCGGTGGTGGGGATGATGAGCCCGAGGAAGCCGTAGCCCACAAAGAGCAGCGCCAGCAGCACGGGCAGGGCTTCCCCACCCAGCAGGAAAAAGGCCAGCAGCAGCGCCATGATCCCGGCATAGCCATGGCTGGCCACGCGCACCATGGGCTTGAGGCCGAAGCGCCGGCCCAGGCGGCCGGTCAGCTGCGACATGCCGATGAAGGAGGCCGCATTGGCCGCGAAGACGATGCTGTACTGACGCGGCGTGAGGCCGTAGTGGTCGATCAGCACGAAGGACGAATTGGCCAGGTAGGCGAAGAAGCTGGCGATGCCGAAGGAGCCGATGAAGACCAGGCCCAGGAAGTGGCGGTCGCGCAGCAGGGTGGCGTAGCCCCGGAAGGCCTGGCCCCAGCTGCTGGCGGCGCGTTGTTCGGGCGGGCGGGTCTCGCTCATCCGTGTGGCCATGAGGACCAGGCCCAGCAGGCCGATCACCAGCATGAACCAGAAGACGCTGCGCCAGCCCTGCCACTCGATCAGCAGGCTGCCGGCCAGGGGCGCGAGGATGGGCGAGACGCTGAAGACCAGCATGAGCATGGACATGAGGCGCAGGGCGTCGGCGCCGGTGTAGAGGTCACGCACCACGGCGCGCGGCACCACGGTGCAGGCGCAGGCGCCCAGGCCCTGCACGAAACGCATGACGACCAGGGTGTGGATGTCGGGCGCCAGCGCGCAGCCCACGCTGCCGATGGCAAACAGCGCCAGACCGAAGTACAGCGGCGGTTTGCGGCCGACCTGGTCCGAGACCGGGCCGTAGATCAGCTGGCCCACGCCCAGGGCGATGAAGAAGGCCATGAGGCTGGCCTGCACGGCACCGATGGAGGCGTCCAGGCTCTGCCCGATGGAGGGCAGGGCCGGCAGGTACATGTCGATGGCGAAGGGGCCGATCGCCGAGAGCAGGCCCAGGATGAGGGCGGCGCGCAGAAAGCTGTTGGTCATGGGGGCAGATGAAAAGTCAGCAGAAGGACCCGTCTTGTGGACAGACCCGTGGAGCGGCGGCCAGGTTCAGGCCGCGTAGCCGAGCACGGCGAAGAAGTGCAGACCGGTGCCCGCGGCGACGAAACCGTGCCAGACCGCATGGGCGTAGCGCACGCGGGAATCGAGCATGAAAAAGACGACCCCCACGGTATAGGCCAGCCCGCCCGCCACCAGCAGGATCAGGCCGTTGGAGGGCACGCGCTCGACCAGCGGCACGGCCGCGATCAGTACGAGCCAACCCATGGCCAGGTAGAGGCCGGTCGAGAGCCAGGGATGCGAGAGGCGGTCGAAGGCCTTGAGCGTGACGCCCGCTGCGGCCATGGCCCAGACCAGGCCAAAGAGGGTCCAGCCCCAGGCGCCGCCCATGACACCGAGGGCGAAGGGCGTGTAGCTGCCCGCGATGAAGAGGTAGATGGCGCCGTGGTCGAGTTTCATGAACACGCGCTTGGCGCGCCCCTGGGGCAGGGCGTGGTACAGCGTGGAGGTGAAATACAGCAGGACCATGGTGGCCGCGAACACGGCCGCGCCCACGATGTTCGCGGCGCTCTGCGGGCTGACCGCCACGAGGAGGATGGGAGCTGCGATCAGAGCGGCCAGCAGGGCCAGGCCGTGGCTCACGCTGTTGGCGATTTCCTCGCCCAGGGTCTGGGGACGTTCGGTCATGGAAACCATTCTCGCATGCGTGCGTGAATGGCGCGTGTCGGCTGATGCACCAGGCCTGCAGGAGATCGAACAAGGCGTCGATATCGGCACGGGCTTATCTGCGTTGGCGCTCCTTCCCGTAGTCTTCGTAGCCGCCAGGTGGAAGCTTGCGGCATACGCTCTCGGCGCTGGCCTTGCTGCCTTCGTACCAGGCCCGGGTCGTGCAGCCGGTGGCTGACGCGCGCAGGTGTCACGCGTGTGTCATCGGCGTGCTTGCAAATTCAGGTGGTGCTGCAGGACTTGTAGCAAAGCGGTTGATTCTTCATGGTCAAGGCGCTGCGCGGACGCTTTCCCTGGCATAGAATCGACAGCGCCTGCGTGGATCTAAGGGTGGTGGCAGGCACGAAATTCCCATGAAGTCTTCCGATACCGAACTGATAGATATCAACGAGCTGCGCATCGGGCTCTACGTCGAACTCGATCTGGGCTGGATGTCGCACCCCTTTCCCACCGGCAGCTTCAAGATCAGTTCCAACCGCCAGATCGAGACCATCCGCGGTCTGGGTCTCACGCAGGTGCGCTTTGTGCCGGCCAAGAGCGATCCGCCGCTGGACGGCGCATCCAGCCGGCCGGCCATGGACGAAAACGCGGCCGCGCTTGCCCTGGCCCAGGAGCGCGAGTTCCGCCAGCACCGCGCCCTGCAGATCGAAGCCCAGCAGAAAAGCCTCAAGGCCTGCGAGCAGAAGTTCGGCGCTGCCCAGCAATTCTTCAAACGCGTGCAGGAGCAGGTGCTCGATCAGCCGCTGGCCGTGCGCGACGAGTGCGTGACCGTCATTTCCACCTTTGTCCATGAGATGAACTGCGACGGCGAGGCGGCCATCCGTCTGCTGTCCGAAGGGGTGGGCGAGCGTGCCGCCATGCACCCGGTCAACGTCACCATCATGAGCCTGCTGCTGGGCAGGGCCATGGGCCTGGCCGGTCAGACCCTGGTCGATCTGGGTGTGGCATCCTTCCTGCACGATGTGGGCAAGCTGCAGCTGCCGCAGCGTGTGCGCTGGTTCGAGGACGGTTTCTCCATGGAGGATTTCAAGCTCTACCAGGAGCACGTGAGCAAGGGCGTGGCCATCGCCAACCGCATGCAGCTCAGCGAAGGCGCGCTGATGGCGATCGCCCAGCACCACGAGCTGATGGACGGCACCGGTTTCCCCATGCGCCCGCCCAGCAGCGAACTGACGCAGGCGGCGCGCATCCTGGCCCTGGTGAACCGTTACGACAACCTGTGCAATCCGCTGCGCCAGGTGGCGGCGCTGACGCCGCACGAAGCCCTGTCCCTGCTGTTTGCGCAGCACAAGGCGCGTTTCGACAACATCGTGCTGAGCGCCTTCATCCGCATGATGGGTGTGTACCCGCCCGGTTCGGTGGTGCAGCTGATCGACGGCCGTTACGCGCTGGTGGTCTCGGTCAACTCCGTGCGCCCGCTCAAGCCGCGGGTGATCGTGCACGAACCGACCGTGCCCAGGCACGAGGCGCTGATCCTGGACCTGGAAAGCCAGCCGGGCATCGGCATCCGCCGCAGCCTCAAGCCGGCCAGCCTGCCGGTCGACGCGCTGGAGTACCTCGGTCCGCGCCAGCGCATCGCTTACTACTTCGAGAATTCGGGGCCGGCGCCCCTGGCCGACGCCTGAGCGTCCTGCGGCACCCCATGAAAAAGCCAGGGCATGCCCTGGCTTTTTCATGGGGTGCCGGCCAGCGGTGCGGGCGCGCGATCAGATCGCCTTGGCGGCGCGCAGCTCATCGAGCTGGGCCTTGCTGTAGCCCATCTGGGTGAGCACCTCGACGGTGTGCTCGCCCAGCAGCGGCGAGCGCGTGACTTCGGTCGGGCTGTCCGAGAGCTTGATGGGGTTGCCCACGCTGAGGTACTTGCCGCGCACCGGGTGATCGATTTCCACGATGGTGCCGGTCTCGCGCAGGGAGGGGTCCTCGGCGATTTCCTTCATGGAGAGGATGGGGCCGCAGGGGATGTCGAACTCGTTGAGGATGTCCATGGCCTCGAACTTGGTCTTGGTCTTGGTCCACTCCTCGATGCGCGCGAAGATCATCTTCTGGTGCGGCAGGCGGGCCTGCGGCGTGGCGAAGTGCGGGTTGGTGATCCAGTCGTCCTCGCCGATGACCTTGCAGATGGCCTGCCAGGCATTGGACTGGGTGATGAAGTAGATGTAGGCGTTGGGGTCCTTCTGCCAGCCCTTGCACTTGAGCACGGCACCGGGCTGTCCGCCGCCCGAGGCGTTGCCCGCTCGCGGCACGGCTTCGCCGAACTCGATGTCGGGGAACTGCGGATACTCCTTGAGCGCGCCGGTGCGTTCCAGCCGTTGCTGGTCGCGCAGCTTGACGCGGCACAGGTTGAGCACGGCGTCCTGCATGGCGGCCAGCACCTTCTGGCCGCGGCCGGTCTTCTCGCGCTGGTAAAGGGCGGTGACGATGCCCAGGGCCAGGTGCAGGCCGGTGCCGCTGTCGCCGATCTGCGCGCCCGTGACCATGGGCACGCCGTCCGGGTCACCCGTGGTGGAGGCTGCGCCGCCCGTGCACTGGGCCACGTTTTCGTAGACCTTGCAGTCCACATAGGGGCCGGGGCCGAAACCCTTGACCGAGGCCAGGATGATGCGGGGGTTGATCTCCTGGATCTTCTCCCAGGGGAAGCCCATGCGGTCGAGCGCGCCGGGGGCGAAGTTCTCGACCATCACGTCGCATTCCTTGATCAGCTTGACCAGCACTTCCTTGCCCTTGGGGTTCTTGGTGTCCAGGGTGATGGAGCGCTTGTTGTGATTGAGCATGGTGAAGTAGAGGCTGTCGGCGCCGTCGATGTCACGCAGCTGCGCGCGCGTGGCATCGCCCTCGCCGGCCTTTTCCACCTTGATCACGTCAGCGCCGAACCACGCCAGCAACTGGGTGCAGGTGGGTCCCGACTGCACGTGGGTGAAGTCGAGGATGCGGACTCCTTCGAGTGCCTTGGTCATGAATGAACTCCTGATGCTAATGATAAAAAATTCTTATGAGTCGACCAGACGGGTCTTCTATATGACTTGAGCCATTATAGGGGCTTCGATACCGTCGAAACATAGTCGTTTCTTATGCGCTGGCGGATCCGCACTGATGGATGCAAAGAGCAGGGCGGCAAAGGTCGCTGCAATGACATGGGTGCGCTGGCCGGGCAAAAAAAACGGCGCCCGAAGGCGCCGCTTTCGTATCCGGGCGGTCTCAGACGGCTTTCTTGCCGTGCATGGCCGTGATCTGGTCCTTGCTGTAACCCAGCTCGGCCAGCACCTCGTCGGTGTGTTGGCCCAGCAGCGGAGACGCCGTGACTTCGGGCTTGAGGTCCGAGAACTTGATCGGGCTGCCGATGGTGAAGTAGCTGCCGCGCACGGGGTGCGGCACTTCCACGATGGAGCCGCTCTTGCGCAGCGATTCGTCGACCAGCAGTTCCTTCATGGACAGCACCGGGGCGCAAGGGATGTCGAACTTGCGGAAGATGTCCACCGCTTCGAACTTGGTCTTGTCCTTGATGAAGTCTTCGATGGTGGCGAAGATGTCCATGATGTGCGGCTGGCGGGCCTTCGGGGTGGTGTACTTGGGATCGGTCTTCCACTCGGGTTTGCCCAGCGCGTCGCAGATCGGCTCCCAGGCGTGGCCCTGCACCGTGAAATAGATGTAGGCGTTGGGATCGGTCTGCCAGCCCTTGCACTTCAGGATCCAGCCCGGCTGGCCGCCGCCACCGGCGTTGCCGCCACGCGGGGTCACCTTGTCCTTGAAGGCTTCCATCTCGTGCGGGTACTGGGGGTACTCTTCCAGGTAGCCCAGACGCTCCAGGCGCTGCTGGTCGCGCATCTTCACGCGGCACAGGTTCAGCACGGCGTCCTGCATGGACACGGCGACCTTCTGGCCCTTGCCGGTCTGCTGGCGGCCGATGATGGCGGTCAGGATACCGATGGCCAGGTGCATGCCGGTGTTGCTGTCACCCAGGGCGGCAGCGGAGATGGTGGGCTGGGAGTTCTCGCCCTTCCACCAGCCGGTGGTCGAGGCGGAGCCGCCGGCGCACTGGGCCACGTTTTCGTAGACCTTCAGGTCTTCGTAGTGATGGCCGTCGCTGAAGCCCTTGACCGAGGCCAGGACCATGCCGGGGTTGAGCTTCTGGATGTGCTCCCAGGTGAAACCCATGCGGTCCAGCGCGCCGGGACCGAAGTTCTCGACCATGACGTCGGACTTCTTGATCAGCTTCTCCAGCACTTCCTTGCCTTCGGCTGTCTTGGTGTCCAGCGTCAGCGAACGCTTGTTGCTGTTGAGCATGGTGAAGTACAGGGCGTCGGCATCGGGGATGTCACGCAGCTGGCTGCGGGTGACGTCGCCGGCGCCCGGGCGCTCGACCTTGATCACGTCAGCGCCGAACCAGGCCAGCAGCTGGGTGCAGGCGGGACCGGCTTGCACGTGCGTGAAGTCGATGATCTTGATGCCCTTGAGGGGTTTGTTGGACATGTTGCAGTTCTCCTTGTGGGTTGTTGCGTTTGAAAAATCAGTGCTTCTTGGTAGCGGCGCTGGTCGGGTTGAGGCTGGTGATACGACCGCTTTCGGTGCCGGCTTTTTCGTCGATGATGGCGTTGATCAGGGTAGGCTTGCGCGACTTGATGGCTTCTTCCATGGCCTTGCGCAGCTCGGCCGGGGTGTTGGCCTGCACGCCGACGCCGCCGAAGGCTTCCATCAGCTTGTCGTAACGGGCGCCCTTGACGAAGACCAGGGGCGAGGGATCCTTGCCGCCCGTCACGTTGACTTCGTCGCCGCGGTAGACGCCGTTGTTGTTCATGATCACGATGCAGACCGGCAGGTTGTAGCGGCAGATGGTCTCGACTTCCATGCCGCTGAAGCCGAAGGCGCTGTCACCCTCGATGGCGATCACCGGCTGGTTGCTTTCCACGGCGGCGGCCACGGCAAAACCCATGCCGATGCCCATCACGCCCCAGGTGCCCACGTCAAGGCGCTTGCGCGGCTTGTACATGTCGACGATGGAACGGGTGAAGTCCAGCGCGTTGGCGCCTTCGTTGACCAGGATGGCGTCCGGGTTGGCCTTGATGATGTCGCGCACCACATTGAGCGAGCTGTGGTAGTTCATCGGCGAGGGATCCTTGGCGAGGGTCTCGGCCATCTTGGCGATGTTCTTGTTCTTGCGCTCGGCGACGGCGTTGGTCCACTCGGCCGGGGGCTTGGCCCAGTTGGAGCCCATGCCGGTGAGCAGGGCGGACACGCAGGAACCGATGTCACCCACCAGCGGGGCGTCGATGGCCACGTTGCTGTCGGCTTCGGTGGGGGAGATGTCGATCTGGATGAACTTCTGGTTGCCCGCGTTCTTGTGGTCCTTGCCACCCCAGGTCTTGCCCTTGCCGTGCGAGAGCAGCCAGTTCAGGCGCGCACCCACCAGCATCACCACGTCGGCTTCCGGCAGCACGAAGGAACGGGCGGCCGAGGCCGACTGCTCGTGCGTGTCGGGCAGCAGACCCTTGGCCATGGACATGGGCAGGTAGGGGATGCCGGACTTCTCGACCAGGGCCTTGATGTCGGCGTCGGCCTGGGCGTAGGCGGCGCCCTTGCCCAGCAGGATCAGCGGCTTCTTGGCGCCCTTGAGCAGGTCCAGGGCGCGCTTGACGGCGTCCGGGGCCGGGATCTGGCGCGGAGCGGGATCGACCACCTTGATCAGGGAGGCCTTGCCGGCGGCAGCGTCCATGGCCTGGCCGAACAACTTGGCGGGCAGGTCCAGGTAGACACCACCCGGGCGACCGGAGACGGCGGAGCGGATCGCGCGGGCGATGCCCACGCCGATGTCCTCGGCGTTGAGCACGCGGAAGGCGGCCTTGCACAGGGGCTTGGCGATGGCCAGCTGGTCCATTTCCTCGTAGTCGCCCTGCTGCAGGTCGACGATCTCGCGCTCGGAGGAGCCGGAGATCAGGATCATGGGGAAGCAGTTGGTGGTGGCGTTGGCCAGAGCCGTGAGGCCGTTGAGGAAGCCGGGGGCGGACACCGTCAGGCACACGCCGGGCTTGCCGGTCATGAAGCCGGCGATGGCGGCGGCGTTGCCGGCGTTCTGCTCGTGGCGGAAGGAAATGACGCGCATGCCTTCGGCCTGCATCATGCGGGTCAGGTCCGTGACCGGAATGCCCGGCAGGCCGTAGATGTTGTTGATGCCGTTGAGTTTCAGAGCATCGATGACCAGGTGGAAGCCGTCGGTCAGTTCTCTGGATTGAGCGTCGTTGGACATGGTGGAGTCTCTCTCGGTTTTAGACGTCTTTGAAAGTCGGGCAACCCGGCTGGCAAATACTTGCGGCTCCTCGAATCTGGTGGCCCCGGGAGCGCGCAATCGGGGTTTCCGGCGATGCCTGACGCCCGCACACGACTCGTGCTGGCAGGGTCCATTTGCATCGACGGGTTATGATAGGAAGCGATTCAGTTTCCGCCATTGACCACGGTCAATTTTCGGGACAAATATCCGGTTTCCGAGGGGGGCCGGCCCGATACCGGCGCGAGCACGCAATCCCGACCCTGGCCCATGACATCCATCGAGAACCACCCCGAAAAGAACATCATTCGGGTTCAACTCCGACAGAACGAGGTGCTCAAGGGCATGGGTGCGGCGTCGCATGAGGAGCTGGAACAGCACCTGACGCTGGTGGACTGCAGCAAGGGCGATTTCCTGCTGCACCAGGGCGTGCACGAGATGGAGCAGTATTTCATCCTCGACGGCGTGCTCAAGCGGGTGGTGGCCAATCCCCAGGGCAAGGAGATGATCCTGCGCTTTGCCGCCGAGCGCGAGATGGAAACCAGTTACGCAGCATGGTCTCTCAAGACGCCCACGCCCTACAGCATCGTCTCGGTGACGAAGGCGAGGGTGGTCAAGCTGCCCCTGCCCGAGTGGATCGCCTTCCTGGAGCGCCACCCCGAGGAAAAGCGCCTGTTCGAGTATTGCGTGATGAACCTGATGAGCGAAATCATGGCCCACACCATCACCCTGCACCTGCTGGACGCGCCGGGTCGGGTGCACCGTTTCCTGCGCAAGCATCCCGAACTGTTCGACCGCATCCCCAAAAAAGAGCTCGCGGCCTACCTCAACCTGTCGGCCGAGACGCTGAGCCGGCTCAAGCAGCGCGGCAAGATCTGAGCCGCAAAAAAACAGGGCCTGTTCCGTGAGGAAGCAGGCCCTTTTCGATTGCCCCTGAGGGCAGGAAGCCAGGGGTTCAGGTCTTCGAGCAGATGAAGATGCGCGAGGAGGTCATCAGGCGCAGCCGGTTTTCGACGCCGGTCACGCCCGGGACCAGGGACGCGATCTTCTCCGCATCGGCCTGTTCGTCGCTGTTGACGACGATGCCCTTGAGGATCACGCGGCCCTTCTGGGCTTCGTTGGTGGTGTTGACTTCCTGCGTGGTCTTGCTGTCCTTGAGCGCGGAGCGCACGCGGGCCGCCAGGGTCAGATCCACCACCTCGTGGCGGACGGGGACGCTCAGTCCACCCCGCGCTGGGCAGCGAACTCGTCCTGCTTGGGCGGCTTGATCCGTGCGATCAGCTTGGAGATCAGCGGCCAGAGCAGCAGCAGCAGGGCCAGCGTGGTGATGGTGCCGACCAGCCAGTTGTCGTACATGATGGCAAGATCACCCTGTGCGACCAGCATGGCCTGGCGGAACGAGTCCTCGGCCTTGTCCCCCAGCACCAGGGCCAGCACCAGCGGCGCCAGCGGATAGTCGAGTTTCTTGAACACGTAACCGACCACACCGAACAGCAGCATGAACCAGATGTCGAGCATGGCGTTGTGCACGGTGTAGGCGCCGATCGCGCAGATCACGATGATCACCGGGGCGATGATCGAGAAGGGGATGCGCAGGATCGAGGCGAACAGCGGCACGGTGGTCAGCACCACGATCAGGCCGACCAGGTTGCCCAGGTACATGGAGGCGATCAGGCCCCAGACGAAGTCCTTCTGCTCGACGAAGAGCAGCGGGCCGGGTTGCAGACCCCAGATCAGCAGGCCGCCCAGCAGCACGGCGGCCGTGGGGGAGCCCGGGATGCCGAGGGCCAGCATGGGCAGCAGGGCGGCGGTGCCCGCGGCGTGGGCTGCGGTTTCCGGAGCGACCACACCTTCGAGTTCGCCGGTGCCGAACTTGGCGCCGTTCTTGGACATCTTCTTGGCGATGCCGTAACTCATGAAGGACGCCGGGGTGGCGCCACCGGGGGTGATGCCCATCCAGATGCCGATCAGCGAGGCGCGGATCGAGGTGGCCCAGTAGGCGGGCAGCTTCTTCCAGGTCTG
The DNA here is from genome assembly GCF_054780335.1 of Curvibacter fontanus. Lineage (NCBI taxonomy): Bacteria > Pseudomonadati > Pseudomonadota > Betaproteobacteria > Burkholderiales > Comamonadaceae > Curvibacter > Curvibacter fontanus. Next base: position 186,077 of record NZ_BAAGWN010000004.1, read on the forward strand.
CCAGACGACCTTGGGGTCGATCTTGGCGCTCTTGCCGGAGAAGGCCAGGCCCTCTTCCATGGACAGCAGGATTTCGCCGATACCGAACAGGCCGATCACCGCGATCAGGAAGTCGAAACCGCGCATCAGTTCCGTCCAGCCGAAAGTCAGACGCAACTGGCCGGTCACGGTGTCCATGCCGACGGACGCCAGGGCGAAGCCGATGGTCATCGAGGCCAGGATCTTGAAGGGCGAGCCCTTGCCCATGCCCACGAAACTGCAGAAGGTCAGCAGGTAGACCGAGAAGAATTCGGGCGGGCCGAACTTCAGGGCGAACTTGGCCACCATCGGCGCCAGGAAGGTGATCATCACGACGGCCACGAAGGCGCCCACGAAGGACGAGGTGAAGGCGCCGGTCAGGGCCTCACCGGCATGGCCTTTCTGGGCCATGGGGTAGCCGTCGAAGGTGGTGGCGACCGACCAGGGCTCCCCTGGGATGTTGAACAGCACCGAGGTGATGGCGCCGCCGAAGAGGGCCCCCCAGTAGATGCAGGACAGCATGATGATGGCCGAGGTCGGGTTCATGCTGAAGGTCAGCGGCAGCAGGATGGCCACGCCGTTGGCGCCGCCCAGGCCCGGCAGCACGCCGATCAGCACGCCGAGGACGATGCCCACGACCATCAGTAGAAAGTTCATGGGCGTCATCACGACGGCGAAGCCCTGGAACAGTGCGTTGAGTTCTTCCATTTTCTTTAAGTCTCCGTAATTCCTGAGGTTTTCGTGCTCAATAACCCAGGAAGCTGAGCATGTCGTAGGCGCCCTTGTGCAGGGGGACCTTGAACCAGACTTCAAACATCATGAAGAACACGGCGTTGACCGCCAGAGCGATGGTGACGCTCTTGAGCCAGCTGTACTTGCCCAGGATGATCATGAACAGGGCGATGTAGACGGCCGAAGCGACGTAGATGCCGATCAGCTGGATGGCGCCCACGTAGACGGCAGCGGGCAGCAGCACCGAGAGCACACGGCCGAGCGATTCGCGGTCGACGAACACCTCGGTGTTCTTCTCCTTGCCGGCCAGCGCCTGGTAGAGCACGCCGATGCCGGAGATGCAGAGGATCAGGCCGATATAAAAGGGGAAATATCCGGCGCCGGGGCCGTCGCTGGTCCATTCGGAGCCGAGCTTGCGGCTGCCGTAAATGACGATGCCGCCCATGACGATGACCAAAACCGCGACGACCGCATCAATGATGTTGGTGGCTACGCCGGTGCGTTCGCCTTCGTGTGATTCCATATTCGATTCCATGACGAAAGATGTACTGATGAGCTTTTTCGGGCGGCAGATAACGTGGGTCAGCGCCAGTCTGGACTGGCTACCGTCCCGCTATGCTTTGCTTGGGAGGGGGGAGAGGGCGGGCCGGCCGGGTGGCCGGTCCCGCTTATCGGTTTTGTACTTGCTTACTTGGCCAGGAAACCGGCATCCTTCATGAGGCCGCGATGGGTTTCTTCGGCAGCGACGAGCCACTTGTTGAAGTCGGCGCCGGTCATGAAGGTCTGGTTGAAGGCGCCCTTTTCCATGTACTCCTTCCAGTCCGGAGTGGCACGGATCTTGTTCATCAGGTCGATGTAGTACTTCAGCTGGTCTGCGGTGATGTCAGGCGCCGCGAAGATGCCGCGCAGCATGACGTAGTCAGCCGGCACGCCAGCTTCCTTGCAGGTCGGGATGTCATTCCAGGACTGGGTGTCGGTCACCTTGGCCTTGTAGGGCAGGCGGACGTCGTCGAACACGCACAGGGCGCGCAGCTTGCCGGCGCGCCACTGGGCCACGGCTTCAGCCGGGTTGTTCACGCTGGAGTCAACGTGGCCACCGACGAGCTGCACGGCCACTTCGCCACCCCCCTTGAAGGGGATGTAGATGAACTTGGTGCCCGTGGCCTTTTCCAGACCGACGGTCAGGATCTGGTCTTCCTGCTTGGAGCCGGTGCCGCCCATCTTCATCTTGTTCGGGCCGGCGGCCTTCACGGCGTCGATGTATTCCTTGGCCGTCTTGTACGGCTTCTCGGCATTGGTCCACAGCACGAACTGGTCCAGCGCCATCATGGCGACGGGCGTCATTTCCTTCCAGTTGAAGGGAACACCGGTGGCCAGGGGCGTGGTGAACAGGTTGGACAGGGTGATGATGATCTTGTGCGGATCGCCCTTGGCTTCCTTGACCGAGAGGAAGCCCTCGGCGCCGGCGCCGCCGGACTTGTTCACGACGATCATGGACTGGTTCATCAGTTTGTGCTTGACGATGATGCCCTGCATCAGGCGGGCCATCTGGTCGGCGCCGCCACCGGTGCCGGCGGGCACCACGAACTCGACCGGCTTGGTCGGTTCCCAGGCCATGGCCGGCAGCGAGGCGCTCAGCCCGGCCGCAGCGATCACGGCAGTGGCCGCAGCCACCATCCGGGTTTTCAGTTGGGCTTGAAAGATCTTCATCTCTTGTCTCCTTTTGATGGAATGTTTACAGATCGGAACCACTCTGCATTAGCCTCTCGATGAGCTTGAGGCTATCGGTGTGCAGCTACTGTGAAATTTTCTCGCGAATTTGCTCTTGATTGCGGTCAACTTTTCAGAATTTTTCGCGGGCCCTAGGGTTTCTACGAGTGGGGATATTGCGTACGCTCGCAGTGCTGTCGTGGGCCTGCTCCAGCAGGTTTTTTCGATGCGCCCCGTCTCTTGCACGCAATCTCGCATGCTACTCCCGTACCCGGGTTTTGAACATTAACTTTCATTCTGATACGCATCAACGGCCTCTTATGTTTGCCGTTGACGCGCGCTGAAACAAAACGGGCAGCCGCTGGCTGCCCGTGTGATGTGAAGCAGGGCGCGAGGCCGCCTTCAGCCGCCGCTCTTTTTCTCGCTGGCCGGCTGCAGGCCCTGGTTGCGCGCGAACTCGCCGGCCTCCATCTTCTTGCCGCCTTCGGGTTTGAGGCGCAGCACCTCGATCATGCCGCCCTGGGCATTGATGAACAGAGACTTCTCGGTGATCTGCGCGATCTCGCCGGGCTTGCCGCGCACCGCGCCGTAGGTGCGCACCGGGTGTTTGCGGCAGTCGAAGAGGGACACCTTCCCGCCCCCCAGCTCGCACCAGGCGCCGGGCGCCGGGTTGCAGGCGCGGATCAGGTTGTAGACCTGGTCCACGTGGTTGGCCCAGTTGATCTTCGACTCCTCGGCCTTGAACCAGCCTTCATAACCGGCCTGGCTTTCGTCCTGGGCCGTTTCCCGGTGCTTGCCGGCCAGAACAAGGTCGGCAGCCTCCAGCATGGCGGCCACACCCTGGGGGAAGAGATGGTTGAAGTAGACGTCACCCAGTGTGTCGTCGGGACCGATCGCGCAGCGCTTCTGCAGGATGACCGGGCCCTCGTCCAGGCCGTCGGTGGGGCGGAAGATGCTCAGCCCCGTCTCGCTGTCGCCGCGCGCGATCGGCCAGTTGATCGAGGAGGGGCCGCGGTATTTGGGCAGCAACGAAGGGTGGTACTGGATGGTGCCGTGCTTCGGAATGCTGACGAAGGACTGCGGAGCGAACTGCAGCACATAGGCCATGATGCCGAGCTCGACGTTCAGGGCGCGCAGGGCCTGCTCGGCTTCGGGGCTCTTGAGGCTGGGGAACTGGAAGACCGGAAGGCCGGCCGCTTCGGCCGCGGCACGCAGGGCATCAGGTTTCTCGCCCGGCTTCTCGGGTTTGCAGAACACGCCGGCGACCTCGTCGCCGCGTGCCAGAAAGGCTTCCAGCACGGCCTTGCCGAAATCCTGCTGGCCGATGATGGTGATGCGCATGGGTTTCTTGTCTCCTCGGAATTCAGTGCGAGCTTATAGAAGCCGGATTATCCGTGGCTTACAGGGCGGACCTATCAGCCAGGCGATATCAACGCATCAGAAAATAGGCCGCCAGCAGGTAGAGCACCACGGCGAAGGCGCGCTTGAGCGGGCGGATGTCCATGCGGTGCGCGGTGCGCGCGCCCAGCGGGGCCGTCAGGATGCTGGTCATGGCGATCACCAGCAGGCCGGGCAGGTAGAGGTAACCGAAGGCGCCGGGCGGCATGTCGGGCAGGCCGCGCCCGGCCCAGATGTAGCCCAGGGTGCCGGCCAGCGCGATCGGGAAACCCAGCGCGGCCGAGGTGGCCACGGCCTGATGGATCTTGACGTTGCACCAGCTCATGAAGGGCACCGAGACGAAGGCGCCGCCCGCGCCCACCACCGAGGACAGCAGGCCGATCACATTGCCCATGCCGAACATGCCCAGGCCGCCGGGCAGTGTGCGCGTGGGCTTGGGTTTGCGGTCGATGAACATCTGCGTGGCCGAGTAGGCGATGAAGAGCGAGAACACCATGCCCAGCACACGGGTGGGCAGGGCTGCGGCGATCTGCGCGCCGATCAGGCCGCCGAGCACGATGCCCGGCGCCAGCAGGCGCGCCACCGGCCAGAGCACGGCGCCGTGCTTGTGGTGCGCGCGCACCGAGGAGAGCGATGTGAAGCAGATCGTGGCCAGCGAGGTGGCCACCGCCATCTTGACCACGACCTCGGCCGGGAAGTCCTTGGCCTCCAGGATGATGGTCATGAAGGGCACCATGATCATGCCCCCGCCGATGCCCAGCAGGCCTGCGAGAAATCCGGCACACACGCCCATCAGGGCCAGTTCAACGATCAACTGGGGTTCAAGCAACATCGGGGGAAAAGAGTCGGGCGCGCGGAGTATAGGTGTCTGCAAGTGCCATCAGGCCGCATCCTGAACCGGGGTTCAGGTGGGCGAGGTCAGCGTTGGCTTTGGGTTCATCTGACGCGAGACGATCACGCTAGCCAGGCAATTTCCAAGCCCGGGCTCAATGAGCATTGGTTCAAGGAATTTAAAGCCCGATGGCATTGCAGACGAGGCCATTGTAGGCCTTGGCATCATCACCGTGTGACTTGGCGCCATCGGGGGGGTCAGATCAGCTGTCCGTCCTGCCCCAGCGCGGTATCGACCCGTTCGATCAGCGCGCCCAGCACGGCGTCGGCCCCGTTGCCATGGGCGACGGGGCTGGCGGCACGAGGCGCTGCGGCCGTCACCGGGGTGGCGCGGTCGCTCAATTCGAAAGCCAGGTTCAGCGCGGCCAGCACGGCGATGCGGTCGCGTGCCTTGACCTTGCCGGCGTCACGGATCTTGCACATGGCGGTGTCCACGCGCTCCACGGCTTCGAGCAGGCTGGTTTCGCCGCCTTCGGGGCAGCCCAGCAGATAACTCTGGCCCATGATCTGCACCTCGAGCTGTTTCATGCGGCGTCCTTGGGGCCATCGGTTTCGGCCGGCTCGGACAGGCGCTCCAGCAAGGCGTCGACGCGGGAGCGCGCCGCGCCCAGACGTGACTTGAGCTGGTCGCGTTCAGCCGTCAGCGCGTCGAGCTGATCGGTCAGCAGCTCGTTGGTGCGCTGCAGTTCCGCATGGCGCACCAGCAGGCGCTCGACACGCTCGACCAGCTGTTCGATTTGGCTCGGATTCGACATAAGGCCTTCAAATTAGTCTTGCAATTGTAGGGTTTAGGCAAGATTTCGAAAGTAAAATCACGATTGTTGGTGCTCGCGGTGTGGTTCACATGCCGCAGTTCAACGGGAAGCAGGAGGGTGAGCCAACCCGGCAAACCTAACCTGCGCTGCCCCCGCAACGGTAAGTGGACGCGTCGCAAGACGCCGCTTTCATCATTTAGCCACTGGCTGCCCTGAACAAGCAGCCGGGAAGGCGATGAAGGTCGTTTCCACCAGCCCGGATACCGGCCAATGAGGTGGTTGTGCGCCTGCGCGCAACCGTGACGTCCATGCCCTGGCGGGGAAGCCGGGGAGGGCTTCGGTTCCATTCTTCATCATGAAAAACTGTTCTTCGTACGCGCGCCCGGCCGGGCTGGTGCTGGCCGCTGCATTTCTTTCCTTCACTGCACAGGCCCAGACCGTGGCTGTTCTGGGCGAAACCGTGGTCACGGCCACCCGCTCGGCGCAGCCCCTGAGCGACCTGGTGGCCGATGTCAGCGTGCTGGACCGCGACACCATCGAGCGCAGCGGCGCCGTCGGCCTGGCCGACGTGCTGGCCCGTGTGCCCGGCGTCGAGATCGTGCGCACCGGCAATCTGGGCTCCACCACGAGTGTCTACCTGCGCGGCGCCGAGACCCGTTTCACGGCGGTCTACATCGACGGCGTGCGCGTGGATTCCCAGTCCACCGGCGGCGCAACCTGGGAAAGCATCCCCCTGAGCATGGTGGACCGCATCGAGGTGCTGCGCGGTCCGGCCAGCGCGGTCTATGGTTCGGACGCCATGGGCGGCGTGATCCAGATCTTCACCCGCAAGGGCGAGGGGCCGTTTGCACCTTACGCGAGCGCCGGTCTTGGCACCTACGGCACCTACCGCGCGGAAGCCGGTTTCAGCGGTTCTCGACAGGCTTTCGACTATGCCCTGGGCCTGAGCGATGAAGGCAGCAAGGGTTTCAACTCCCGGGTCGCAGCCAACCAGAACCCGGACGACGACGGTTACCGCCGGCAATCGGTCAACGCCCGCCTGGGCCTGCAACTGGACCCGGCCCATCGCCTGGAAGCCTCGGCAGTGACCAGCAATCTGGATTCCCAGTACGACAGCGCCACGAGCAATGACGACCGCAACCTGCACCAGCTGCAGACCACGGGGCTGAACTGGCAGGCGCGCTGGAGCGGGGCCTACAGCACCCGCTTGAGCGTGAGCGATTCGCGCAGCCGTTACGAAACCAAGCCCTCACCCTACCAGACGCTGACCCAGTTGCGCGGTTACCTGCTGCAGAACAAGTACCGCGTGGGCTCGCAGCTGTTCACGGCCGACCTGGAGCGGCGCGAGGACAAGCTCGACAACGCCAGCACCACGCCCCCGACCACCCAGCGTTCGCAGAACGGCCTGGCCCTGGGCTACGGTCGCAGCGAGAGGCAGCACAGCCTGCAGCTGCATGCGCGCCAGGACCAGGACAGCGAATTCGGTGTCCAGGGCACGGGCAGCATCGCCTATGGTTATGCGCTCACCCCGTCATGGCGTCTCACCGCCTCGGGCGGCACGGCCTTCCGTGCGCCCACGCTGTACCAGCGCTTCAGCGTGTACGGGGTCGCCACCCTGCAGCCTGAAAGCAGCCGCAACGTGGAGATGGGCGCGCGCTACAGCGCAGGCACGACCAGCTGGGGGGTGGTCGTCTATCGCAACATGGTCAGCAACCTGATCACCTTCTCCTCGCCCGGCCCGTGCGCCTCGTCCTTTGGCTGTTATGCCAACACCGCCCAGGCCGAGTACGCAGGTCTGACCTTCTCGGGCAACCAGCGCGTGGGCCAGGTGAACCTTCGTGCGTCCCTGGACGTGCAGGACCCGCGTGACCGCAGCACCGGCCTGATGCTGGCGCGCCGTTCCAACCAGCATGCCACCCTCGGTGCGGACACGCGCCAGGGCCGCTGGACCTATGGCGCTGACGCCCAGCTCTCGGGTCGGCGCTATGACGACGCTGCCAACACCGTGGTCCTGCCCGGTTATGTGCTGCTCGGCCTGCATGCCCGCGCTTCGATCGCCCGTGACTGGTCGGTCCTGATGCGTGTGGACAACGCCACCGATGCGCAGTACCAGTTGGCCAACACCTATGCCACGCCGGGCCGCTCGCTCTTCGTCTCGCTGACCTGGGCGCCGGGCCCGGCGCCCGCAGCGGCACAATGACCGCCATGTCCAAAGCCGCGCCTTGTCCCGCCGTGCTCGTTGCCGCCCCGGCCTCGGGGCAAGGCAAGACCACGGTCACGGCGGCGCTGGCGCGCCTGCATGCCCGCCAGGGACGGCGTGTGCGGGTCTTCAAGTGCGGCCCGGATTTTCTGGACCCGTTCTGGCACACCCTGGCCACCGGCGCCCCCGTGCACCAGCTGGACCTGTGGATGACCGGTGAGGCCGACTGCCGCGCGCGCCTGGCCCTGGCGGCGCGGGAGGCCGACCTCATCATCGTCGAGGGCGTCATGGGCCTGTACGACGGTCAGCCCAGCGCGGCCGATCTGGCGCAGCACTTCGGTCTGCCCGTGCTCGCGGTGATCGACGCCTCGGCCATGGCCGGCACCTTCGGCGCGCTGGCCTACGGCCTGCAGCACTACCAGCCGGGTCTGCGCTGGGCCGGCGTGCTGGCCAACCGCGTGGGCAGCGCGCGCCATGCCGGGATGCTGCAGCAGGGCCTGCGCGAGCCGCAGCACTGGCTCGGCGCCATGCAGCGCAACCCGGCCCTGGTCCTGCCCGAACGCCATCTGGGTCTGGTCGCCGCCACCGAGCTGGGTGACGCGCAGCAGCGGCTGGACGCCGCAGCCGACGCCCTGGCCGACACCCCGCTGGGGCGCCTGACGCTGGACGAACTGCGCCAGCGCTGGAGCGTGGACTTTCCCGCGCCTGGAGTGGCAGCCCCCCCGCCTGCGTTGCTCAAGGGCAAGACGGTGGCCGTGGCCAGCGACGCGGCCTTCTGCTTCATCTACGCCGCCAACATCGACTGCCTGCAGTGCCTCGGCGCGCGCGTGGTCTTTTTTTCGCCGCTGGCCGACAAGGCCTTGCCGGCCTGTGACGCCGTCTGGCTGCCCGGAGGTTATCCGGAGCTGCACGCCGCGCGCCTGGGCGCCAACCTGGGCCTGCGCGACAGCCTGCGGGCCCACGTGGCGGCGCACAAGCCGCTGTGGGCCGAATGCGGCGGCATGATGGCCCTGTTCGAGCGGCTCACCGACGGCGCGGGTCTCACGCATGAGCTCTGGGGCCTGCTGCCCGGCACGGTCGCCCTGCAAAAACGCCTGGCGGCACTGGGCCCGCAGAGTCTGCAAATCGGTGACGGGCAGTTGCGCGGTCACACCTTCCATTATTCGACCTGCGACACGCCGCTGCAGCCCCGGCTGCGCACCACGCGGCCCGCACAGACCGCTGCGGCCGGGGAGGGCGAGGCGGTGTACCAGCAGGGCTCCATCGCGGCCAGCTACTTCCACGCCTGGTTCCCCTCCGATCCGGCCCTGGTGGGGCGGCTCTTCAGCGAGGGGCTGCCGCTTCCCCGGGAGTTGGCCGCATGAGCGACATGCCCGCGCCCGGCCCGCAGCGCATCGTCTGCCTGACCGAGGAGACCACCGAGTGGCTCTACCTGCTGGGCGAGGAGCGGCGCATCGTCGGCATTTCGGGCTACACCGTGCGGCCGCGCCGCGCGCGCGAGGAAAAACCGAAGATCAGCGCCTTCCTGAGCGCGAAGATCGAACAGATCGTCGCCTTGCAGCCCGACTGCGTGTTCGGTTTCTCGGACCTGCAGGCCGACATCGCCAGCGAGCTCATCCGCAAGGGCATCCCCGTCACGGTGTTCAACCAGCGCAGCGTGGACCAGATCTTTTCCATGATGTACCAGGTGGCCGCGATGGTGGGGCAGGCGGAGCAGGGCGCACAGCGCATCGCGGCCCTGCGACAGGGCCTGGAGGGCATCCGCGCCGCGGCGGCCGCCTTGCCGCGCCGCCCGCGCGTGTACTTCGAGGAATGGGACGAGCCTCCCATCAGCGCCATCCGCTGGGTCTCCGAGCTCATGGGCATCGCCGGCGGTGAGGACATCTTTCCCGAGCTGGCCCAGCAGCCCATGGGCAAGCAGCGCATCGTGGCCGATCCGCTGGAGATCGTGCGCCGCGCGCCCGACATCATCATCGGCTCCTGGTGCGGCAAGAAATTCCGCCCCGAGAAGGTGGCCGCGCGGCCCGGCTGGCAGGACGTGCCCGCCGTGAAGCACCAGCAGCTCTTCGAGATCAAGTCGGCCGACATCCTGCAGCCCGGGCCGGCGGCACTCACCGACGGCATAACCCGGTTGCACCGCATCATGGTGGACTGGGCCGCGACTGGCGGAGCGCGAGCATGAGCGCCGACTGGCCGTCCCAAGGCGCGAGGCCCCCCTCGGGGGGCAGCGAGGACACGTCAGTGCCGAGCGTGGGGGCCACATTCGCACGCAGCGAACTCATCCTCGGCGGCCAGCGCAGCGGCAAGTCGCGCCGCGCCGAAAGTCTGGCACGCACCTGGCTGGCGCAATCTGCGCGGCACCGCGCTGTGCTGATCGCCACGGCCCACGCCGGCGACGAGGAGATGCGCGCGCGCATCGACCACCACCAGCGCGAACGCGCCCTGCGTGTGCCGGGCTTGCAGACGGTGGAAGAACCCCTGCAGCTGGCCCAGGCACTGGCTGCGCACAGCCGCCCCGACACCCTGCTCGTGGTGGACTGCCTGACCCTGTGGCTCACCAACCATCTGATGCCGGCCAGCGGGGCTGCGGGCGAGCCGCCCATCGAGCCGATGCTGCAGGCCCTGCGCGCGGCCGCGGGCCCGGTGGTGCTGGTCGGCAACGAGATCGGCCTGGGCGTGATCCCCATGGGCCGCGAGGTGCGCGACTTCGTCGATACCCTGGGCCGCCTCAACCAGGACGTTGCGCGCGTCTGCGAGCGCGTGACCTTGATGGCCGCGGGCCTGCCGCTCACGCTGAAAGGAAGCCCATGAAACGCCTGCTCGGCTGCCTCCTGCTGGCCCTGGGCCTGGGCCTGCCGGCCGCGGCATTGCAGATCACCGACGACCGCGGCGTGCTGGTGACGCTGGCGCAGCCGCCGCAGCGCATCGTCAGCCTGCTGCCTTCGCTCAGCGAAACCGTCTGCGAGCTGGGGCGCTGCCAGCACATCGTGGGCGTGGACCGTTATTCCAACTTCCCGGCCAGCCTGCAGAAGCTGCCCCAGGTGGGCGGCGGCCTGGACCCGAACATCGAGCTCATCGTGGCCCTCAAGCCCGATGTGGTGCTCATGGCCGCGTCCTCCCGCGCGGGCGATCGGCTGGAGGCCCTGGGCCTCAAGGTGGTGGCGCTGGAGCCCAAGAGCCACAAGGATGTGCAGCGCGTGACGTTCAAGCTGGGCCAGCTGCTGGCGGTGCCCGACACGGCCCGCATCTGGCGCGCCATCGATGCCGGGGTGTCGGCGGCGGCCCAGGCGCTGCCGGCCAGCGTGCGCGGCGTGAAGGTCTATTTCGAGGTCAACCCCGGGCCCTATGCGGCCAGCGAGTCGTCCTTCATCGGCGAGACCCTGACCCGCCTGGGCGTCCAGAACATCGTGCCCGCCAGGCTCGGCCCCTTTCCGAAGCTCAACCCCGAATACATCGTGCGTGCCAATCCCGATCTCATCATGATCGGCCAGCGCAGCGCCGAAGGCCTGATGAGCCGGCCCGGCTGGCAAGGCATACGCGCGCTGCGCGAGCAGCGGGTCTGTATCTTCCCCACGGAAGAAGCCAATGTGCTGGTGCGTCCCGGGCCCCGCATGGCCGAGGCAGCGCGCCTCATGGCCCGCTGCCTGGAGAGCAAGGCGCCTAAAACAGTCGCAGGAACCAGACCGTGAAACAGCCGCGGGTGGCCTGGACCCTGCTGATCAGCGTGTGGCTGGCCTTCGGCCTGGCGGCGTTGGGCGTCTGTGTGGGCAGCGCCGGCTTCGAGAACCTGCTGCAGCCTCTGCTGAACCCGGCCCTGGACCCGGGACAGACCGCCATGGCAAAACAGATCGTCTGGGAGATCCGCCTGCCGCGCACGCTGGGCGCCTGGGCCGCGGGCGCCCTGCTGGGCCTGGCGGGCGCCGTGGCGCAAGGGCTGTTTCGCAACCCGCTGGCCGATCCCTATCTCTTGGGCAGCGCTGCCGGCGCCGCGCTGGGCGTGGCGCTGGCGCTGGCCGCGCTCGGTGGCGCGGCGGGCATGCTCGGAGGAGCGGCCGGGGCGGGCAATATGATGAACAGCGGCGTCGCCGTCAGCGTGTTTTCCAGCAGCGTCTGGGTGCGCCTGGGCCTCACGGGCGCGGCCTTCATCGGCGCCGTGCTCGCGGTGCTGCTGACCCTGGTGCTCTCGCGCGGCGTGGGCCATACCCTGCGCCTGTTGCTGGCCGGCGTGGTGGTGGGGGTGGTGCTGGGCGCCATGACGCACCTGGTGCTGCTGTTCTCGCCCGACTCCCTGCAGGCCATGCAGGCCTTCATGCTCGGCTCCACGGCCTTTGTCGGCTGGACCTCCTGCGTGCTGATGGCCGGCGTGTGGGGCCTGTGCGGGCTGGCCGCCTGGCTGCTGGCGCGGGTGCTCGACGGCCTGAGCCTGGGCGACGCCACCGCCATCAGCCTGGGCCTGCCGGTGGCCCCCATGCGCGCGGCCCTGGTTGCCGTGCTCGCCTTGGCCACGGGCACGGCGGTGGCGCAGACCGGTCTGATCGCCTTCGTCGGCCTGGCCGCGCCGCACCTGGTGCGCTCCATCGTCAAGACCACGCACGGCCACCTCATGCTGCTCTCCAGCCTCGTGGGCGGCGTGCTGCTGATGGCGGCCGACACCCTGGCCCGCGGCCTGATCGCCCCGCAGGAACTGCCCGTGGGTGTGCTGACGGCCGTGCTGGGCGGCGGTTATCTGCTCTGGCTGATGCACCGTGGCGCCGTACGCACCGGGAGTCCGGCATGAACGCGCCCATGCCTTTCCCTGCCCTCCGTGCCGAGGCCGTCGAGGCGCATCTGGGCCATGGCCCGGCCCGCACACCGGTGCTGCACGGGGTGTCACTGGACATCAGGGCGGGCTGCTGGACCAGCATCGTCGGCCCCAATGGCGCGGGCAAGTCCACCCTGCTCAAGTGCCTGGCCGGCCTGCTGCCGCATCGCGGCAGCGTGGCGCTGCTGGGCCAGCCGCTGTTGGCCTTGCCGCAGCGCGTGCGGGCGCGCCAGCTCGCCTGGCTGGGGCAGAACGAAAGCTCGGCCGATGATTTGATCGTCCGGGACGTGGCCATGCTCGGCCGCCTGCCGCACCAGCCCTGGCTCAGCGCCCCCAGCGCGGCCGACCACGCGGCCGTGGAGCAGGCCCTGCGCGCCACCCAGGCCTGGGACTGGCGCCATCGCCCGCTGGGCCAGCTCTCGGGCGGCGAGCGCCAGCGCGTGCTGCTGGCGCGCGCGCTGGCCGTGCAGGCGCAGGTATTGCTGATGGACGAACCCCTGGCCAATCTGGACCCGCCGCACCAGGTGGACTGGCTGCTGCTGGTGCGTGAGCTGGTGCGCCAGGGCAGGACCGTGGTCAGCGTGCTGCATGAAATTTCGACGGCTTTGCAGGCCGACGCGTTGGTCCTCATGGCGCAGGGCCGCATCCGCCACCACGGGGGCTGCAAGGATGCCGCCACGCACCGCGCGCTGGAGCAGGTGTTCGATGAGCGCATCCATGTCCAGCAGGTGGCGGGGCAGTGGATCTCCTTGCCCAGACTTTAGGAGCACGCCATGCAGATCGAAACCCCTCCCACCGAGAAACCCTATGACAAGCCGGAGGGCGAGCGCCGCGGCCTGCTCATCGTCAACACCGGCGACGGCAAGGGCAAGAGCACGGCCGCCTTCGGCCTGGCCCTGCGTGCGCACGGTCGCGGCAAGGCCGTGAAGATCTACCAGTTCATGAAGGTGCCCAGCGCGCGTTTCGGCGAGCACCGCGCCTTCGAGCAGCTGGAGGCATTCCGTCCTGCGCCGGACCGCCCCAAGCAGGACAGCGGCCCCCTCGGGGGGCAGGAGCCACAGGCGACGTGGGGGCCCATGCTTGAGGGCCTGGGCGACGGTTTCAGCTGGAAGAGCCAGGACCTGGAACATTCGGCCCGGCTCGCGCGCGAGGGTTGGCAGAGGGCGAGGGCGTCCATCCTCTCGGGCGACTATTTCCTCGTCATTCTCGACGAGATCACCTACCCGCTGATCTACGGCTGGCTGTCGCTGGACGAGGTGCTGGATGCCCTGCGCACGCGGCCGAAAGACGTGCACGTGGTGCTGACCGGCCGGCGCTGCCCGCCCGAGCTCATCGCGCTGGCCGACACCGTGACCGAGATGGTGAAGGTCAAGCACGCCTTCAATGCCGGCATCCCCGCGCAGCGCGGCATCGAGGATTGACGATGCACACCGCTCCCGCCGATCCCAGGCTGGCCTTCAGTGACGCGGAGCGGCATGGCGTGTACCGTGCCATTCACGAGCGGCGCGACATGCGCCACTTTGGCGGCGGCGCCGTGTCTGGTGAGGTGCTGCTGCGCCTTTTGCGCGCGGCGCACCATGCGCCCAGCGTGGGTTTCATGCAGCCCTGGCGCTTCCTGCGCATCAGCGATGCGGGTGTGCGCAAAAGCATCCACGCCCTGATCGAGCAGGAGCGCATCCAGACCGCACGCGCCCTGCAGGAGCGCGAGGACGCGTTCATGAAGCTCAAGGTCGAAGGCGTGCTCGATGCGGCCGAGGTGCTGGTGGTGGCGCTGCCGCCGGGGCGCGAGGCGCATGTGTTCGGCCGGCGCACCCTGCCCGAGATGGACCTGGCCTCGGCCGCCTGCGCCATCCAGAACCTGTGGCTGGCCGCGCGCGCCGAGGGCCTGGGTCTGGGCTGGGTGTCGATCTTCGATCCCGTGCAACTGGCGCAGTTGCTGCGCATGCCCGCGGGCAGCAAACCGATTGCGGTGCTGTGCCTGGGGCCGGTGCAAGAGTTTTACGCCCGGCCCATGCTGCAACAGGAGCACTGGGCCAGCCGTGCGCCGCTGGCCGACATGCTGTTCGAGAACGCCTGGGACCGGCCGCTGGCCCTGGCGCAGACCCCGACGACAGGAGGCGATGCCGATGCCTGAATGGCTGCCAGCGTTCATGCCGGCGTCCGCCCTGTGGATCATCGCGGCGGCCTTGCTGCTGGCGCTGCTGATCGATGCAGCCCTGGGCGAGCCGCCGACCTGGCTGCACCCGGTGGTCGGCATGGGCCAGTACCTCGCCTTATGGTGCAACTGGCTGTTGGTGCAGCGCCCTGCGATGGCCTTCGTCGCGGGGGCCGTGCTCTGGGTCGTGGGTGCCACGGTCGTCGCTGCACTGGCCTGGAGCGCCCAGCGGTTCCTCTTGCGCGAACTGCCTGCCGTTGGGGCCGCGCTGCTGCTGGCGCTGCTGCTCAAGCCCTTGCTGGCCTGGCGCATGCTGCGCCGTGAGGTGCTGGCGGTGGAAACGGCCCTGACTGAATCGCTGGACGCCGGGCGCGAGCGTCTGAGCCGGCTGGTGAGCCGCGATGTGTCGGCCCTGAACGAAGCCGAGGTGCGCGAAAGTGCCATCGAGTCGCTGGCGGAGAATCTCAACGATTCGGTGGTGGCGCCCCTCTTCTGGTTCATGCTGCTGGGCCTGCCGGGCGCGGCGGTCTACCGGTTTGCGAACACCGCCGATGCCATGTGGGGCTATCGCGGCCGCTGGGAGTGGGCCGGCAAATGGGCGGCCCGCGCCGACGATCTGCTCTCCTGGCTGCCGGCGCGGCTCACGGCGCTCTTGCTTGCCACGGTGCATGGTGGCCTGAACTTGCGTGCCCTGCGCGCCCAGGCGCGGCACACGCCGTCCCCCAACAGTGGCTGGCCGATGGCGGCCATGGCCATGGCGCTGGATGTGCAACTGCGCAAACCGGGCGTTTATGCCCTGCATGCCGCCGGCCGTGCGCCGCGGGCCGAAGACTCGACCGCCGGCATCGGCCTGGCATCCCGGGCCGTGTGGGCTGGCGCTCTTCTGGCGATCGGCGTGCTGGTCCTGGCCGCCTGGGCCATGGAAGCGTCCCGCCCATGAGTGACATGCGCATCCATGGCGGCCCGGATGCACTGGGCGTGCCCGTGCACGACTTTTCTACCAACAGCCACGCCTGCGGCCCCTGTCCCCAGGCGCTGGCTGCCGTGCAGGCGACCGATGCCACGCACTATCCGGACCCGTCCTGCACCGGGTTACGCGAACAGCTTGCCGCCTGGCATGGCGTGGCGCCCGAGCGCGTGCTGCCGGCCGCCAGCGCCAGCGAGTTCATCTTTCGCATCAGCGCCTGGGCCGCGCAACAGGGCCGGTCCACGGTCTGGCTGCCGCCGCAGCACTACGGCGACTATGCCGCGGCCGCCCGGGCCTGGGGCCTGCGGCGGGTGGAAGACATGCAGAGAGCCGGACTGGCCTGGGCCTGCGAGCCGTCCAGTCCGCAGGGTACGGCGCAGGACGGGCTGGCCGCGCTGGCGCAAGCCGCGCCGGTCTGCGTGCTCGACCGCGCCTACGAACCGCTGCGCCTGGAGGGCACACCCACGTTGACGCAGGAGCCGTTGCAGCGTGTCTGGCAGCTCTGGACACCCAACAAGGCTCTGGGCCTGACCGGCGTGCGCGCCGCCTATGTGATTGCGCCGCTGGGCGCCTTGCAGGCGTCGGCGCAACTCGAAAGTCTGTGTCCTTCCTGGCCGTTGGGTGCGCAAGGCGTGGCGCTGCTGCAGGCCTGGGTTCAACCTGAGACGCAGGCCTGGCTGAGTGACAGCCTGAAGACGCTGCGCCGATGGAAGGCGCGGCAGATCGCGCTGTGCGAGTCCCTGGGCTGGCACTGCACGCCCAGTCTGGCCAATTACTTCTGTGCCCGGCCTCCTTTGCAGGGCGAGTCCCTGGGGCAGGCCCTGCAGAGCTTGCGTGCACAGGGCATCAAGCTGCGCGATGCCGCGTCCTTCGACCTG
The DNA here is from genome assembly GCF_054780335.1 of Curvibacter fontanus. Lineage (NCBI taxonomy): Bacteria > Pseudomonadati > Pseudomonadota > Betaproteobacteria > Burkholderiales > Comamonadaceae > Curvibacter > Curvibacter fontanus. The sequence goes on from NZ_BAAGWN010000004.1 coordinate 202,582, forward strand.
CCGGGCTGGGTCCGGCTGAGCGTGTTGTCGCCCGCGGCGCAGGATGCCTTGCGCGATGCATGGTGCCGGCTCACGCCGCAGGCAGGGGTCGGGGCATGAAGGCCAAGGCCGTCATGGTGCTGGGCACGACCAGCGGCGCGGGAAAAAGCTGGCTGACCACGGCCCTGTGCCGTCACTACGCGCGCATGGGGCTCAAGGTCGCGCCCTTCAAGGCTCAGAACATGAGCAACAACGCCAGAGTGGTGGCGGGGCCTGCCCTCACCCCGGCCCTCTCCCAGGGGGAGAGGGAGGGAGACGGCTGGGCGCAAGGCGGCGAGATCGGTTCGGCCCAGTACTTCCAGGCCCTGGCCGCGCGCGCCGAACCCGAGGTGCGCATGAACCCCTTGCTGCTCAAGCCCGAGCGCGACACGCACAGCCAGGTCGTGCTGCTGGGGCAGGTGGACGAGGTTCTGACACGCATGGACTGGCGCGGCCGCAGCGAGAAGGTCTGGCCCGCCGTGGCGCGCGCGCTCGATGCACTCATGGCCGGGAACGACGTGGTGGTGATCGAAGGCGCGGGTTCGCCGGCCGAGATCAACCTCATGGGCAGCGACATCGTGAACCTGCGCGTGGCGCGGCACACCGGGGCGCGCTGCCTGCTGGTGACCGACATCGACCGCGGCGGCGCCTTCGCCCATCTCTACGGCACCTGGGCCCTCTTGCCCGAGGCGGACCGCGCGCTGATCCGCGGCTTCGTGCTCAACAAGTTCCGTGGTGACGCCGCGCTGCTCGCGCCCGGCCCGCAGCAGCTGCAGGACCTCACGGGCGTGCCCACCGTGGCCACGCTGCCCATGTGGTGGCAGCACGGCCTGCCCGAAGAGGACGGCATTTTTGATGACAAGCACACGGGCGTCGGAGACATCCACACGCGCATCGCCGTCGTGGCCTATCCGCGCATCAGCAACCTCGACGAGTTCCAGCCGCTCAAGAACGTGCCCGGCGTGCAGCTGCGCTGGGTGCGCAACCCCGCCGAACTGCAGGGTGCGGACTGGCTCATCCTGCCCGGCTCCAAACACAGCAGCGGCGACCTAGCCTGGTTGAGAGAGCAGGGCCTGGACCGCGCCATCGCCGCGCATGCCGCGCAGGGCAGGGCGGTGCTGGGTGTCTGCGGCGGCCTGCAGATGCTGGGCGAGGCCCTGATCGACACGCACGGCATCGACGGCAACGCGCCCGGCCTGGGCCTGCTGCCCCTGGTCACGGCTTTCGAGCCGGCCAAGACCGTGCAGCGCACGCGCGCCACGTTTGCCGCTGTGTCCGGCCCCTGGGCCGCGCTCTCGGGTGTGGCCGTGCAGGGTTACGAGATCCACCACGGCCAGACGGCACAGCACCCGGCCATGGCGGCCGGCGGTGACGTGGCGCGTGAATTGATACCCGGCCTGGCCTGGCAGAACGCAGCGGGCAATGTGCTGGGCCTTTATCTGCACGGTTTGTTCGAAGACCCGGCCGCGCTGCAGGCGCTGTTCGGCGCCCGGGTGCCTACGCTGGAGGCTGTCTTCGAGCGCATGGCCGATTTCATTGAACAACATTTCGAACCTGGCGTGCTGGACGCGCTGATCTGTGATTGATCCCATGAACTTCAAGTTACCCGCCATCCCCGACCTGCATGACGCCGCCCTGGCCCAGCGCCTGCAGCACAAGATCGACCAGAAGACCAAACCCCTGGGCTCGCTGGGCCAGCTGGAAACGCTGGCGCTGCAGCTCGGGCTGATCCTGGGCAGCGAAACGCCCGAGTTGAAGTCCCCGCAGATGCTGGTCTGCGCGGGCGACCACGGCCTGGCCGCGCGTGGTGTCTCGGCCTACCCGAGCGACGTGACCTGGCAGATGGTGGAGAACTTCCTGGCCGGTGGCGCCTGTGTCAGCGTGCTGGCGCGCCAGCACGGTATCGCGCTGAGCGTGGCGGATTGCGGTGTGCGCCACGATTTCGCGCCGCGACCCGGTCTGCTGAACTACAAGGTGGCCCCCGGCACCGCCGATGCTTCCACGGGCCCGGCCATGACGGCCGCGCAGTGCGAGCAGGCGGTGAGCAACGGCATGCAGATCGTCGAAGACCTGCCGGGCAATGCGCTGCTGCTGGGCGAGATGGGCATAGGCAACACCTCGGCCGCTTCGCTGCTGCTCGCGCGCCTGGCGAATCTGGACATCGCCGACTGCACGGGCGCCGGCACGGGCCTGGACGATGCGGCCGTCTCCCGCAAGACCACGGTGCTGCGCGAGGTGCTGCTGCGGCATCCGGGCGTGCGCGAACCGCTGGACGTGCTGGCGGCCTTCGGCGGTTTCGAGATCGCCACGCTGGTGGGCGCCGTGCTGCAGGCTGCGGCCGGGCGCCGGGTCATCGTGGTGGACGGTTTCATCGCCAGCGCCGCCGTGCTGGTGGCCAGCCGCCTGGCGCCGCAGGTGCTGCAGCGTTGCGTGTTCGCGCACCGTTCGGGCGAGCGCGGCCACGCGCTGATGCTCGCGCAGCTGCAGGCCCGGCCCCTGCTGGACCTGGGCCTGCGCCTGGGCGAAGGTTCGGGCGCGGCCCTGGCCTGGCCCCTGCTGGTCTCGGCCTGTGCCATGCTGCGTGAGATGGCCAGCTTCGAATCGGCCGGTGTCTCGGAAAAGTCAGGCGCTTGAATATGAGAGGATGTGCCGGCCCCGACCGTTCGGGCTGAGCCTGTCGAAGCCCTTTGCATGGGGTCGGCTGCCCTTCGGCAAGCTCAGGGCGAACGGACCACGAACACGTCATGAACCCTATCCGTCATTACCTCCTGGCCCTGCAGTTTTTCACGCGTATCCCGGTCACGGGGCGCGTGGCCGCCTGGGTGGGCTACAGCCCCGAGATGCTGCGCAAGTCTGCCGCGCATTTCCCCGGCGTGGGCTGGCTCGTGGGCGGGCTGGCGGCGCTGGTCTACGCCGCCCTGGCCCGCGCCTTGCCCGACGCGAGTTATGCGCCGCTGGTGCTGGCCGTGCTGAGCACCGTGTTCACGGTGCTGCTCACCGGCGCTTTCCATGAAGACGGCCTGGCCGATGTGGCCGACGGCCTGGGCGGCGCCTCCGGGCGTGAACGCGCGCTGGACATCATGAAGGACTCGCGCGTCGGCGCCTTCGGCGCGCTGGCCCTGGTGCTGGCCCTGCTGACCAAGGTGGCCCTGCTGGCCCTGCTGGGCGAGGCCGATCCGGCCCTGGCCTGTGGCGCGCTCTTTTTCGCGCACGTGGTCTCGCGTTGCCTGCCGCTGTGGCTCATCCGCCTGCTGCCCCATGTGGGCGACACGGCGCGTTCCAAATCCAAGCCCCTGGCCGACCAGATCGGCGCTGCCGGCCTGCTGGTGGCCGCGCTCTGGACCGCGGCGGCCGTGGCCCTGGCCCACTGGTGGTTGCCCGAGGCGCGGCTGTGGGTCGGTGGCGGTGTCGCGGCCCTGCTGGCCTGGGTCTGGATGTGGCGTCTGTTCGCGCGCCGCCTGCAGGGCTACACCGGTGACTGCCTGGGCGCCACGCAGCAGGTGTGCGAGGTGCTTTGTTATCTCGGCCTCGCGTTTGCCTTGCGCGCATGAAACTCTGGCTGGTCCGCCATGCGCAGCCGCTGGTCGAGGCCGGTGTCTGCTACGGCGCCAGCGACATCCCGGCCGATGCCGCGGCCACCCGGGCCTGCGCCGCGCGGTTCGCACCCTTGCTGCCGCCAGGCCTCACCTTCTTGAGTTCTCCCTTGCAGCGTTGCACCCAGCTGGCGCAGGCGCTGCTGGCCCTGCGGCCCGACCTGACACTGCGCATCGACGCGCGTCTGGCCGAGATGGACTTCGGCTGCTGGGAGGGCGTGCGCTGGGACGACATCCCGCGTGCGGCCTTCGATGACTGGACGGCCAACTTCGGCGCGGCGCGCTTCGGCGGCAAGGAGAGCGTCAACGAGCTGCTGCAACGTGTGGCCGCTGTTCGTACCGAGGCCCAGGCACGGCAGCAGGACGCGGTCTGGGTCACGCACGCGGGCGTGCTGCGCGCCATGGTCCTGCTGGACCAGGGGCTGACCACACTGGCTCAGGCGCCGCGGTGGCCGCAGGACGTGGCAGGCTGGGGGGAGTGGCAAGAGCAGACGCTTTGATCGCACCCCGCGGTCCGGGCAAACTCAGGCGGCTGCGACCCGGTTGCGGCCCTGGTCCTTGGCCCGGTACAGGGCCGAATCGGCCCGGGCCAGCAGGGTGTCCAGGTTGTCGTTGGCCAGCTGGTTGGTCGTCACGCCGATGGACACCGTGTAGTGCGGCTCGATGGTGGACTGGTCGATCATGGTCCGTATGCGTTCGGTCACCAGCAGGGCCACATCGAGCGTGGTCTCGGGCAGCAGCACGAACTCCTCGCCGCCGAAACGCCCCAGCTGGTCCGAGCGGCGCAGCAGGGTCCTGACCCGGCTGACAAACTCCATCAGCGCCTTGTCGCCGCTCTGGTGGCCGTAGCTGTCGTTGATGGCCTTGAAGTGGTCCAGGTCCATGAGCAACAGGGACATCACATGGCCATGCCGGTGGCAGCACCCCCGCCCATTCGCCCAGGCCCTGGATGGAGGGCGGGTAGTTGCGCTTGAGCATGTACAGAACCAGCGCCATCAGGCCACTCATGAAACCGGCAATGAAGATGAGTGTCCCGGGGTCTGGAAATGTCATGCGCGAACCAAATCAGAAAAATTCATTGTCACCGATCACCCTGATGGCGGCCTGACGAGCGGCACTGCGGCGTGCTACCAATGGCTGGCCGAACCCCTGTTTGCCGCTCTTTTGGATTCGAAATGTTTGAGCAGCCAGTCCACCAGGACACGTACCTTGGCAGGCATCTGTTTGCTGGTCTGGAAGACCAGGTAGATGTCCGCCGGAGGCGGCGCCCAATCGGGCAGAAGCGGCGCCAGCTCTCCGGTTTTCAGATGCTTGGCAATGTCCCACTGAGACCGGATCAGGATGCCTTGCCCGTCCAGCGCCCAGGACAAGGCCGCATTGCCGTCGTTCGTGCTGAGGTTGGAGCGGACCTTGATCGTCTCCGATTCGGCGCCATTGCTGAAATGCCAGGTTCCGAAGGTCTCGTCCGCCTCGCGGATGAAGATGCAGTTGTGGCGCCCCAGGTCTCTCGGATGCACGGGCACGCCCATGGCGGACAGATAGGCTGGCGTCGCGCACAGGATGCGGCGGTTTTTTGCCAACAGCCTGGCCGTCAGCCGGCTGTCGGCGAGTTCACCAAACCGGACCATCAAGTCGAAGCCCTGGTCCACGAGATTGACGGACTTTTCGCTCAGATGAAGTTGCACATCGATCTGCGGGAACTCGCGCACAAAGCTGGAGAGCGCTGGCGTCACATGGGTTCTGCCGAACCCGAAGGTCGCCGCGATCCTCACGGTGCCTTGCGGCTGCAGGCTTCCGCCGGCGATGCGTCCCTCCAGCGCATGCATCTCTTCCTGAATGCGCACGCCCTCCATCAGGTAGGTTTCGCCCTCCGGCGTCAGGCTGATCTTGCGGGTGGTGCGGTTCATCAGCCGCACACCGAGCCGTTTCTCCAGCAGCGCCAGGCGGCGGCTGATGACCGGAGGGGTCACACCCAGCTCCTGTGCCGTCGCGGCCATGTTCCCGAGCTTGACGATCAGCGCGAACAGCTTGATGTCTGAGTAGGCGTCCATTATTGTTTTTGGAACACTAAAGAATGAATTTTATTTGAATTGTTTCTTTAATGTTCATGGATAGCATGGGGCACCTTCAAAGGAGACACTCATGAAAAAATGGATTGCAGCTGCAAGCAGCCTGCTTCTCGCATGCAGCCCGGTTTACTCACAAACCGGCCATTACCCGGACAAGCCCATCAAGCTGGTGGTGCCCTACGCACCCGGCGGCAGCGCCGACATCACCGCGCGGCTGATCAGCGACGCCCTGGCCAAGGCCGTGGGCGGCACGATCTTCATCGAGAACAAGGGCGGCGCCGGCGGCAACCTGGGCGTGGACTTCGTCGCCAAGTCCGCGGGCGACGGCTACACCATCGGACTGCAGACCGTGTCCCTGGCGATCAATCCCGGGCTGACCCCCAAGATGCCCTATGACACCCTGAAGGACCTGGCCCCCATCGGCATGATCGCCAGCTCGCAGCACGTGCTGGTGACCGGCGCGAATTTCCCGGCCAGGAATGTGGCCGAACTGGTCAAGCTGGCCAAGGCCAAGCCTGGCACGCTGAGCTACGGTTCGGCGGGCCCCGGCAGCACCTTCCACATGTCCGCCGAACTCTTCAAGGCCGTCGCGGGCATCTCGGTGCTCCATATTCCCTACCGCGGCGGCGGTCCCGCCCTGATCGACACGATCTCGGGCCAGGTGGACATGAGCTTTCCCGTGCTTGCCGCAGCTGTACCCCACATCCAGGCGGGCAAGCTCAAGGCGCTGGGGGTGACCGGCGCCAAGCGCTCGCCTCTGCTGCCGGACGTTCCCACCATTGCAGAAGCGGGGGTCACCAAGTACGCGTTTGAAACCTGGTTCATGCTCTTTGCGCCGGCGAGCACACCCAAGCCCATCATCGACAAGCTCAATGCCGGTCTGCGGCAGGTACTGGAGACACCGGCCGTGAAAGAGCGCATGGCCAAGGACGGCTTCGAGGCCACGCCGTCCACCGCGGCCGAGGCCCGGGCACGCCTGGAGAGAGAACTCCAGATGTGGGCCAAATTGACCAAAGAGCGTGGGATCACCGCAGAATGAACACCCCGTCGAACACGAGTGCCGCCAGGACGCTCTATCAGAAGCTGGTCGAATCCCACACGGTGCGGGTGCTCGACGAACAGAACGTCCTGCTGTTCTGCGATCTGCACCTGATGAACGAGTACACCAGCCCGCAGGCCTTCGCCGGCCTGGACGTGCGCAAGGTCAAGACGCTGATGCCCGGGCAGAACGTGTCCGTGGTCAGCCACATCATTCCCACGCATCCTGTGAAGATCCGCGTGATCGATGACCAGGCCTCGGCCTTGCAGGCCAGCAACCTCGCGCAGAACTGCGCAAGACACGGCATTCCTCTGTTCGACACCAACGACGCCATGCAGGGGATCGAGCACGTCGTCGCCCCCGAGCACGGGATGATCCGCCCGGGCATGGTCGTGATCTGCGGCGACAGCCACACCACGACCTACGGCGCCCTGGGCGCCCTGGGTTTCGGCATCGGCACCTCCGAGGTGGAGCACGTGCTGGCGACGCAGACCCTGGTCTACCGCCTCGCCAGGAACATGCGCATACGCATCGACGGCCAACTGCCAGCAGGCACCACCAGCAAGGACCTGATCCTGATGATCATCGGGGCCATCGGCGCCCAGGGTGCGCGGGGTTATGTCGTCGAGTTCTGCGGCAGTGCCGTGCAGGCCCTGTCGGTCGAAGCGCGCTTCACCTTGTGCAATATGGCGGTCGAGGCGGGCGCGCGCGGCGCCCTGATCGCGCCGGACCAGACCGCCATCGATTACGTCCTTGAAAAATGCCCCGACATCAGGGGCCCCTACCAGCGCCAGGCCCTTGAACAGTGGCAGCTGCTCAGGAGCGACGAGGGCGCACAGTTTGAAGCCGAGCACCGCTTCGATGCCAGCCAGGTCGAGCCTTATGTCACCTGGGGCACCAGCCCGGACCAGGTTGTTTCGATCTCGGGCAGGGTTCCCACCGCCGCGCAGGTCGGTGCGGAGCAAAAGCGCAGCACCGAACAGGCGCTGGCCTACACCAGGCTGCAGGGGGGCCAGCCGATCGAAGGCACGCCCATCCAGCACGTCTTCATCGGTTCCTGCACCAACGCCCGGATCGAGGACCTGCGCAATGCTGCCCAGGTCGTCGCGGGCCGCAAGGTCGCGGCCGGCGTGCGCGCCATGGTCGTCCCCGGCTCTGGCGCGGTGAAGCAGCAGGCCGAGCGGGAAGGGCTGGACCAGGTCTTCCTCACGGCCGGCTTCGAGTGGCGCAAGCCCGGCTGCTCCATGTGCCTGGCCATGAACGACGACGTGCTCAGCGACGGGACCCGCTGCGCCTCGACCACCAACCGGAACTTCGAAGGCCGTCAGGGGCGTGGCGCCATCACCCATCTCATGAGTCCGGCGATGGCCGCGGCCGCCGCGGTGACCGGCAAGATCACCGATGTCCGGAAACTGGGGAACTGACATGTCGAACACCATCAAGGCCATACAAGGCAAGGCGGCTGCCATCCGGATCGACAACCTCGACACGGACCAGATCATGCCCAAGCAGTTTCTGCGCAGGATCGACAAGGCCGGCCTGGCCGAAGGACTGCTTTACGATCTCCGTTTCGACACCCAGGGCACGATCAAGCCGGATTTCGTGCTCAATCGCCCTCAATATGCCCCCTCGAAATTGCTGCTGGGAGGGTCCAACTTCGGCTGCGGCTCCAGCCGCGAGCACGCGGTCTGGGGCCTGCTGGACTATGGCTTCACGGCCATCATTGCCCCCAGCTTCGCCGAGATCTTCTATTCCAACGCGATGGGCAACCAGCTGCTGCTGGTTGCGCTGCCTGTCGCGCAGGTCGAGCAGCTCATGGCGCTCTCCGAACGTGCCGATGCGCCGGAGATCTCCATCGACGTGGAACATCTGGAAGTCCGTTGTGCAGGCCTGCCCGCCATGAAGTTCGACATCTCCAGGCGGCACCAGGAGATGTTCCTCAAGGGGGTGGACGTCGTCGGCATGTCCCTGAGCTATATGGACGAGATCATGGCGTTTGCCCAGACCCATTGGCAGCAACAGCCCTGGACCCGGGACGTCGCCGCGCGCATGAAGCGTCAAATCCCGGTGAGCGACGGGCAGGCGAACTGATAGGGGAAAACCGACATGATGTTCCCCGGGTTCAAAAAACTGTCGATTGCCACCGCCGGCACCACCATCGACACCCTGGTGGGCGGCCAAGGCCCGGCCCTGCTCCTGCTGCATGGGCATCCCCAGACCAAGGCGTGTTGGCATAAGGTCGCGCCTGCCCTGGCGAAACATTTCACGGTCGTGTTGACGGACTTGCGGGGCTACGGCGACTCCGGTAAGCCAGACGGCGGCGAAAACCACATCGGCTACTCCAAGCGCCGGATGGCGCAAGACCAGGTGGAGGTCATGCGCCACCTGGGATTTCCCCGCTTCCAGGTGGCGGGGCATGACCGTGGTGGACGCGTCGTCCACCGCATGCTGCTGGACCATCCCAACGCGGTGGAGCGGGCAGCCGTCCTGGACATCGCGCCGACGGCGACCATGTACGCATCCGCCAACATGGAATTTGCGATGCGTTACGTCTGGTGGTTTTTCCTGGCGCAAGCGGCGCCGCTGCCGGAAAAATTGATAGGCGCGAACCTGGCGTTTTACCTGCAACACCACATCGACAAGCAGAACAAGACGCCCGGCGCCATCACGGCGCAAGCCTATGCAGAGTACCGTCGTTGCTACACGGAAGCCACCTTGCATGCGGTCTGTGAAGACTATCGTGCGGCTGCGTCCATCGACCTGGAGCATGACGCCGCAGACAGCGAGCGCAGGATTCAATCGCCCTTGCTCGTTCTCTGGGGCAAGCAGGGCGTTGTCGGGAACACCTACGACGTGCTGGCGACGTGGCGGGAAAAGTCCTTGCCTGCGGTGGTGCAGGGACGCGCCTTGTCATGCGGCCACTACCTGCCGGAGGAGGCCCCGGACGAGGTGATGCAAGAGTTTTTGCAGTTCTTTCGCTCAGCCTAGCGGCCCAGGCCGGCGCAGCCACTCAGGGCGCAGGCGTCTTGGGCTTGAAGTCGCAATACGCCGACACGCTGCACAACCAGCACTGCGGCTTGCGCGCCTGGCAGACGTAGCGCCCGTGCAGGATCAGCCAGTGGTGCGCGTCGATCAGGTAGTCGGGCGGCACGCGCTTCAAGAGCTGCATCTCCACCTCGTACGGGGTCTTGCCCGGCGCCAGGCCGGTGCGGTTGCCCACGCGGAAGATGTGCGTGTCGACCGCCATGGTCGGCTCGCCGAAGGCGCTGTTGAGCACCACGTTGGCGGTCTTGCGGCCCACGCCGGGCAGGGCTTCCAGCGCCTCGCGGCTGCGCGGCACCTGGCCGCCATGGCGTTCCACCAGGATGCGGCAGGTCTCCATCAGGTGCCTGGCCTTGCTGCGGTACAGGCCGATGGTCTTGATGTAACCCTCCAGCCCTTCGAGCCCGAGGGCCAGGATCTGCTGCGGCGTGTGGGCCACGGGGTAGAGCCTGCGCGTGGCCTTGTTCACGCCCACGTCGGTGGCCTGGGCCGAGAGCAGCACCGCGGCCAGCAGCTCGAAGACCGAGGTGTATTCGAGTTCGGTGACGGGCTGGGGGTTGGCGGCCTGGAGGGTGGCGAAGAAAGAGCGAATAGCGGCCGGGGTCATGTCTCAGCGGTGAGGAAGGACGGTCAGAGCGTGGAGATGTCGAAGAAGCTTTCGCGTTCGGGCAGCTTCTTGCGCATCCAGTCCAGGTTCAGGTCCAGCTGGGCGATCACCTCCTGCGGCAGCGCGTCCACGATGTCCGGGTCGCTGAAGGCCATGTCGGCTAGGCGGCTGGCCAGGTGCACCACACCGCCCAGCTGGGAAAACGGCGGCGAGGCCAGCGGCGCCGAGGCCGTGTTGAGCCCGCGCACGATGGTGGCCGGGAAATGCCAGCGGTGCGCCAGCTCGGCCGTGACCTGGGCCTCGGTGAAACCCAGCAGCTGCTGTTCGCGCACCCAGCGGTCGCCGGGGATCTGCGGCTGGCGTTCCAGTTCGGCCAGGGTGGCGGGTTTGGCCTGCACGATCAGCAGCTCACCCAGGCGCAGCATCATGCCGGTCAGCCAGGCCTGCTGGGCGTCCAGACCGATGCCGCCGGCCAGCCATTGCGAGTAACCGGCGCAGGCCATGCTGTTGCGCCAGAACTCGGTGCGGTCCAGGCCGGGCACCACGGGGAAGGCCACGTTCATGCAGGCCGTCAGCGCCAGCGTGCGCACCTGGGACAGGCCCACCATGGCGATGGCCGCGTCCAGCGTGCCGATCTCGCGGCGCATGCCCATGGCGGCGCTGTTGGCGCTGCGCAGCACCTTGGCGGTGAGGACGGGGTCCTTGGCGATCAGGTCGCGCACCTGGCTGATGGACACGTCCTCGTCGTGCAGGGTGCGGATCAGGGCGTGCGCCACCTCGGGCATCACCGGCAGCTTGACGGACTGGAAGAATTCGGAAAGATCGGACATGGGGCATCCTGGTGTCGCGGGTGGGGCCAGTGTGCCGGCAGGTCATGCCGGCGGCAAGGGTGGAAATCTCCGGTTACAGCATTGTCCATCAGGTCCATGCAGCCGTCCTGCGCAGGCCGCGGATTTCATGGGATGATCCTCGCCTCGCTGTTCAACCTCACGTCTGACCATGAAGCTTCGAGCCCCACCGCGCGCCCTGCGCCTGTGCCTGGCCGGCCTGCTGACGGCCTTGCTGGCCGCGTGCCAGGCCCTGCCCGAAGCGGATGCCCCGGCCGCTGCGTCCACGCCGGCGCCGGCCGCGGTGGTGGCCAGCCCGCCCGCGGTGCCACCGGCCGCGCCTGCCGCGCCCGTCTTCACCAACCGGCCGCGCCTGCTTGTATTCCTGGTGGTGGACGGCCTGCCGCAGCGTCAGGTGCTGGCCTACCGCGACCAGCTGGCCCCCGACGGCCTGGCGCGTTTCCTGGACCGCGGCGCCTGGTTCGCCGACGCGCATTACGGCCACGCCTTCACCGTCACCGCCGCCGGCCACGCCACCATGCTCACCGGGGCCTACCCCCACCGCACGGGCATCATCGCCAACGAATGGCGCGACGCCATGACCGGCGCGCCCGAGTACTGCACCGGTGACATCGGCGCCAGCTACATCGGCCACAAGACCCAGCCCCTGGACGGCACCAGCCCCAGGAACCTCAAGGTGGAGACCGTGGGCGACGTGCTGCGGCGCGCCGACCCCCGCGCCAAGGTCATCGGCATCTCGGGCAAGGACCGCGGCGCCATCCTGCCCGCGGGCCAGACCGGCACCGCCTACATGTACATGGCGCAGACCGGCTTTTTTGCCAGCAGCACCTTCTACATGCCCCAGCACCCGGCCTGGGTCAACGCCTTCAACGCCGCCAAACCCGCCGACCGCTGGTTCAGGAAAGAGTGGAAGCCGGTGTTGCCCGAAGAGGCCTACGCCCGCTCCATCCCCGACCGCCAGCCCTGGTACGGCCAGAAGGCCGCCGCCTTGCCCATGATGATGGGCGCGCCGGGCGACGGAGCCCCGGGCCCGGCCTATTACAACCAGCTGCTGCGCAGCCCCTATGCCGACCAGCTCACCCTGGACTTCGCGCGCGCCGCCCTCGCCGGCGAGGGCCTGGGCCAGGACAACGTGCCCGACATCCTGGCCATCAGCCTCTCGGCGCACGACTACATCAACCACCGTTTCAGCGCCGAATCGCGTTTTTCGCACGACCACCTGCTGCAGCTCGACCGCCAGCTGCAGGACTTCTTCAAGCACCTGGACGCCACCGTGGGCCGCGACAACTACATCGTCACGCTCACCGCCGACCACGGTTTCATGCCCGCGCCCGAGTTCACCGCCCAGCAGGGCCTGCGCTCGGGCCGTATCGTCGGCAGCCAGCTGCTGGCGCGCGTCAACAGCGGCCTGGAGCAGGAGTTCGGCGCGGGCAAGTGGGTCAGCTTCTCGGGTTCGGCCCTGCTGCTCGACAAGCAACTCATCAGCCAGCACCGCGTGGACCCCGACGATGTGGCCGACGAAGCGCGTGACCTGCTGCTCGAAGAAGCGGGCATCGCCGCCGCCTACACCCGGCGCGAACTGGCCGCGGGCAGCCGCATCGACGGCCCCTTCTTCGGCGCCATGCAGCGTGCCTGGCACGTCGACGTCTCGGGCGACGTGCAGTACGTCCTCAAGCCCTACTGGATGTTCCAGTCCAGCACCAGCATCGCCACGCACGGCTCGCCCTACCCCTATGACACCAACGTGCCCATCCTGGCCTGGGGCCCGCGCTGGGTGAAACCCGGCCGTGTGGAGCAGCGCGTGGAGATCGTGGACATCGCCCCCACCGTGGCCGGCTGGCTGGGCGTGGCCGTGCCCGCCGCCTCCGAAGGCAAAACCCTGCCGCTGCCGAAATAGTTTCCCCTTCGTGCTCTTATCCCGTTCGGGCTGAGCCGGAGATCCGTACGGACTGAGGTCCATATCCGTACGGACTGAATTCCATCACCGTTCGCGCTGAGCCTGTCGAAGCGCAGCGCCAGCCAAGGACAGGACTTCGACAAGCTCAGTCCGAACGGGGGAGCCAGCTCGCCGAGGGCGGGGCGGTTTGACGGAGAATCGGGGTTTTCTCCGTCACGCTCGCACCCCATGCAATTCGCCGACCGCCTCAACCACGTCGAAACCTCCGCCATCCGCGAACTCTTCAAGCTGCTGGGCAAGCCCGGCATCATCTCCTTCGCCGGCGGTTTCCCCGACAGCGCCATGTTCGACGTGGAGGGCATCCGCGAAGCCTCGCAGAAAGCCCTGAGCGAGGAACCCGGCGCCGCCCTGCAGTACGGCGCCACCGAGGGCTACAACCCCCTGCGCGAACAGCTCGCCGCCTTCATGGGCAGCAAGGGCGTGCAGGTCAGCCCGGACGGGCTGATCGTCACCACCGGCAGCCAGCAGGCGCTGGATTTGATCGGCAAGACCCTGATCGACCCGGGTGACAAGGTCATCGTGGAGGCGCCCACCTTCCTGGCCACCATCCAGTGCTTCCGCCTTTACGGCGCCAACGTGATCGGCGCGCCCATCGATGCGCACGGCGTGCAGGTCGACCAGCTGGAACAGCTGATTGCCGAGCACAAGCCGAAGTTCGTCTACCTCATCCCCACCTTCGGCAACCCCAGCGGCGCCACCCTGAGCCTGGAGCGCCGCAAGCGCATTCTTGAGCTGGCCGTGAAAACCAGGACCGTGGTGATCGAGGACGATCCCTACGGCGACCTCTATTTCGGCAAGGCCCCGCCGGCGAGCCTTTTGGCCCTCACCGCCCAGGTGCCCGGCAGCCGTGACTGGCTGGTGCACTGCGGTTCACTCAGCAAGGTGCTCAGCCCCGGCCTGCGTGTGGGCTGGATGATCGCCCCGGCCGAACTGCTGGCCAAGGCAACGATGTGCAAGCAGTTCAGCGACGCCCACACCAGCACCTTTGCCCAGGCCACCGCCGCGCAATACCTCAAGGCCGGCCGCATGCCCGCCACCCTGGCCCATGTGCGTGAGGTCTATGCCGGGCGTGCGAAGACCATGGGCGAATGCCTGAAGAAGGAACTGGGCGACGCCATCGAATTCACCCAGCCCGGCGGCGGCCTGTTCTTCTGGGCCCGGCTCACAGGCGCGGGCGGCAAGCTCAAGGATGCGGGTGAACTGGCCAAACGTGCGATTGAAAAGGGCGTGGCCTTTGTGCCGGGTGCGCCGTTTTATGCGACCAACCCCGATGCCTCGACCCTGCGCCTGAGTTTTGCGACGGTGGGGGAGGACAAGATACGTGAGGGGGTGGAACGCTTGGGTAATGCGATTTGACCGGAGGAGAGAAGATTAGGGAGGTAAAAGGGGCTCTGATAAGGCGCCTTTTTTGGAGCATGCCCCCTTTTGGGGGATGTCAAAAATAGAGGAAACGGCTTAGCATTTGACCTTAAGGGTCTGTAATTTCGTTTAACTAGGCAAACTAAGTGGAGGCCACCTTTGACAACCGCAAAAATTGAAATATCCGTCGGTGCAATCACGTTTTCTGGGGAAGGAACAGAAGATTGGCTTGAAAAGCAACTCGATAAACTCCTAGCATCTGCGCCTGCACTTGCTGCAATTCATCCCCCTGCGGACTCAGGCTCCAGTGATCAAAATGGATCCAACGGTGCTAAAGATGTAGGCACATTGCCCAGTTTTCTCCAAAAGAAAGGGGCAACGAAAAACCACGTACGACGTTTCCTTGCAACGGCCGAATGGTTGCATAGCAAGGGATCACGGCGCCTTCAGACCGGTGATGTATCGAAGGCACTGTCGGATGCTAATCAGCCTAGACTGGGTAACGCATCTGAATGTTTGAACAAAAACGTAAGTAAGGGACATTGCGAAAAGGAAGGAAAAGCGTTTTTCGTCACCCCTGAAGGTAAAACGTTCCTGGGATGAGTACACCGATTACCGCTTTCGGGGCACTTCCTGCTGGCTTGCGTGACCCGTTACTTGCGGAGTATCGAACCATAGTGCAGAGCTATCTCGAGAGACGTTGGACACCGGCTGCATTAGGCGGAGGTAAATTCTGCGAGGTGGTCTACACAATAGTTGACGGATATGGCGCTGGCAACTACGCAAATGCGCCCGCGAAGCCGGTAAATATGGTGAATGCCTGCCGTGCCTTGGAGAGTCGGAGTCACGTTCCGCGTGGCTTTCAAATATTGATCCCGCGTCTTTTGCCTGCTCTCTACGAGGTGAGAAATAATCGAGGAGTTGGGCATGTCGGTGGAGATGTTGACTCAAATCACATGGACTCTGCTGCCGTTCTTGCGCTTGCCAATTGGATCATGGGCGAGCTTGTTCGAGTGCTTCACTTGACGAGTACTACAGAAGCACAGCAAATAGTAGATGCGATTTCCATAAGACGTATCCCTCTTGTTTGGGATGGTCTGAACGGTGTTCGGCGGGTGCTTGATCCAAAGATTGCATTGAAGGACCAAATTCTTTTGCTGCTTGATAGTAGCGCTGATGGCGAAGCTACTTCAGATATTGCGAACTGGACGGGTAGTAAAAATAGGACATATTTCAAGAAGTTGCTTCACCAATTGGCGAAACAGCGAATGATTGAACTCTCGCAGAATGAAGAGCAAGCGACGATTCTTCCTCCTGGAAGCGTCAGAGTCGAGGCTGTGATCCGTGCGCATGAGCTGAGTTCACTACCTAAATAGCAGTAGCTCTAGTTTGTGTTTAGCCAAGTTCAGGCACACAAGCAACTTGATATTGGAATTGGGGCGTTACCTCACTGACACAACGTCCTCAATCCGGGCAAGTCCAGTATCTCCATGCCCCCCCGCTGCACCCACAATATCCCCTGCGCTTCCAGCTCCTTGAGGATCTGGTTTGTCGTCTGGCGTGACACGCCGATCATCAGCGCCAGTTCCTGCTGGGTCACGGCCAGCACACGCCGTGTGCCGCCTTTGCCACTCTGCACCCCGTAACCCTCGGCCATGCCCACCAGGCGGCGTGCCAGGCGCAGCGGGGCGCTGAGCACGGTCTGTTCTTCCATGTTCACGAAGGCCATGCGCAGCTTCTCGGCCATGAGCACGGCCAGGTCGCGCCAGTGTTGAGGGTGTTCGTTCAGCCAGGCCAGCAGCTCCGCGTGGGGCACCTGCAGCAGGACGCTGGGCTCGGCCGCATGGGCGTGGTGGGTGCGGGCCGAGCCGTCGAAGACCGAAATCTCGCCGAACCATTGCGGCGGCGTCAGCACCACCAGCAGGGCCTCGCGCGCGTCGTCGCCGCGGCCGCTTTGGCCCGAGATACGGATGGCACCCGACACCAGGGCGTAGAGACCGCAGGTCGGGCTGTCGCGCAGGAACAGGGCCTCACCCGTCAGCAGGCTGCGCACCTTGCTCATCTGCAGCAGGGCCTGGGCGAATTCCGGTGGCAGCTGGGCGTACCAGCGGCCGGAGTTCAGCACGGGCAGGTAGTGTTGCGCGTCGTTCATGGGGTTTGTACGGGGGCGAAGGCTTGTGTCGGGTACCTGACAGACTGTGGGCGAGGGTAGGTCGATCATTGATGTCTGTCAATGTGCAGAAGGAGACGACCATGAAAACACTCACCGACCACCTGACCCAGTACGCGGCCTACCACCAGGACCAGCGCAACGTGGCCACGCATTTCGTGGGCATCCCCATGATCGTGCTGGCCGTGACCACACTGCTTTCGCGCCCGGCCTGGAGCATGGGCATGGATGGGGGCGGTTTGCCGCTCACGCCGGCCCTGCTGCTGGCCATCCTGTCCTCGCTGTTCTATTTGCGGCTGGACCTGCGCTTTGGCCTGGCCATGGTGGCGCAGCTGATCGTGAGCCTGTGGATCAGCCAGTGGATCGCCGCGCAGGGCACGGCCGTGTGGCTGGGCTGGGGCATCGGTCTGTTTGTCGTGGGCTGGATCATCCAGTTCATCGGCCACTATTGGGAAGGCCGCAAGCCGGCCTTTGTGGACGACATGGTGGGCCTGCTGGTGGGGCCGCTGTTCCTGACGGCCGAGGTGGCCTTTGCCCTGCGCCTGCGCCAGGACGTGAAGGCCGAGATTGACCGCCGTATCGGTGCCGGTGCGCACGGCGCACGGGTGGCCGCGGCATGAACGCCGCCCGGCCGCCCGAAGGCGTTCGCGCCGCAGTGCGCAGCACGGAGGTTAGGCTATGAACTTCACCGCGGCCTTGCCGGCCCTGCTGCTCGGGGCCCTGGCCCTGGTGATGTTCGGCCTGGGCCTGTCGCTCTCGCTGGGTGATTTCGTTCGCCTAAGACTGCACCCCAGGGCCGTGCTGCTGGCCCTGGCCATCCAGATGCTGTTGCTGCCCGCCGTGGCCTGGGGGCTCATCGTGGGCCTGGGCGTGGCGCCGGTCTATGCCGTGGGGCTGATGCTGCTGGCGGCTTCGCCGGGCGGGGTGTCGGCCAATCTGTTCAGCCATCTGTTTGGCGGCAACGTGGCGATGAACATTTCGCTCACGGCCATCAACACGGTGCTGTCCATCGTCAGCCTGCCGCTGATCACGAACTGGGCCATCGCCACCTTCGTGCAGAGCGGCCAGATCGTGCCGCTGCAGTTCGGCAAGGTGTTCGAGGTGGTGGGCGTGATCCTGGTGCCGGCGGCCATCGGCATGGTGGTGCGCGGCAAACAGCCGGGTTTTGCCGCGCGCATGGAAAAGCCCATGAAGGCCTTCAGCGCCCTGGTGCTGGCGGTCTTTGCCATCATCGCCATCGCCAAGGAGTGGACGGCGCTCACCGAGTCCTTCGCCAGCCTGGGCCCGGTGGTGCTGGCCTTCAACCTGCTGAGCCTGCTGGCGGGGTATTACCTCTCGCGCTGGGCCGGGCTGGACAAGGCCATGGCCACGGCCGTGAGCTTCGAGATCGGCATCCACAACTCCACGCTCGCGATCTTCGTGGCGCTGTCGGTGCTGGGCAATTTCCAGCTGGCGCTGCCGGCGGCGATCTACTCGGTCAGCATGTACCTCACGGCCACGCTGTTCGGCCTGGGGTTGCTGCGCCGACGGCAGATACAGGCCGCGACAGCCTGAACGTCGAAGCAAAACCAAGCAATCAAGGCCCTCACCGATGGCCTTTGGTTCTTCTCGCGATCAAGGCGGGGCTCATGCCGCCATCGGCATGCTGACCACGCGGTTGCGACCCTGGCCCTTGGCCTGGTACAGGCACTGGTCGGCCGCGTAGAGCAATTCGTCGGGGTCCATTTTCAGGTTCAGCAGGGCCAGGCCGGCGCTGATGCTGACATGGGCGCTGGCTGCCGAGCGTTCATGGGGTATGGCCAGATCGACCACCGCTTGACGGGCGGCTTCGGCGATCTGGTGGGCGCCGTCCGGCCCAGTGTCAGGCAGGATCAGGGCGAATTCCTCCCCGCCATACCGGGCTGCCATGTCTGCAGGCCGGTTGCAGCAGGAGCGCAGGGCACGGGCGATCTGTTTCAGGCATTCGTCCCCGGCCTGATGTCCATAGAGGTCGTTGTAGGCCTTGTAGTGATCGACGTCGCACATCAGCAGGGCCAGGGGACGCTGGTGGCGGCTGGCGATGGCGATCTGCTCGGCCAGGTACTCGTCGAAATAGCGCCGGTTGGCCAGCCCGGTCAGTCCGTCGTGCCTGGAGAGCCGGTCCAGGGCGTGGTTTGCGCTCCTCAATTCGACCGACATCTGCACCAGCCGGTTGTACTGGCGGCCGTCTTCGATCAGCAGTGCAATGAGCAGGCTGCTGGCGGCCAGCAGGCCATAGATGCGCCCCACGTACCAACCCAGGTCGTAGCGGCCGGTGTTCAGCATGGCCGCCAGCGCGATATTGCACAGCCAGACGCACATCACGACCAGCACCCAGATGTCGAGCACGCTATGGGGCTTGCGTCGCCAGAGCACCAGCGCCGCAACCAGGCTCAAGACCCAGACACCCGTGAGGAAAATGCGCCCCACGTCGGTGGTCCGGTTGCCGTCAAGGAACACCGGCAGCCAGGCATGACCCTGGGTGGCGACGAGTGTCGACGCGATCACAAAGGCGAACACCCCGGTGATCATGGAGAGGATGGGGACGCTCGCCTTGACCGGCGCGATGCCCGGGGTTGTCGCCAGCCTGCTGTCCTTGACCCCGGCATAGACCATGACAAACAGCGGGAAGCCACCGTGCCATGCCATGTATATGGCAGACGTGGTCTGCGGGCCGGAGCCCAGCAGACCGGTGGGCGAGAACAGGCCGGGGAAGACCATGGCATAGGCCGCCGTGATGCAGGTGGTGTAGAGGTAGCCGCCGGCCAATACCAGCAATGCCGGCGAGCGTAAGACGCTGTACTGGCCAAAGAGCAGGGCCGCCGTGATCAGGTCGCAGATCACAAGCGAGGCAACGTAGATGGGGATGAAAGCCGGGACTTCGGCCAGGGGCGTCCTGGCAATAGGGGCCGTCGCCAGGAAAAGCAAAATGGAAACCGCCACAGGCACCATCGCGTACCTGATCTCTCGGCGACTGGCGGGCTCGGTTGAAAGCAATCCCCAGTGCCCTTGCATCGAGTCGATCCGCATACCGCAACCGCTTTTTGTTTGGCCCGTACCCAACGAGGCCGGCTGACTCCCTGCACAGTTACGAGTTGTACGCTGGATGGCTTTTTATGGCAATAGTCAAAAGACCCTATCCCGTGTTGCTGCCGGAGCAACCCGCTGCCTAGATCGTTTTTCGCCCGGTTTCAGGAAAGAGGCCGCGCTCGCCCAGCGTGAAGGCGCCTTCGATGGCCAGCGCCATCAGCGCCACGGGAATAGCGCCGGCCAGCAGGGTGGCGTTGTCGTTCAGGGCCAGGCCGGTGACGATGCGTTCGCCGTAACCGCCCGCACCGATGAAGGCCGCGATGGTGGCGGTGCCTACGTTGATGACCGCCGAGGTCTTGATACCGGCCAGCAGCGTGGCGCGCGCCAGCGGCAGTTCGACCAGGCGCAGCGTCAGCCAGGGCGACAGGCCCAGGGCCAGGGCCGCCTGTTTCATGCCGTGCGGGACCTGGCCCAGGCCGGCGTGCGTGTTGCGCACGATGGGCAGCAGCGCATACACGGTCAGGGCGATGAAGGCCGGCGCCAGGCCGATGCTGCCCGTGATGGGGATGAGGATGGCGAGCAGGGCCAGCGAGGGGATGGTTTGCAGCACCCCGGTCAGGCCCAGGATGACGGCGCCGGGGGCGGGAAAACGCGCCGCCAGGATGCCCAGCGGGATGCCCAGCACCATGCTCGCGCCCAGCGAGAGGAAGACCAGCGCCAGGTGCTCCATCGTGAGGCGCAGCAGATCGGGGGCGAAGAGCTTGGCCAGCACACTGCGGACCGTCAGATGACCGGAGCTTGTCTTCGGGGGGGCTGTCAACTCGCCGCTCAGAAACGCCTGCGCCACGTTCTGGAAGCTTTTGCCTTCGAGTTCCGCAGCGGCATTCATGCGACGCATGGCCGCTTCGTCGATGCGGCCCTCCAGCCGGCTGAGGGCGGCCCAGCTGCGGGGCGAGCGCGTGGGCAGATCGGCCAGGTGCAGCAGCACCGCCTCGTAGCGCGGAAAGTAGTGGCTGTCGTCTTCGAGCACGCGCAGCGCGAAGGCGTCGATCTTGGCGTCGGTGGTGTAGACGTCGGTGACGTCGATCTGGTTCTGCGCAAGGGCTTCGTAGGCCAGGCCGTGGTCCAGCCCGCGCGCCCGGGCCTGCCGCAGCGCGTAGGCCTTTTGCAGTCCCGGCCAGCCGTCGGTGCGGCCGATGAACTCCTGGGACAGGCCGAAGCGCAGGTCCGGATGGTTTTTCAGCTCGGACAGGCGGGTGATGTTCAGCGCTGCGGCGTCCCGCTCACGCATGGCCAGGGCATAGCTGTTGTTGAAGCCCAGGGGCACCGAGGCCTGCAGGCCGAGCCTGGCGAGTTGGGCGTTCAGTTCCGGCAGGGGCGGCACCTGGTCCAGGCGCAGGATTTCGCGCGCGATGGTGCCGGTGTACTCGGGATAGACATCGATGCTGCGGGCCTGCAGGGCGCTGAGCAGGATGGCCGTGTTGCCCAGGCCCTGGCGGTGCGAGACCTCGATCTCACCGGCGTTCCGGGCCGACTGGCTGACGATCTCGGCCAGGATGTAGGCTTCGGTGAAGCGCTTGGAGCCGACCTTGAGCCTCTCGCCCCCTGCCGCTTGCCCGATGAGCAGCCAGAGGAGGACGGCCGTGAGGGCTTTGAGGCAGGTCATGCGCAGGGTGGAGGGGTGGGGCACCGACGCATTGTCACCCCGAGCGCGCGCCCAGACAAAAGGCCCTCGATGAGGGCCTTTTGTCTGGGGCTGACGCTGGCGCGAGCCAGCGCGGGATCAGCCGCCCTTCGAGGGGCGCTTGCCCGGGTTCTTCTTGCTGCGGGTGGCGACGCCACGCTCCAGGCTGACGCGTTGGCCGCGGCCGCCGGTGGGCAGGGTCACGCCATTGAGCGGCTTCGGACGGGGGGTGGCTTTGCGGTCTGCTTCGGTAACGATCTTGTTGCCCATCTGGGGCTCCTTCTGGCTGACGATAAAACCGCAATGTTAGCCCATCTGGCCGGCGCGCTCCGCCGCCCCGGATCGCAGCCCTATGATGGCGGCAGCATTGCCCCCACCCAGAAAAAAGCCATGTCCGCATCCACCACGCTCCCCGGCCTCTCGCTTTACCCCCATCTGCTGGCCCCGCTGGACCTCGGCTACACGCAGCTCAAGAACCGCGTGCTCATGGGCTCCATGCACACCGGCCTGGAAGACGGGCGCGACCTGAGCAAGCTGGCGGCCTATTTCCGCGAACGCGCCGAGGGCGAGGTGGGGCTCATGGTGACGGGCGGTTTTGCGCCCAATATCGCGGGCTGGGCCAAGCCCTTCGCCGGCACGCTGTCCACCTCGGGCGCGGCCAGACGGCACCAGGTGGTGACACGCGCCGTGCACGAGGCCGGTGGCAAGATCGCGCTGCAGATCCTGCACACGGGGCGCTACGCCTACCACCCGCTGGCCGTGGCACCCTCGGCCATCAAGTCGCCGATCTCGCCTTTCAAACCCTTCGAGCTGTCGGCGCGTGGCGTGGAGCGGCAGATCCGCGCCTTCGTGAATTGCGCGGTCAAGGCCCGCGAGGCCGGCTACGACGGCGTGGAGATCATGGGTTCCGAGGGTTATTTCATCAACCAGTTTCTCGCCAGGCACACCAACCACCGCGAGGACCCCTGGGGCGGCGACTACAGCCAGCGCATGCGCCTGCCGCTGGAGATCGTGGCGCGCACGCGCGAGGCGGTGGGAAGCGACTTCATCATCATCTACCGCCTCTCCATGATCGACCTGGTGCCCGGCGGCAGTTCCTGGGACGAGGTGGTCACGCTGGGCAAGGCCGTGGCGCAGGGCGGGGCCAGCATCATCAACACCGGCATAGGCTGGCACGAGGCCCGCGTGCCCACCATTGCCACCAGCGTGCCGCGCGCGGCCTTCGCCTGGGTCACGAAAAAGATGAAGGCCGAGTTCGCGGCGGCGGGCCTGAGCACGCCGCTGGTGACCTCCAACCGCATCAACACCCCCGAGGTGGCCGAAGCTTTGCTGGCCGAGGGCAGCGCCGACATGGTGTCCATGGCCCGCCCGCTGCTGGCCGACGCGGACTTCGTGAAGAAGGCGGCGTTGGGCCGCAGTGCGGACATCAACACCTGCATCGCCTGCAACCAGGCCTGCCTGGACCACATCTTCAGGAACAAGCTCACCAGCTGTCTGGTGAACCCGCGGGCCTGCCACGAGACCGAGCTGGTCTACCGCCCCACAGTGCAGCGCAAACGCATGGCCGTGGTGGGGGCCGGCCCGGCCGGCCTGACGGCGGCCACGCTGGCCGCCGAGCGCGGGCACGAGGTGCATCTGTTCGACGCGGCCCCCGAGATCGGCGGCCAGCTCAATATGGCCAAGGTGGTGCCGGGCAAGGAGGAGTTCCACGAGATGCTGCGTTACCTGGCGCGGCGCGTGCAGACCACGGGTGTGCAGCTGCACCTCAACAGCACCGTGTTGGCGGCCGACCTGCAGGGTTTCGACGAGGTGATCGTGGCCACGGGTGTGACACCACGCGATCCGAAGATCGAAGGGCAGAACCATCCCAAGGTGCTGAGTTACATCGACGTGCTGCGGCGCAAGTTGCCCGTGGGCCGGCGCGTGGCCATCGTGGGCGCGGGCGGCATCGGCTTCGACGTGGCGGAGTTCCTGGTGAGCGAAGGCCACTCCACCACGGTGGACTTGCCGGCCTGGTTGGCCGAGTGGGGCGTGACAGACCCGGCGCAGGAGCGCGGCGGCCTGAGCGCTGAAGGGCCGCAGGTGGGCCCGCCCGAGCGCCAGGTGACCCTGCTGCAGCGCAAGGCCGGCAAGCTGGGTGACGGCCTGGGCAAGACCACGGGCTGGATCCACCGCGCGGCGCTCAAGATGAAGCAGGTCAAGATGATCGGCGGCGTGAACTACGAACGCATCGGCGCGTTCACCGAAGGGACAACTCAAGGTTGGGGCCTGCTGGTGTCCTACGGCGAGCAGCGCGAGAACCCGACGTGGATCGCCTGCGACACGGTGGTGCTGTGCGCGGGCCAGCTGCCGCTGCGCACGCTGGCCGATGAGCTGCAGGCGCAGGGAAAAAAGCCTCACCTGATCGGTGGCGCGCTGGAAGCCGGCGAGCTGGATGCCAAGCGCGCCATCGACCAGGCCGCGCGGCTGGCGGCACGGCTGTGAACGGGCGGTTCAGGCAGCCTGCCTGAACAGCGAAAGGTGGATTTCCACGGACTCAAAGGGCACGAAGACCGCGTCTTCGGGGGTGCGTTGCACCAGGCCGTGCTCTTCGAGCTTGGCCACGTCGGTGTGCACATTGGAGTAGTTGCGCCCGGTTTCCTTGGCCAGGGCGTAGACGGAACAGGGGCCGCACTGGCGCAGGGCTTCGAGCAGGTCGATGCGCGCGGGGGTGAGTTCCGAAAACAGGGTGCGGGCCGATTCGAAGCTCAGGTGGTAGTCGGCCCCATAACGCGCGCCGGCCTCGGCCGCCTTGAGCTGGCGGCGCGCGGTCTTGAAGACCGAGCCGCGGGGGGCGATGTCGATGACGGCTTTCATGGCGAGGGACTCCAGGTTTCAACATCACGCTGGAAATCGTCCAGCAGGCGGTCGAGGCTCACAAAGGTGCAGGGTGTTCGTCCTCATCCACGTGCCGGTGATCACCCTTGCCACGTTCATTGTCATAGCGCACACGGCAGACACCACCGGCCCCGAAATACAGCCGGTACTGGTAGGCATGGGTGCACGGTGCCAGGGGTGTCGGCAAAAACCAGACGACGATCTCGACGATGCTGCCGTCATCGCGCACCTCCTTGGCCCGGGCGATCAGCTGGGCGGTCATTTGTATTGCATCCTGGCAATATATTGCCAAAATGCAATAACGCAGCGGAGGTTCAGTCCCCGTTGGGCCAGTCGCTAAAGGGGAAGGGCGCTTCTTCGCTGGCGAAGCTCAGGAAATCGGTGATCTGCCGCAGGTACTGCCCCAGGCTGCGGCCGAAGCGCTGCAGGCGTTCGTTGGGGCCGTCGGTCACGATGGACAGCAGCAGCTGCACCAGGGCCAGGGCGCCCAGCACCGTGAGGGCCAGGTGCAGGGCCAGGCCGGTCAGCAGCATGAGTAGCACGCGGACCCAGAGGCTGCGTTTTTCGGGGGTGTCGCTCATGGGGGTCTCCTCGGATCGTGGTTCAGGGTGAGCGGTGCAGGCGCGGCGCGGCCAGCAGGGCCAGGTTTTCCTCGATGGCGAGGTCCACATTGCGCCAGCGCCCCTTGAGCTGGGCCTTCTCGATGGCGGCCTGGAGCTGCTGGAGGTCTTTCACGGTGGGCGCCACCTTGATCTGGGCGATGGCCGCTGCCGCGTTGCCGCCCTTGACCAAGGCAAGCACCTTACCGGGCCATTCACTTTGTTTACTCATAGGTCTGACTTGGTTCTGAGACTGCACTGTACCAAGTTAAGCTATCCGCCTGATGAATTACACCGTGAAACTCTTCGACGCCGAGGGCGTGTCCGAGGCCCAGCACCGCGAGGCCGTGCTGCGTTTTCGCCGCGCGCTGGAAGAGACGCTGGGCGACGCCAGCCTGGTTTTGCCGGTGTACCTGGCCTACCAGCGCATTGCGGCAGCCTACGGCGAGCAGCCCGACCTTGCGGCCCTGACCGATGCCGAGCGCGAGATCGTCGAGCAATGGCAGGCGGCCGAGACGGCGGCCATCGCCGCCGTGTTTGGCCCGCTGCGCAATATGGGCGACGGGATGTACGAGATCAAGCCGGCGTAGCACCCAGGCCGAGTGCGTGGAACACGCGGATGGCGGCCCAGGCGTCGTTGGCCGCATAGATCAGTTGCGCTTCCGTGAGGCGCGGGTTGGCCCAGTTGGAGGTGGCCGCCTTCTTGGACTTGATGAAGCGGCGCTGGAACAGGATGGCCACCGCGGCCTTCACGCCCATGTCCTTGCGGTAACCGCGCTCGCGGAACACGGTGTTGAGCTCCAGCACACCGGCCGGCTCCACACCCAGCTTGGATGTGATGCGCTTGCGGTCGTCGCCCAGTCCGAAGCCGGCCTTGATCACACCGGGCAGCGCCAGCAGCTCGGCCACACGGGCGCGACAGCCGCTGTCCTGCAGCTGGAAGACCCAGGCCTGTTCGGCCGTGGCCAGCTGCACGGTGTGCGGGCCGTCAGATGGTTCACCCACACGGAAGGTCGGCCTGGATTCGGTGTCGAAGCCCAGGTGGGCCACGGCGGACAGCTCGGCGCAGGCTTTGTCGGCTTCGCCGGTGCTGGCGATCAGGCGGATGCGGTCCAGTCCCAGGCGTTCAAAAGGTTCGAGCAGGTTGATGTCGTCCTTGCTCGGCGTGGGCTGGTGGGTGTTCATGAGGCGGTTGATTCCATTATGCGGAATAAAAGTGTGACAAAGAGTTACGAAATGAGTATGCTGTTTGAAACTGCCACCGCAGAAGGCAGACGGGCAAAAAGCCCGATCAAGGTTAGCCATTCAGGGGTGGATCATGGTTTTCGAATTCGAGGAACGCGCCGACCACACTGATCAGTTGTCCAAGCTGCTCTCGGTGATGCAGGACGTGGGCCGCAAACTGGCCAATGAATCGCATGGGCGATCCTACGACAAGGTGCGGGAGTTCAACCAGATCCTGCACCTGGCGCGCGAACAGCTCGACGCCATTGAGCAAGAGGAGCGCCGGCAGTTCCTGCTGGAAAGAAGGCGGGCGCCGCGCTCCAGCTACGAGAACTAGCCCGAGCTGAACCCCGGGGCGCGGGGATAATGGCGTCTTCCAGAGAGCGCCCATGCAAAGCAGCAAGTCCTTCACGAGCGGTGACTACCAGCTCTACCCCTCGCCGCGCAACACGCACCGCATCCTTTTCGAGCACCAGGTCTTCGTGCCCCATCCCTATGCGCTGATCGACCTGCCGGCCATGGGCCTCCAGGGCCGTTACAGCCTGTTCGCCGCCAGCCGCCTGGCTGACAACAAGCAGGGCCAGCTGGTGAGCTTCGAGAACGAGGCCGACGTGACCCTCTTCAACGCCAAGTTCGAGCCGTGAAGCACAGCGGGGGTCTGGTCTATTCCACCGAGGGCGGGCGCATGTGCCCGGTCTGCCGCCGCCCGCAGGCGCAGTGCGTCTGCAAGTCGCAGCAGGCGGCGCAGTCCCTGGGCGACGGCAAGGTGCGCGTGACGCGTGAGACCGGCGGGCGCGGCGGCAAGGCCGTGACCGTGGTGCGGGGCCTGCCGCTGGATGCGGCGGCCCTGACCCAGCTGGGCAAGCAGCTCAAGGCCGCTTGCGGCACGGGCGGCACGGTGAAGGACGGCGTGATCGAGGTGCAGGGCGACCATGCCGAGAAGGTGCTGGCCCTGTTGCTTGCGCAGGGTTACGCGGCCAAAAGGGCGGGGGGATGATGGGCGACCCCGAACAGCTGCAGCGCCTGCTGACCGTGGAAATGCCTTACGGCAAGTACAAAGGCCGGCTGATCGCCGACCTGCCGGGCAATTACCTCAACTGGTTCGCGCGTGAAGGCTTTCCCAGCGGGGACCTGGGCCGCCTGCTGGCCCTGATGCACGAGATCGACCACAACGGTCTGTCGGGCCTGCTGACGCCGCTGCGTCGGGCGCAGCGCTGAACCAACCCGCTCGCGTTGAGCCTGTCGAAACGCGCGTCTGAAAAAGCAGACGTCAGCTAAGGGCTTCGACAGGCTCAGCCCGAACGGTGGAGGGTCGTTCAGGTTTTTTTCTTCGCCACCGGCGCCTTGCCGGGAAAACGCGTCTGCTGGTGCTCGCGCGGGCGGTAGAGCTGCACTTCCTGCTCGTAACCCAGCTTGCTCTTGAGCACGCTGTTGCACTGCGTCACCACGTCTTCCAGCGTCTTGCGCCCGGCGGTCGCGCGCAGCTGCTGGATCAGCATGAAGGTCATGGCGCCGTAGGGCACGGAGCCGTGTGTGTACTCGTAGGCGTACTGGTCTTCGCGGCAGGCGGCCAGCAGCACCGGGTTGTAGGGGCCGTGGTGGCCCAGGCGCCGGGTGGCGGCCTTGAAGGCGGCGGGGTCGTCGCTCCAGCGGCCCACGGCACGGCCCATCTTCTGGGTGGCGCCATCGATCCCCAGGTAACGGCGCACCACATCGGCCGGCGCCTTGTTCATGCGGCCGCGCAGGTCCAGCTTCTTGCGCGGGAACCACATCTGCTTGTCCACATCCCATTCGATGCCGCGGTGGCGCACGTCGTCGGGCGGGTTGATGCCGCGCACCGCCACGCCGCCGGCGCGCGCGATGCCGCCCGAGTGGCAGCAGTCCAGGATGATGGAAAAGCGCGCCTCGTAGGGCAGGTTGGCGTAGTACTGGGCCAGCATGTCGTCGGTGATGCCGGTGTTGCCGCTCCAGTCGAAGTCGTGGGTGACCAGGGCCTCGTCCTTGTGGTCGGGTTCACCGTCGGTGTCCAGGGCGGCCACCTGGGCGCCGTGTCCCGAGTAGAACAGCACACGTTCGTCGCCCGCGCGCACATCTTCGAGCAGCCATTTGAGACGCTCCTGCACGCCGCGGGTGGTGGCCCGCGCGTCCAGCACCACACGGATTTCCTCGGGCTGGTAACCACGCTCCTGCAGCATGGCGCTCATCTGGAAGACGTCGTTGACGCAGCCGCTCAGGCGGTTTTCCGGCTGCGGGTAGTCGTTGATGCCGATCAGCAGGGCACGGCGCTTGCGCGGACTGCGGCGCTGGACAGTGGGCGCCTTGAACCAGCTGGCGTCCAGGGCCGGTGCCGGCTTGGGCTTGGCCGGTTTGGCGCCGCGCGGCAGGGCGCCGGCCAGGCCGGCCCAGACATTGCTGGCCGTGACCTCGTGCGCCAGGTACTGCTCGGCGCTGTGGTCCAGCGGGCCCCATTCGTCGAAAAAAGTGTCGAGCTGGGTGAATGGCGCTTCCGGGAAATCCAGCTCGCAGGTCAGCACCGCGTCTTCGGCGTTGAAGAGGTGGTACCAGTGGCGCACGGTGCCCAGGGGCCTGAGGTAACCGCCGAAGCTTTCGGCCAGGGCCGGGTGGCCGATCTGTGAGCCCAGGGTGACGAAGAGGCGGTCCTGGGCCAGGGCCTGCTGGGCGGCCAGCGTGTCGTAGGTGATGAGCGAACCCAGGCTGTGCGCGCAGATCACGTGCGGGTTGACGCGCTTGATGCACTGGGCCAGATCGGTGGAGAGCTGCTGGCGCAGCTGGGGCAGGGCGGTCCACTTGGCGACCATGCCGATGGTGTTGTCGAGCAGCGTGCCCAGGCCTTTTTCCGTGGAGCG
Organism: Curvibacter fontanus; assembly: GCF_054780335.1. Taxonomy (NCBI): domain Bacteria; kingdom Pseudomonadati; phylum Pseudomonadota; class Betaproteobacteria; order Burkholderiales; family Comamonadaceae; genus Curvibacter; species Curvibacter fontanus. Next base: position 231,583 of record NZ_BAAGWN010000004.1, read on the forward strand.
GCCCAGCGCGCGGCGGTGCGCCCAGTAGCTGTTCCACAGGCGCTTGACGGCCTCGGCGTAGACGGCCGCGTCGGCATTGGCGGCCTCGAAGTGCGGGTTGTAGCGCAGTTCATGGAACTCGAAGGCGTCGGCGGCCACGCCGGCACTGGCGGCCGCGCTGCGGATGGACTGCTGCCATTTGGCCAGCCAGTCGCCGTTCTCGTTGGTGTTGACGCCGTGGATGCACAGGATGCGGATGCTCATGGAACCCCCTGTTGGCTGCTTGTGGATGTGCGTCTTTATAGGCACAAACGCAGCGCCTGTCTTCCCCTGTTTGTGCTTAGGGCCCTCTGCATAACTCCCGTCATGCGCGTTCGAGTCAAAAACGGGATGATTTGACCGCCAAGACCGCGCAGCCTGTGCTGGTGGCACAGGCAAGTGGTTTGGTGGGCAAAGGGCCCGTTTTTGGCCGAACCCCTTTGGGGGCGTGGTTTCGCGGGCGATCCACGGCGTTGCAAAACCAGGCAAGCCGTCCAGGCTTGCCTTGGGTTTTGCGCCTTGCGGCTCATCCCGCAAAATCCACGCCGCACGCGACGCGAGTTATGCAGAGGGCCCTCGGGTGATAATCGGCGCGCATCCCCACCCGACCCCAAACGAGTTCGCGCATGGCCCTTTTCGTCGATTCCGGCACCGTGACCCACGGCATCCAGCTGGCCGTGGCGCCGGTGTTCCTGCTGACCGCCGTCTCCGGCATGATCGGCGCCGTGGCCGGGCGCCTCTCGCGCATCATCGACCGTGGCCGTGTGCTGGAAGAAAAACTGCGTCTCAATGCTGAGCCCGTCCTGGCGCCGCAGTGGACCGCGGAGCTGGCCATGCTGCGCACACGCGGCAAGCTGGCCAACAGCACCATCGGTTTGCTGACCCTGTGCGCCTTCATGATCGGCCTGACCATCGTGATCCTCTTCCTGGGCGAGACCACGGTGTTCCAGATCGAACGGCTGGCGATCTACGCCTTCCTGGCCGGCGTGAGCTGCTTCATGGCCGCACTGTGCTGCTTCTTCGCCGAGACCCTGCTGGCCACGCGCGTGCTGAAGTTCGGCCAGCCCGGGGACTGAACCAGCAGACGGGCCATCAGCGCCGCAGCAGGTTCTTGAGCCGGTCTTCGGCCTGTTCCTTGAGGCGCTGCGCGGCTTTGGCCTTTTCTTCGTCCAGCCGCTGCTGGGCTTCCTGCTGCAGCTGCGCCTTGCGCTGATCGACCAGTTCCCTGGCGCGGTTGCCGGCACCGGCGCCGAAGTCGATCTTCCAGGTGATGGCCGTGTAGGGGCCGCTCAGGCGCACGGGCAGGGTCAGGCCCTTGAGTTGTTCCATCTCGGGGCCGCCCTGGCCCTGCAGGGTGGGCACCACGGTGGCCTTCACCGTGTAGTCCAGCCGGTCCTCGGCAAGGAAGATGTCACCGGCGCCGCCCAGGCGCAGCAGGGGCGTCTTGGCGGAGAGGTCGTCGTTGTGCGCCACACCCTGGGTGATCTTGAAGCTGGCGCCGAACTCGGTGAAGTCGGTCTTCTCCTGGGCGCCGGCCTTGCCTTCCTGGGAACCGCCGCCGAGTTTGGCCTTGGCATTGCGCAGGGCGCCGGCGATGTCCAGGCCGTTGATCGCGCCGTCCATGAGCTGCACGCCGGCCGTGCCGTTGAGGTTCTTCTTGAACAGGCTCACGGTGTTGCCGCTGGTGCTGACATCGAGCGCCACATTGCCGCGCCCGTCTATGGGTTGCTGGTCCAGTGCATCCTTCATCAGGGGGCCGAGGTTGATGCCACGCAGGTCCAGCTTGGCGGCCAGGCTTTGGGCGCCCTGGGCACTGGCCGTGATCGTGCCGTTCACGCCGCCGCCGTAAAGCGTGGCCGTCAGCGGCTTGAGTTCGGCCTTGCCCCCCTGGGCTTTGAGCTGCAGGCGGAGGCTGGCGGCACGCAGGTTCATGATTTTCAGCGAGGCGATCTTGAGCGCGCCCCGTGCGTCCAGCGTGCGCAGCGGCGAAAGATCGATGACGGCTTCAGGCCCGGCCGGGCCGCTGCCAGCCGCTGCGGCCGGTTTGGCGCTCCTGGGCAGGTAACGGTCGGCGTCGAGCTCACCCAGGGCGATGTCGAAGTCGATGGCTGGTTGAGAGAAGCGTTTCACGTCGGCCTTGAGGGCCAGGGTGGTGCTGTCGAGCTGGCCGTCGAGTGCCAACTGCACGGCTTCATGGGCCAGATCGACCGAGACCGGGCCTTGCAGCTTGAGCGCCAGCGAGCCGCCGGCCGGGTTGGGTGCCGAGACCTCCAGCGTGAGCGCCGGGATTTCGATGGTTTGCGCGCTGGCCTCGACGCTGGCCAGGCCCAGCTTGAGCTGCAGATCACGCAGGCCGGCCGCAGCGCCGCCCAGGCTGGCCTTGAAGTTTTCGAGCAGCAGCTTTTGCTGCGCGAGCCGGGGCGTGAAGTCACTCTTGACGCTCAGTTGCAGGGCCAGCTGCGGGTTCGTACCCTGGAGGTCGGCACTGAAGTCCAAGGGACTCTTCCTGCCCTCGGCGATGGGGCCGGTGCTGAAGTTCAGCTTGGAGACGCCCAGGCGCTGGCCGCTGGCGTTGTCGCGGTAGTCCAGGCTGGCGTTGGTGATGGCGATGCCGCCGACCTGGAGCAGGGGCGGGGCGGCAGGGGCTTCCGACTTGACTGCGTCAGGCGATGCCGGGGCTTTGTCGTCCTGGGGCAGCAGATCGTCGAAGTTGAAACGGCCCTGGCGGTCGCGTTGCACTTTGACATTCAGGCCGTCGACCAGGACACGGTCCACCTCCACCCTTTTGGAGAACAGCGGCAGCAGCGCCACTGAAACCTTCACCTGCTGGGCGGCGGCGAAGGTCTGCTCGCTGCGCGGTTCGGACAGCGCGAGCTGGCCCAGGTCGGCGCCGATGCGCGGAAACAGGGTGAGCCGGATCTGGCCGGGAATGGACAGGGTGCGGCCGGTCTGCTCCTTGACCCGCTTGATCAGTTCAGGCTTGTAGTCATTGGGGTTGAAGGTGGCGACGATGAAGGCCGCCACGGCCACCAGCAAGACGACGACGGCGGCAAGGGCGATGAGCAGGACTTTGAGGGGTTTCTTCATGAGGTGCAGGGCGCAGCGATGAGGGTGACAGGAAGAATAACGCAGCCGGGCCTGCCGCGATGACGGTCAGAGCCGACCCTCGCGCGCCAGCCGGGCGGCCAGCTCACTGAGCGCGGTGTACGCGGCGCCGGCCTGTGCGTCCCAGGCCGCCACGGCCTGGCCCTGGCGCTGCACCAGGGCCGTGTCACCGCGCGCGGCCGGACCGGTCAGCGCACCGGCCGGCCCCAGGGCCAGCAGGTTGTCCACGGCGTTGCGCAAGAGTGTGCTGCGCAGCTGCGGCAGCAGCTCGGGCGGCACGCCGCTGTTCAGCCACAGTGCTTCGGCCGTGGCCTGCAGCACGGGCAGGAAGTTGGTGGCGAAGACGGCACCCGCGTGGTAACGCAGCTTGTCGGCCGAGGGCAGGGTGAAACAGTGCGCGCCAATGGCGCTGAAGAGTGGCTGCAAAGCGGCAAGCGCGGCGGCATCGCCTTCGAGGGCGCAGGAGGTGCCGGGGAACTGCTGCACGGCCGTGGCCGGCGTGGCAAAGCTCAGGATGCAGTGCGCGCTGGCGATCTGCCAGCCCGCGGCCTGGAGGGGCGCGAGTTCAGCGGCGGCCAGCGCACCGCTGGCGTGGAAGGCGATGGACGGTGGCCGGCCGGCACGGGCCAGGGCCTGCGCGCTGGCGGCGATCTGCCGGTCGGGCACGGCGATCAGCCAGCAGTCGGCAGGCCGCAGGGTCTGCACGGAGTTGGCGGGTCGACCGGCGCCGATGAAATCCACCGCAGCCTGCGCGCTGGCGGGCGAGGTGGTCAGCACGTCCTGTACTTGCAGGACGCCCTGTGTCTGCCACAGGCGGCCCAGCGTCTTGCCGACACGCCCGCCGCCGATGAGGTTGAGCGTGGGCATCCGGGCTCCTAGACCAGGCCGAACCAGCCCAGCAGGCCGCCCATGCCCAGCAGCCACAGCAGGTGCAGGCGGGTGCGCCAGACGATCAGGGCGGTCACGGCGGTGATCAGCCACAGGGGCCAGTCGCGCGCCGGGTCGCCATGGGCCCGGGCCAGGATCCAGCCGGTGGCGATCAGCAGGGCGATCACGATGGGGGCCATGCCCAGCTTGAAGGCGCGCACCGCGCGCAGCTCGCGGTTCTCATGGCTCCAGCGCGAGGTGACGTAGACCAGGATGGAGCTGGGCAGCATGATGCCCACCATGGTGACCCCCACGCCGAGCAGGGCCTGCGCGAGGCTGCCGGTGTTCAGGCCGACATGCCAGCCCAGCAGCGCCACGAAGAGGATGTTGGGCCCGGGCGCGGACTGGGCGATGGCGACGGAGGAGGTGTATTGCCTGTCGGTGAGCCAGCCCTGCTGGTCCACGAGGAAACGGTGCATGTCGGGCGCCGTGGTGATGCCGCCGCCCACGGACAGCAAGGAAAGCGTCATGAAATGCGTGAAGAGCTGGAGCCAGTCGCCCCAGCCGAGTTCCAGCAGCGGGGTCATACGGGCGCCTCCTTGTCCAGCTTGCGGTAGGCCAGCACGCAGGCCGCGCCGCCCAGGCCCAGCAGCACATACACCAGCGGCCAGCGCAGCAGGGCCACGGCCACGAAACCCAGCAGGCCCAGCACGCCATTGAGGGCCACGCCCATGACACTGCTCTTGAGCGAGGACGCCAGCCGCAGGCCGGTGGCCACCACCAGGCCCGCCGCCACGGCGCCCATGCCGCGCAGGGCGCCGATGACACCCGGATGGCTGGCGTACTGGGCGTAGAGCAGCGCAATCGACAGCACCACGATCAAGGGGGCCGTGAACATGCCGGCCAGTGCCGCCAGCACACCGCGCACGCCGAAGTAGCGCCCGCCGATCATGATGGCCAGGTTGACGATGTTGGGGCCGGGCATGATCTGCGCCACGGACCATTCCTCCACGAACTCCTCGTTCGTGAACCAGCGCTTGCGCTCGACCAGTTCGCGCTGGGCGATGGCCAGCACGCCGCCGAAGCCCTGCAGGGCCAGCACGGAGAAGGAAATGAAAAGATCCGTCAGGGATTTGGGGTGCGCCCGTTCGACGCTGCGGGGGGTGTCATCCATGTCTCGATTATCGTGCCTGCGGCCCTGTCCCCGGCGGGCTTGACGGGTCATCCTCTCACGCCCAGGATCGTTCGCATGACACCCGCCACCCCCAAGCTGATCCTGGTGGAGCCCGATGGCCGCGCCCGCGTGGTGGCCGAGGAGCTGATGTTTCCCAATGGCTGCGTCGTCAGCCCGGACGGCATCTGCCTGGACGCCGAGGGGGCTGTCTGGCTGGCCTCACCCGCCAGCCGCGAGGTGCTGCGTGTGCGCGAGGGCGGGGAGGTGACCCACCGCCTGCCCATGCCCGGCCAGCCCGTGGCCTGCATGCTGGGCGGGGCGCAGCGACGCACCCTCTACATCCTCTCGGGCAAGGTGATGGTGACGCCGGAACAGTCGCGCGAGTTGCGCGGCGGCACCATCCACGCCATGGAGGTCGCGGTGGCCGGCGCGGGCCGGCCCTGAGCCGCAGGGAGCCGCTTCAATTCCGCGCGTAATTGAGCTGGAAGTTGTTGACCCCGTCGAAGCGGGTGATTTCATTGGCCAGCTCGGCAATGGGCACCATGCGCTGGCGGTTGCGCGCCACGGCCACGAAGGACCACTCCAGGATGTCGTCCCGGCACTCGATCGAGATGGTGCCGGAGGCGATGTCGTAACCACGCTTGCTGGCCATCTGCTGCAAGGCGGCCTCGCTGGGTTTGAAGCCGGGCTTGAAACACAGGGTGATGGCCACGGCCTGGCGTGAGGGCAACCAGGTTTCGAGGCGGGAGATCCACATCATGGAGAAGGCCGAGAGGCCGGCCAGGGCCATGGCCGCACCGTAAAACCCCACGCCGACCAGGATGCCGATGACCGAGGCCGACCACAGGGAGGCGGCCGTGGTCAGGCCGCTGATGTTGAAGCCCTCGCGCATGATGACGCCCGCGCAGAGAAAGCCGATGCCGGTGACGATGCCCTGGATGACGCGACTGGTGTCGGTGGCCGTGCCGAGCAGGAAGTTGCCGCCGAACCAGGAGGATGAGTAGCCGCCGATGACGGTGAGCGCGGCCGAGGCCATGCAGACCAGGCCGTAGGTGCGCATGCCGGCCGCGCGGCCGTGGTAGGCGCGTTCGTAGCCCACCAGCAGGCCCAGCAGCAGGGCGCCGAGCAGGTTGAGGAAGACCAGCACATTGGTCTTGATCATGGGGAGGGTCCAGAAGCTGGCGAGGGTGTCGAAAGTGGGCATGGGGCGGTGGTCGAGTCGAATGGCGTGGAATCATTCTGCGCCCACGGGGCGGGGCTGCCAAGCTGGGCCTGTTCGGACGTGAAAATCAAGGCGAACAAGCCCTGGATGCTATGATGAATGCCAACTTTATTGCTGGCGGATAGATTTCAAGGCAGTCCTGCTGCCCTGAACTGACATCAGGTCCGCAGGGACGAATGTGCTGCCCACTCACTGGGGGCATGAGCGCCCATCCCCCGACATTTCATCCGTACGAGGAGCAATGACGTGGTGAGGTGTGTGGGTCAAAGTTTTTCACGACCTCGTTATGTATGACGAATAGGTGCGGTTGCCATGCGAAAGAGGGACGCAGGAACGTCATGAGCGGTATCCCATTTCTTGTTTTTTCCGCTCGACGATGGTGCTTCGCCTGTGCGCTTGGACTGGTCGGTTCATGGGCCTGCGCCGCTGAAACTGGAATGCGTGAGACGACTTTCACCCTGCACGCGCCCCGAGCCAAATCGGTCGAAATTCTCGGTGATTTCAATCAGTGGCAAAGCGGGGCAACACCGCTGGCCGGGCCGGACGAAGCCGGCCGTTGGCGGGTCAGGCTGGCATTCCCCGCGACCGTGCACCGCATCGAATACATCTACTGGGTGGACGGCGCCTACAGGCAGGTCGATCCCGCACAGCCTGTCGTTTCTGACGGGTTTTCCGGCGAGAACAATGTCGTTGTCCTGCCGTAGGCCGTCCGGTTTCCGAAAAACGTAACTTTTGGGGTGCGGCTTTCGTCTCAGTAAGCAAAATGAACCAGAAAAGGTTGCCATATGAGGCGTGATGCATGGAATCCGACGAAGCGCTGATCAACGCCTGTTTGGCGGGGCGGTCGGAGGTGTACGAAATACTGGTTCGGCGCCATCAGCAGAAGGTGTTCAACGTGTTGTATCGGTTTCTCGGCAATTACGAGGCGAGCCAGGATCTCAGTCAGGAAACTTTTCTTGCCGCGTATCAGAAGCTCGCCATGTTTGGCGGCAGGAGCGCGTTTTCCACTTGGCTGTGCCAAATTGCGCTCAACAAGGCGCGTGACATGCGGCGCAGCCGCAGTGGCGACCCGCTGTGCGAGGATTGGACGGACCATGCCGAGGTCCTGGCCGCGCCCGACGCAATAAGACCAGACTGTCGAGCCGAGCAGGCGCAATTGCATGAAGGGGTCCAGCAGATCCTCGACCGCATGCCCGCGCATTACAGGGAAGTTTTGATATTGAAGCATCTGGAAGAATACAGCAACGAGGAGATTGCCTCGCTGCTTGGCGATACGGTGGAGAATGTCAAGGTGAGGACGTTCCGCGCCCGCCTGATGTTCAGGAAACTGCACGGAGAGTCGTGATGAATGCACTGCAATACGATACTGCCTGGCAGCGCTACCTGGACGGGGAAATGAACCCGACCGAGGAGGCCGTCTTTCTTGCCCGCCTGGACGAGGCCGAGCGCGCGGAACTGCACGCCACCGGCGCGGCTCTGAGTGCGCTGGAGCGCTTGCCGCGGCTTGCCGCGCCCGCCGGCCTGGCGGCCAGGGTGATGGCGGAGATCAGGCCCCCAAGGCCAAGCGCCTTGGCTCGCCTGCGATCGTGGATGGAGCGTCGCCCCCTGCTGGGTTGGGAATTCGCGGGCGCCGCGCTGGCGGCGTCGACGCTGTTCGTCGTGCTTGCGCCTCTGTCGCTGCCACCGGCGGGCGACGCTTTGTCGCAAGCGGCTTTGCCTTCATCCCTCATCCCGGCTGCGCATGCGCCCCTGGGCGAAAGTAACACGCTGCGTTTCAGTCTGTATGCCCCGCAAGCCGGCAGCGTGGCGCTGGTCGGCGATTTCAACGGTTGGGGCAGCACGTCCGAGGTCAGGTTGAAGCCTGCGGAAAATGGTACGTGGAGCGTGGCCATTCCCTTGCCGAGCGGGCGCTATCAGTACGCATTCCTGGTCGATGGCCAGCGCTGGGTCACCGATCCCCGCGCCGAACAGCATGTGAGCGACGATTTCGGCAGGCAAAACGCGGTCGTCACCATCCTATGAGACGAACCGACATGACACATCGCATCTCTCTTCTGCTGTTCGGCATCCTGCTGGCGACCGCCGTTCGCGCCGAGCTTCCCCCATTGCTGGAGCAGGCCGTTTCCCGGGTCTCGGGTGCGCCGGCCCAACGCCAGGCCTTGGGCGCCAACCTGGAGGAAGCCCTGAAAGCCGGCGTGGGCGAACAGGACTTGCAGGCGGTCATGCGCCTGGCGACTACGCACCAATATTCTGCGGCCGGTATCGATGCCTTCGTCCGGCAACTCGCCGAGGCCAGCCGGGACGGCCTGCCCGTCGCGCCGATGCGTGACAAGATGCTGGAAGGCATGGCCAAGAAGATCCCGGCCGAGACGATCCTGGTCGTGTCGGCCCAGTGGCGCAGCGCGCTGAGGGAAGCTGACGCGGCCGTGCGAGCCATGGAAGAACGCGGCCTCGGCTACGGCAAGGCGGGCGAACGCGAAGCGCTGGTCGGCCTGGGCGCCGGTTTGCGGCAGCGTTACGGCGCGAAGGATGTGCTGGCGAAGCTGGATGCCTCCGCCGCGAAAGGTGGCAAGGCGACAGCCGATGCCGGTCGCCTGATCGCCGCCGCCAATCTGACCGAATTGCTGCTCCTGCACAAGGCCGCGCCGGCGCAGGCACTGGAACTGCCGATGGCCAGCCTGCGAGCCGGCTACACATCGGCACAGATTCAGGCCCTGCAGCGCAATGTGCTGGACCAGTTGCGCCAGGGCGTTGCGCCCGCCGACGTCATTTCGGACATGCGCCGCCAGTTCGGCGGCCAGGCGGATGCCCCGTTCACCACGCCTGCATTCCCCAATTTTGGCCAGCCTCCAGGGGGTGGGGGTGGCTTTCCCGGCGGAGGCGCACCTGGTGGCATGGGCGGCGGCTTCCCGGGAGGCAGGGGCGGCTACTAAATCATCAAGTGCGACAGCGGTGCAAGATCGGCGCCGCTGCCGTTTTTGGAACGACGGGATTCCAATGCCCTCAGGGATCCAGCGCTGCCATGGCTGTGCGGGTCGGCGAAGTAGACCTTCAGCCCGGTATTTTGGGCCAGCTTCTTGTGCAAAGCCATCTCCTTGCCCGGGTCGTAGGTCTAGGTCTGGCGCAAAGCCTCATCCAGCGGGCTGAAGGCTTGTTCGCAGTCGCGCAGGGTCTCCTCGGCCGTGGCAGCACCATCCATCTTCACCAGCATGACGAACAAGGCGTTGCGGCACCATCGGAGCATGCCGGGCCAGCTTCTCGATGACCACGCAGGCTGTGGCTCGATCGTTTCGAAATACTGTAACCACGGAACGCTCACTTTCGTCTCACAAGACAACAGCACACAGAAACGTGTCCGCTGTTCACTGTATGAAGTGGGTTAGTTGAAATCAACCGCCAAACTGGCAAGGAGTGTTCATCATGGTTAAAAACTTTTCTTCTGCAATTGCAGCCACGCTGCTGACCGCCTTGCTGAGTGCAAACGCTGCTGCCGCGACCGAGCGGGAAGCGCATGCTCAGCTGGACCGCGCCCCCGCCGTGGCGGCGGATGCGCAAAAGGCTGCCCACACCGTCCTGAGTCAGTTGGTGGCGGCCGGCGTGCCTGTCGATCAGGCGTTCGAAGTTGTACGTAGCGCGGTCGAACACCGTTACAGCGCCGGTGACCTGCTCCTCGTCGGGGCCGAAATCCGCGCGCAGGTCCAGGCGGGTATTCCCGCCGACAAAGTGGTCGCGGTCGCAGATCACGCTATTGACGCAGGCTATTCAGCCGCGGCCACGCACAAAGCGCTCAATACCTTTGAGGCGCGGGTTGTGAATGGCATGCCGGCCGCTCAAGCTTATGCACGCAGCGCAAGTGAAATTGGCACGGGCACGGGTACCGGTACCGGCAGCCAAGCTACCCGTAGCGGTACCGGTACGGGCGCCAGCAATACTGCCCAAACTGGCACAGGCACGGGTACCGGCAGCGAAGCTACCCGTAGCGGTACCGGTACGGGCACCAGCAATACTGCCCAAACTGGCACGGGCACGGGTACCGGCAGCCAAGCCACCCGTTTTGGTGCAGGTAACGGAATGGGGGCTGGTTCCGGAATGGGTGCTGGAATGGGCGCAGGCGGCATGGACGGCGGCACGGGCGCAGGCGGCGGCATGGGGGGCGCAGGCGGCACCCCCATGGGTCGCTAACCCGGATACCTCCCTCCCGCCATCCGAATTCCCGGAGGCAGGGGTCGTTACTGAATCATCCAATGCGACAGCGGTGCAAGATCGGCGCTGCTGTCGTCTTTAGAAATGTTGTTTGCACCACAATCGAAGAAAGGACCTACCATGCGATTCAACCCGCTTGCCACCCTAACCAATGCAGCAGTTCTGACCGGAGGACTGACTCTCGCCGTCATGGCGCATGCCGACATCACCTTGAACGCGGGCGCCAAACAGACATACGAAACCAATGTCAACGGTTCGCCCGACAAGGCGAATCAGCAAAGCGATACCTATCGGACGCTGAATGCCTCTGCCGTGTACTACACGCCGCTTGACCCTGCGAAAACCAGTTATTTCATCGGCCAGGTCGGCGCGCTTACCACCGCCTACAACCGCTTCGACAACCTCGACAATTCCATGGTGATGGCAAGCGCCGGACTGTACAAACAGCTTTCCCCCGCTTGGTCTGGCCAGCTCACGGGCCGCGGCTTCATCCGCGACACCCGGCAGGATGCGCGCGATTCCACCGGTTTCGGCACCACCCTTGAAATCAAGCGCCAGCTGAGCCGCACGCTTTGGGTCAAGGCCGTCGCGGATTACGAGGACAACAAAGCCAATCTTCGCGCCTTCAGCTATACCGGTAAAACCTATGGCGTGAACTTTGGATACCTGCCGCTCCAGGATACCTTTGTCAATTTGGGCTACAGCCACGCCAAGCGCGACTTCAGCACCGACCCGCGTTTCGATACCACCGCACAGACCGCGTTCGCCGAGGTGACGCAGCGGCTGGCCAAGAACTGGTATCTCAACGGTGGCTACGCCTATCGGCACAACGACTCGAACGTTGCGGGGACGGCCTACGCCAATCACATCGTGTCACTGGGCCTGAACTTCAGCTACTGAAATCCGTAACCCAAGTGACATCGTTATCGTCCAAGTGCATGGGAAATGAATGGACTTTTCCCGCAATTCGGCCATACTCTCAATGACAAGGAGATTGAAATGAACGTCAGACGCGTAATGTTGACAGCGGCATGCGCCGCATTGTTTGCCGGCGCTGCTGTGGCTTCCGATGAGGCCAAGCGTGATGAACGACAGGAGGTTATCGGCTTAGGGAGCGGAACCGGCATGGGCTCCGGCGCCGGTACGGGCAGTGCCAGCAGCATGGCTGGCGGCTTCGGTTCGCAAAGCTGGAGCAGCGGATCGGGGAGCCAGAGCTTTGGTGGCGGTTTCGATCAAAACACCGTCGGCTCCGGTCCCCTGTCTTCCAATTCTGCGGCCGCCACGGGTTCCGGTCCGACTTTGACCAAGCCGTACTGAACGGCGCTTAGCGTGGTGCGGGTCCTTGCCGCGAATGCGGCAAGGACCCTTCATTTATTCTGCGCCCAGCCTATCCTCGGCGTGTGGCCCCCGGCCAAGTTGACCATGGCGAGGCGAGTGCAGTGCAGTTCTGCGTACGGGCGACCGAGCGGGCAAAGGGCGCATGGGTCGTGATCCGCGAGCCGAGGAACACAAAGGACAGTGCCACGAATACCGGCAACTGCGTTGCCTATAGAGGTTCTGCAAGACGCATGGCTTCCCGATGGATGAAGTACGACGGTGGCAGGCATGGTGTTGGACAGGAACCATACGCCTCTTGGCTTTGAGCTGCTGCACAAGAAGACACGCAAAGAGATCTTTCCAGAAGAGCCGCGGCATGTGGTGTGCTGGGCCGAGCGGGTGTCCTTGACCGTGTCCCATGTCTGCTGCACGGAGCAGAACAAGTTGTCTTCGCGGATATGCGTTGCCGGGGGCAAGCGAAAGGGACCACGGGCTTCGGGCCGGGGCAAACAGCGCAAGCCCCCTGGGAGTGATCCCCCCGGTGCCCCGCTGGTATTGCCGAAAACGTACACTTCAGGGCTGCCTGCCCTCCCCATGAACGCTCCCGTCGACGTCTCTCTCTTTCCGCGCGCCGCCAAACCGCTGACCAGCTACCGCAAGTACTGGGCCGCGCGCTTTGGCACGGCCCCCTTCCTGCCCATGAGCCGCAGGGAGATGGATCAGCTGGGCTGGGACAGCTGCGACATCATCCTGGTCACGGGCGACGCCTATGTGGACCACCCGAGTTTCGGCATGGCCGTGATCGGGCGGGTGCTCGAGGCCCAGGGTTTCCGCGTGGGCATCATCGCCCAGCCCGACTGGCAGAGTGCCGATCCCTTCAAGGTGCTGGGCCAGCCCAATCTGTTCTGGGGCGTGACGGCCGGGAACATGGATTCCATGATCAACCGCTACACGGCGGACCGCAAGATCCGCAGCGACGACGCCTACACCCCGGGTGACGTGGGCGGCAAACGGCCCGATCGCGCGGCCATCGTCTACAGTCAGCGCTGCCGCGAGGCCTACCCCGAGGTGCCCATCGTGCTGGGTGGCATCGAAGGTTCGCTGCGCCGCATCGCGCACTACGACTACTGGAGCGACAAGGTGCGCCGCTCCGTCGTGGTGGACAGCAAGTGCGACCTGCTGCTCTACGGCAATGCAGAACGGGCCCTGGTCGAGGTGGCGCACCGCATCGCCGCGCGCGAACCCGTGCAGCAGATCACCGATGTGCGCGGCACGGCCTTTGTGCGGCGCGAGAGCCCCGAGGGCTGGTTCGAGATCGATTCGAGCGAGGTCGACACCCCGGGCCACATCGAAGAACACATCAATCCCTACCAGACCACCTCCGAGCAGGCGGCGGCGCAGGGGCAGAGCTGTTCGAAAGAGGACAAAATGACCTCGCCGCTGCGCGGCCTTGATGACGGAATGACGGAAAAGTCATGGCGGTCATCGGCTGACGCGGTAGCGGCGCCATCCTTGGCGACGCAGTCGCCGGTCATCTTCTTCGACAACCCGGCGCTGCGGGGCAAAGGCAGCATCAAGCGCCTGCCGCGTGACCGCAGCGTGATCCGCCTGCCCAGCTTCGAGCAGGTCAAGTCCGACCCGGTGCTTTATGCCCACGCCAACCGCGTGCTGCACCTGGAGACCAACCCCGGCAATGCGCGGGCCCTGGTGCAGGCGCACGGGGAAGGCACGACGGCGCGCGACGTCTGGATCAACCCGCCGCCCATCCCGCTGACCACGACCGAGATGGACTATGTCTTCGGCCTGACCTACGCGCGCAGTCCGCACCCGGCCTATGCGGATGAGCATGGCAGCCATGACGGCGCCACCAAGATCCCGGCCTGGGAGATGATCCGCTTCAGCGTGAACATCATGCGCGGCTGCTTCGGCGGCTGCACCTTCTGCTCGATCACCGAGCATGAGGGCCGCATCATCCAGAGCCGCTCGGAAGACTCGGTGATCCAGGAGATCGAGGACATCCGCGACAAGGTCACGGGCTTCACGGGCGTCATCTCCGACCTGGGCGGCCCCACGGCGAACATGTACCGCATCGGCTGCAAGTCACCCGAGATCGAGGCCGCCTGCCGCAAGCCCAGCTGCGTCTACCCCGGCATCTGCCAGAACCTCAACACCGACCACAGCGCGCTGATCCACATGTACCGGCGCGCCCGCGCGCTCAAGGGCGTGAAGAAGATCCTGATCGGCTCGGGCCTGCGCTACGACCTGGCCGTGAAGTCGCCCGAGTACGTGAAGGAGCTGGTGCAGCACCACGTGGGCGGTTACCTGAAGATCGCGCCCGAGCACACCGAGGGCGGCCCGCTGTCCAAAATGATGAAACCCGGCATCGGCAGCTATGACAAGTTCAGGCAGATGTTCGAGAAGTTCAGCGCGGAAGCCGGCAAGAAGCAGTACCTGATTCCCTACTTCATCGCCGCCCACCCGGGCACCAGCGACGAGGACATGATGAACCTCGCGCTGTGGCTCAAGAAGAACGGTTTTCGCGCCGACCAGGTGCAGACCTTCTACCCCAGCCCCATGGCCACGGCCACGGCCATGTACCACAGCGGCCTGAACCCGCTCAAGGGCATCCACCGCGACGAGCGGGGCGAGAAGGTCGACATCGTGCGCGGCGACAGGCGCCGGCGCCTGCACAAGGCCTTCCTGCGCTACCACGACCCCAACAACTGGCCGCTGCTGCGCGAAGCGCTCAAGACCCTGGGCCGCGCCGACCTGATCGGCAACGGCAAGCAGCACCTGATCCCGACCTTCCAGCCGATGACCGACGGCAGCTACCAGAGCGCGCGGCGCAAGAACTCCACGCCTTCGGCCGCCAAGCCGGCCGTGAACACCCCGGTCAAGGGCCTCATCCTGACCCGGCACACCGGCCTGCCGCCGCGCGAGACCGGCAGCGCCAAGGCCAAGCCTGCGCGCAAGCCGCGCTGAGTCTTATTTCCTGAGGGTGTGCAGCGGCAGGTCCAGCCGCAGCGCCAGCGCGTCCAGCGTGCGCCGGCTCTGTTGCGCAAACCAGTGTTCCAGAGCCTGGTGCATGGCCGGCGCCATCATCGATGCCGGTTTCAAGCCGGCCGCCGCACAAAGGGCCTGCGCGAAATGCGGCTCCAGGGCCGCCACGGCCACACGCCCGTCCTTGCAGGCATACACGCGGTAACCCGCATGGCCACCCCCCACGGCGCTCTTGGGTGTGGTCAGGCCCCAGCGGCGCGGCAGGCCCAGCCAGGCCGCAGCCTCCGACAGGGCCACTTCATGCCGCGTGCCGCTGCCTTTTTGCTGGCGCAACCTCAGGGCCAGCAGCACGGCCTCGCAAGCCAGCAGGGCGCCGCCCATGTCTGCAAACAAGGAAGGGGGCAGGGCCAGGCCCTTGATCAAGTTCTGTTCGGCCATATAGGTCAGGTCATGCCCCGGGATTTCCGCAGCAGGGCCGGGCGCGCCGACGATGGCCACGAGATTCAGGGCTGGATGTTGCCGGTGCAGGGCGGGCCAGTCCAGCCCCAGTCGCTTGAGCGCCGAGGGGCGGAAGGAGGTCAACAGCACGTCGGTGCGGGCCAGTTCACGCTGCAGGGCTTGGCGTCCGGTTTCGCTTTTCAGGTCGGTCGGCAGCACGCGCACCCCGGTGTGCAAGGCGGCATAGGCCTCGGGGCGGTAGGCCTGCATGGGGTCGCCTGCGGGCGGTTCGAGCTTGCTGCAGCGCGCGCCCAGCGCCTGCAGGCGCATGAGGGCGGCGGGACCGGGCAGGTTCAGGGCCAGGCTGAGCACGCGGGTGCCGGCGAGGGGCTTTTTCGTCTGTGTCATAGGGGCAGTGTAATGAGGGAGCCGTGCGCCGGGGCAAGCACCACGGAGCCGGAAGGGCTTGGAAGACCGGACATTCTTTGCTACGCTGGCAGGCCACGGGTGACCATAAAGCCCTCAGGGTGGTGAGATCTTGAAGATCGATTTGTCTGCGACGAATTCCCACGCGGCACGCGCTGACCAGGCGCGTGGTCTGATTGCCATTGTCTGGGTGTTCGTCGGGGTGGTCATCCTGTTGCTGCTCTTGTCCAGCTACAGCATCAGCCTGATGTCGGTGGGCCGGGCCTATGTGGGTGGCGAGGGCATGTGGTCCAAGGCGCAGAAGCAGGCCGTGCATGCCTTGCTGCGCTACACCCTGGATCATCAGCTCAGCGATTTTCAGCGCTACGAATCCGAACTGGCCGTGATGCTGGGCGACCGGCAGGCGCGGCTTGAGCTGGAGAAACCCGCCCCCGACCTGGCCATGGCCCGGCAGGGCTTTCTGCAAGGGGGCAATCACCCGGAAGACATCGCGGGCATGATCCATCTGTTCCGGGTCTACCGGCAGGCGCCCGACATCGACCGGGCCATCGCGATCTGGACCGAGGCCGATGCGCGTCTCGATCAACTGATCGCCCTGGGTGGCCGGATCCAGGCCAGCGTGCAGTCCGGGACGATGAGCCCCGCCGTCACCCGCGCCTACCTGCAGCAGCTCGAAGAGATCGACAGCGTGCTCACGCCGCTGGAGGATGCGTTCTCATCCACCCTGGCGGGCGCGGCGCGCAAGACCCGCTTCGCGCTGCAGGGGCTGATGTTCGCGGTGGTGTCGGTGCTGCTGGTGGCGGCCTACCTGTTTTCACGCCGGCTCCTGCGGCAGAACGCGAATTTCCAGCGTGCTCTGCTGGACAGCGAAACCCAGCTGCGCGGCATGCTCCAGCTGGCGCCCCTGCCCATCATGATCATGCGCCGCAAGGATGCCGTTCTCGCCTATGCCAATGAACGCGCGCTGGCCCAGTTCCGGATCGATGCGCAGGCGATGGGCGCCTGCAAGGTGGACGATTTTTATGTGCGGCCCCAGGAGCGTACGCAACTGCTTGCTGCCATCTGGCAGACCGGCAGCGTACGTGACCACGAGGTCGAACTGCAGGACAGCAGCGGCGGGCGTTTCTGGGCACTGCTGTCCTGCCAGCGCATCGATTTCGCGGGGGCCGACTGCGTGCTGAGCACGCTGACCAACATTGACGAGCGCAAGCGGGCGCAGCAGGAACTGCACCACCGGGCCTTCCACGATGAATTGACCGGTTTGCCCAACCGGGCCATGTTCATGGACGCCCTCAACCGCACACAACACCGCGCGCAGCGCAAGAACGGCGTATTCCTGCTGTTTTTTGTCGACCTCGACGACTTCAAGGCGGTGAACGACAGGCATGGCCACCGGCTGGGGGACATGCTGCTGCGCGAGGTGGCTTTGCGGCTGCGTCTGTGCCTGCGCGAGGGCGATCTGGTGGCGCGCCTGGGGGGCGACGAGTTCGTGATCCTGGTCGAAAGCGAGGAGCGTTCCGAGGACGCGGCCGCCATCGCCCACAAGATGCTCGGTGCGCTGGCGCTCGACTATGTGTTCGACGACAAGGTGTTGCAGGTCACGGCGAGCATCGGCGTCAGCCGCTACCCGCACGACGGCACGGAGCTCGGTGAGCTGCTGCGCCATGCGGACGCGGCCATGTACCGCGCCAAGGCCAGCGGGCGCAACACCTTCAAGACGAACACGCCCGGGAGCTGAGGCCCCGGGCCGGCCGTGCCCCGCTCAGCCGCCGAAATCCAGCGGCAGGCCCACATAGTTCTCGGCCACCGAGCGCGCGCCGGCTTCGGAGTGGATGATGTAGTCCAGTTCGGCTTCCTGCAGCTTCTGACCGATCTCGCCGTTTTCGGGCAGTCGGTGCATGAGGCTGGTGAACCACCAGGAGAAACGCTCGGCGCGCCAGATGCGTTTGAGAGCGAGCTCCGAGTAGCGGTCAATACCGGCCTGCGACTTGTCCTGGTAGTACTCGACCAGGCCGTTGCAGAGGTACTTCACGTCGGTGGCGGCCAGGTTCAGGCCCTTGGCGCCCGTGGGCGGCACGATGTGGCCGGCGTCACCGGCCAGGAACATGCGGCCGAAACGCAGCGGCTCGGTCACGAAGCTGCGCAGCGGGGCGATGCTTTTCTCGATGCTGGGACCGGTGACCAGGTGTTCGCGCGCCCTGGGGTCCAGGCGCAGTTTCAGCTCGTTCCAGAAAGCCTCGTCGGACCACTGTTCCACCCTGTCGGTCAAGGGCACCTGCAGGTAATAACGGCTGCGCGTGTGGCTGCGCTGTGAGCACAGGGCAAAACCGCGTTCGCTGTTGGCGTAGATCAGCTCGTGGTGAACCGGCGGCGTCTCCGAGAGCATGCCCAGCCAGCCGAAGTTGTAGACTTTTTCGTATTCACGGATGGCGCTGCGCGGTGCGCTGGCCCGGCACACGCCGTGGAAACCGTCGCAGCCGGCAATGAAGTCGCACTGGATCTCGTGCGTCTGGCCGTCTTTTTCGTAGCTGACACGGGGTTTTTTCGTGTCGAAGTCGTGCACCTGCACGTTGGCGGCCTTGTAGATGGTGGTCAGGCCGGCGGCGGCGCGCGCGTCCATCAGGTCGTGGGTGACCTCGGTCTGGCCGTAGACCATGACGTTCTTGCCGCCGGTGAGGCGGTTCAGGTCGATGCGGTGGCGCTGGCCCTTGAAGAGCATGTCGAAGCCGCCGTGCACCAGGCCTTCCCGGTGCATGCGTGCGCCGACCCCGGCCTCGTCCAGCAGGTCCATGGTGACCTGTTCCAGAACGCCCGCGCGGATGCGGCCCAGCACGTAGTCACCGCTCTGGCGTTCGACGATGATGGCGTCGATGCCGGCCTTGTGCAGCAACTGGCCGAGCAAGAGGCCCGAGGGGCCGGCGCCGATGATGGCAACCTGGGTTCGCATGGGTGCTCCTGTGCGGAAAAGATCAATCTCCAAGGATAGGCAGGCCGGGACAGGAATGCATCCCTTGATGTGCGTCAATGCGCGATGATCGCCATAAATGTGCGATCATCGCGCAAACAATGGGGTGAACATGATCGCCAAATCCGATCTGATCGAAGGCATGGCCAAGGGCATGGCCGTGCTGGAGAGTTTCGACACCGAACGCCAGCGCCTCAACGCCACGCTGGCCGCACAGCGCGCCGGCCTCACGCGGGCTGCGGCGCGACGCCACCTGCTCACCTTGACCCACCTGGGTTATCTGGAGACGGATGGCAGTTATTTCTGGCTGTCCAGCAAGGTGCTGCGCTTTTCCGGCAGCTATCTGGCGTCGGCGCGCCTGCCGCGTGTGCTGCAGCCGACACTGGAGCGCCTGGCCGCGCAGACCGGGCAGGCCTATTCGGTGGTGGTGCTTGACGGCGACGAGGTGGTCATCGTGGCGCGCAACAGCGACGTGCGACGCGGCGACGGCGGCGGCGGCATGCCCCAGCTCATGGCCTATGGCCTGCACCTGGGCGCGCGGCTGCCGGCCCACGCCACCTCGACCGGGCGCGTGCTGCTGGCGGCGCTGCCCCGGGCGCAATTCCAGGCCTGGATGAAAGGCCGCCTGCTGGCACGGCTGACCATGCACACCGTGACCGAGGCGCGCGCCTTTCGTGCCCTGATCGAATCGGTGCGGCGCGACGACTGCTGCCTGAGCAGCGAGGAGCACGAACTGGGTGTGCACGCCCTGGCCGTGCCCTTGCGCAATCTGCAGGGCCATACCGTCGCTGCTCTCAATGCAGTGGCTTCGACCGCGCGCCTTTCTGGTGCTGCGATGCAGCGCGATCTGCTGCCTTTGCTGTGGGAGGCCGCGCGTGAAGTGCGCGGCCTGCTTTGAGAACTGTATGCAATTGCAACAGTCCGCATCCCTGCTACGCAGTGGGGGGCTTGCGGTATATATTGAAAACGGTATCCTGCCTAGCCTGATTTTCTGCACACCACACAAGGAGCAAGCATGAAACACCTGTCACTGATCGCCGCCCTGTTTTTGGCCCTGCCCAGCGCCTGGGCCCAGCTCAAGCCCTGCGACGAACTGAAGGCCGAGATCGCGGCCAAGATCGACGCCAATGGCGTCAAGAACTACACGCTGGAAATCGTGGCCGCCGATCAGGTCGGGGACCGCAAGGTCGTTGGCAGTTGCGAGGGCGGCGCAAAGAAGATCGTCTACGTGCGCAACTGAGACCGCACAGCCTCCCGACCCGGTCGCCGCCAGATTCTGGCGGCGATTTTTTTCACCGCCGTGTTTGCAGCGCTTACAAATCCACACCATGCCGATGCCATCGCGTCCGGTCGGCGCAGCAGAATGAAGCCATGTTCTCCCTCTTCCGCAAGAGCCGCGGCGCCAGCCCGGAAACGCTCAGCCCCCACTCCATGCTGCTGCGTCGTATGGACCTGGAGGAGCGCAAGGCGTTCCGGCGTGAGCTGCTGGACCGGGCGATCCGGGAGAGTCTGCTGGACCTGAACGTGGCGACCGGCAGCTACCGTCTGCGGACCATGCCGCTGGACCTGCGGCATCACCGTTTCGTTGCCATGATCGACGTGGGCCGGTATTTTCAGCCCCAGCGCGCGGGGCGTGCCTGGGATGACCCCGATACCGAAAGCTGGATCCGTCAGTGCGCCTACGAGCGTTTCGGCCTGCTGCTCGATGCCATCTACTGGCGCTCCGGCACCGCGCTGGATACCCCGGTCCCCGCCACCGGCCTGGCCGCAAGCGGCCCGACGCATCCGCACTACCAGCTGGTGTCGGAAGAGGAAAAGCAGGCGCTGATGGCGGCCATCCGTCAAGGCGACGAATGGCCCGCGCTGCATGTGGGTGACTGGGAATACCAGACCGGTATGGGGCCGATCGACGACCCCGAGCCGCGGCACTGAGGCCCAGGGCCGGAGGGTTTCAGTGCGGCGCCCTGGCCGGGCGCGTGCGGTAGAACTTCAGCGGCACGATCTCGGTTTCACGTGCGGCCTGGTTGAGCACTGATTTCTTCATCTTGCCGACCACATGCATTTCGCAAGGCTTGCAGTCGAAGCGCAGGGTCAGCTTTTCCTTGCCGTTGACCAGGGTCAGTGGTTCGGCGCGCACCGTGCCCTGCACGCCCGTGACACCCTTGGCCTGCTTGGGGCACAGGCTCAGCGAGAAGCGCACGCAGTGCTTGGTGATCATGAGGCTGACTTCGCCTTGCTCCTCATGGCTTTCGTAGGCGGCGGCGATGACCTTGACGCCGTGCTTCGCGTAGAAAGCACGTGCCTTCTCGTTGAAGACGTTGGCCAGGTAGCTCAGGGTGTCTTCCGGGTACGGCGCCGGCGGTTCCACCGGCCGGGCGCGCGGTGGACGTTCGTAGGCGGCAAGACGGGCCGCTTCCAGCGCCGCCACGGCATCGCGACGCAGGGTGTTGAGCGTGGAAGCCGGGATGAACCAGGGCTGGCTCAGCGCCAGCGTGATGTCGAACGGGTCAAAAAGCGTCGCTCCGAAGCGGTTCAACTGCTCGCGCAGCATGGTTTCAGCCTGGGCGGGGTTCTGGGCAGGCGCTTTGGCAGTGGCAACGCTGGCCTGGCCCGTGTGGCCGTCCTCATCCGTGAGCAGCAGCGAGTAGCCAGCGGGGGATTCTTCCAGGCGGACCCAGACGCCGATGCGGCGTTCGCTGGAGTTCTTCTCCAGCATGCGCACCCAGTTCATGTCGCGGTTGCGGTTCAGTTCCGTGCCCTTGCGCAGGTCCTTGAACCCGGCGATCGGGTCCTTGGGGTACACGCGCCACTGGTCCACGCTCATGGGGCCGGCGGGTTCGGCGCGGTTGATGGCCAGGCCCACCAGCTCCTTCTGCAGGTCGTAGTAGCACAGCCCGTCGCCGTTGTGCAGCACGGCGCCGGGTTCGCTGACCGTGAGTTCGACGAAGTCGGGGCCGACCTTGCTGACATAGCCCAGGTGGCGGCCCGGGTTCTTGGGCGTGTCGAAGGCGCCGATGTCTTCCTTGCGGCCCTGGACAAAGTAGTCGGTGAACTCGCGGTTGAAGTTCTGGTCCGGATCGGGCGTGAAAGTGAAGGTGGTCTGGCCGCTGGAGGCACGGGCCAGTTCGGGGCGCTGCCCCAGCAGTTCATCAAACAGCCTGCGGTAGTGGGCCGTGATGTTCTTGACGTAGGCCAGGTCCTTGTAGCGGCCTTCGATCTTGAAGCTGCGGATGCCGGCGTCCACCAGAGCGGCGAGGTTGGCGCTCTGGTTGTTGTCTTTCATCGAGAGCACGTGCTTGTCGTGCGCGATGAAGCGGCCCTGGCTGTCCTGCACATGGTAGGGCAGGCGGCAGGCCTGCGAGCAGTCGCCGCGGTTGGCGCTGCGGCCGGTGTGGGCGTGGCTGATGTAGCACTGGCCGCTGTAGGCCACGCAGAGCGCGCCGTGAACGAAAAACTCCAGCGTGCAGCGCGCCGGATCGATGGCGGCGCGGATGGCCTGGATCTGCTGCAGCGTGAGTTCGCGCGCGAGCACGATCTGGCTCAGGCCCGCGTCCTGCAGGAAACGCGCCTTCTCGGGCGTTCGGATGTCGGTCTGGGTGCTGGCGTGCAGCTGGATGGGCGGCAGGTCGATTTCCAGCAGACCCATGTCCTGGATGATCAGCGCGTCCACGCCGGCGTCGTAAAGCTGCCCGGCCAGCTTGCGGGCGGGCTCCAGCTCGTCGTCACGCAGGATGGTGTTGAGCGTGACGAAGATGCGGCTGTTGTAGCGATGGGCGTGCCGGACCAGGCGCGCAATATCCTGCACCGAGTTGTCGGCCGTGGCGCGCGCGCCGAAGGAGGGGCCGCCGATGTAGATGGCGTCGGCGCCGTGCTTGATGGCCTCGATGCCGATGTCGGCGGTGCGGGCCGGCGACAGGAGTTCGAGCTGGTGATCGGGAATCGACATCCCCCGATTATCCTGCCACAGGCCCTGGCACTGCGCCCCGGAAGCAGAGGGGCAAAAGGAAAGTGATGGATTCGTGCGCAGGGCAAGACCCAAGCCACAGCCCCGGCCCCTGCTATGGCGAGGATTTGCAGCGCCGCCATGCGTGCGAAGGCGCGCTTTCATGTTTCGATACTTCCGGGGCGCAGTACCCGGCGCCCTCGATCACCACATAGACGGCGCTGTAGCGCACGTCCTGTCCCCGCCGGGGGGCGATGGCAACAAAGTCGATGTCCACCGGTGTTTGCGCCGGATTGATCGTGGCGCGCCGGGCGCCAGGGGAGAGTGTGCAGGCCTGGCAGCGAGGCCGAACAGGGCGGACAGTTTGAGCAGACGATTCAGAACGGGGCGGATGGCAGGGATCAGAAGTCCACCTTCTCACCGGGCTGGACCTTGAGCATCTTGTTGGCTTCGTTGCCCAGTGCGGCGGAGAATTCGGCCGTGGTGCCCTTGAGCTGGGGGATGGTGCCGTAGTGGATGGGCAGGGCGTACCTGGGCTTGAGGTAGTTCTTGACGGCGTAGGCGGCATCGGCCGGGCTCATGACGAAGTGGCCGCCGATGGGGATGAGCAGCAGGTCGGGTTTGTAGTACTCGCCGATGAATTTCATGTCGCCGAACAGGCCGGTGTCGCCCATGTGGTAGACCTTGAAGCCGTTTTCCATCTCGATGATGAAACCCACGGGCTCGCCGCCCACATGGACCTCGTCCTTGGTGGTGGCCGGGTTCTTCCAGGCAAATTCAGAGGAATGCTCGGCGTGGGTAGCGGTGATCTTCACGCCGCCCGGGCCGAAGGGCTCGATGGTTCCACCCTTGCCGAAGCGCGGGGCCAGCTCGGGCGGCAGCACGCCCAGGGTAGCGATGGTCTGGTTCATTCCGGCCGGGCCGTACATGGGAACCTTGTGCATGCGGGCCAGATCCGGGGCGTCGGCGACGTGGTCGAAGTGGGCGTGGGTGACCAGCACCAGGTCGACCTTGCCGAGCGCTTCGAGGTTCTTGAAGTTGGCCGGGGTCTTGGGGTTGGTGCGCAGCCAGGGGTCGACCACGATGACCTTGCCGCCAGGCGTGGTGATGCGCACGCTGGCCTGGCCCAGCCACAGCACTTCGGTCTTGCCGCTCTGGGCATGGGCGCCGATGGCGCCGAGCAGCACGCTGCTGGCCAAGGCGGTTTTAAAGAGTTGTTTCAACACGGTCTTCATGGGGGTCTCCTGTTGAGGGGCTGGTGTTGCACTGATTGAACACAGGCCGGCCGCCCGCGTCAAGCGAGCAAACCCCGCGAGCCGTCTGGCGTCGCCATGAAAAAACGCGGCCGTGGCCGCGTTTTTTCGGGGATGCCCTCAGGGTTTACTCGATCTTGGCCTTGGCGCGCAGTTCTTCCTGGTACTTCATCAGCTTTTGCTGACCCAGTTGCTGGGCGATCTGCGGCTTGATCTCGTCGATCTTGGGCAGCTGGGCTTCGCGCACGTCGTCCAGGCGGATCACGTGGTAACCGAACTGAGTCTTGACCGGGGTCTCGGTGATCTTGCCCTTGGCCAGCGCAACCATGGCGTCGGAGAACTCCTTGACGTAGTTGCTGGATGCGGCCCAGTCCAGGTCGCCGCCGTTGGCGCCGGAGCCCGGGTCCTTGGACTGCTTCTTGGCGATCGCCTCGAATTTGGCGCCCTTCTTGAGCTGGGCGATGATGGCCTTGGCTTCGGACTCCTTCTCGACCAGGATGTGGCGGGCGCGGTATTCCTTGCCGCTGTTGGCGGCGGTGAACTTGTCGTATTCGGCCTGGATCTCGGCGTCGGTGACGGGGTTGTTCTTCTGGAAGGCGGCAACCAGGTCGCGGATCAGCAGGGAGTCGCGCGTGAAGTCCATTTGCGCCTTGAATTCGGCGCTGCCGTCCAGGCCCTGCTTCTGCGCTTCCTGCACCAGCAGTTCGCGGTCCACCACGGCCTTCTTGAGCTCTTCCATCATCTCGGGGGTGATCTGGCGGCCCGAGCGTGCGAACTGCTGGGCCAGGGCGTCGACGCGCGTCAGCGGAATCGGCTTGCCGTTGACGATGGCCAGGTTCTGCGCCTGGACCGGGGCAGCCAGGGCGCCCATCAGGGTGGCGAGGGCCAGGGCCGGAAGTATCAGCTTGTTCATCATGAATCCTAGGAAATCGACGGAGATATCAGGGGGAGGGAAAACAGGCCCGTGTGCGTTCAGAGCGTTTCGATGGCGATCGCATGCACGCCCTGGGCGATGAAATCTTGCAGAGCATCATACACAAGGCGATGGCGCGCCACGCGTGAGGTATCTGTAAAAAAGGGTGAAGCAATGCGCACCCGGAAATGGGTGCCCCAGGCCGTACCGTTGGAGCCCGCGTGGCCGGCATGGGCGGCGCTTTCGTCGATGACTTCCAGCAGGCTGGGCTGCAGCTTTTCCTGCAGGCGCTGGGCCATGCGCTCGGCCAGTCCGGACAGATCCTGCGTCACTGGTGGTCCTCCGTGCTGCGCACTGCGGTGCGAGCTTGCTTGAAGCGGTTCTGCGCGGCGCTCATGATGCTCAGGCCTTGTCCGTCTTCATATAGCGGGCGATGTACAGGCCCTGGCCGATGATGAAAACCAGGGGGAAGGCATAACCCCAGAGCTTGAAGTTGACCCAGACCTCGGTGCTGTAGAAGGCGGCCACGTAACCGTTGAGCGCGGCCATGAAGGCGCAGTAGACGATCCAGACCACGTTCAGACGCATCCACACCGGGTCGGGCAGTTCCAGCTGGCTGCCCAGCAGCAGCTTGAGGTAGTTCTTCTTCATGACCCACAGCGCCACGGCCAGCGCGATGGCCATGGCTGCGTAGAGCACGGTGGGTTTCCACTTGATGAAGCGATCGTCGTGCAGGGCCAGGGTCAAGGTGCCGAAGACCAGGATCAGCAGCAGGGTGATCTTCTGCATGGCCTGCAGCTTGCGGTCGATGGCGTAGATCAGGCCGGTCTGCAGCACGGTGGCGGCCATCAGCACCGCGGTGGCGACATAGATGTCGTAGAACTTGTAGGCGCCGAAGAACAGCAGGATGGGGAAGAAGTCGATCAGGAGTTTCATAAGTTAATTATCGATGACGCCCGCTGTGCGGGCATGACCTCGCCGCTGCGCAGCTTCGATGACGAAATGACTTCAGTCGTGCGGACGCAGTCCGCGTCATCGATGCGCCTACGGCGCGAGGTCATGCCCGCACAGCGGGCGTCATGGCTTGTGTTCCAGGGCCGCCGAGTTCATGCAGTAGCGCAGGCCGGTGGGCGTGGGGCCGTCCTCGAACACATGGCCCAGGTGGGCGCCGCACTGGGCGCAGACGGTTTCCACGCGGACCATGCCGTGGCTGACGTCACGCCGTTCCTCGATGGCATGGGGTTCGGCGGGTTCGGAAAAGCTGGGCCAGCCGCAGCCGGCGTCGAACTTGCTGTCGGATTCGAACAGGCGCGCGCCGCAGCAGACACAGCTGTAGTGACCCGGTTTCCAGAAATCGGCGTACTTGCCGGTGTAGGGGCGTTCGGTGGCCGCATGGCGCGTGACCTGGTAGGCGCCGGGCTCGGCATGTTTCTCGGCCAGCAGGGCCTTCCACTCTTCGGCAGTCTTCTGGATTGAATAGCTCATGATGAACAGCTGATTTCGATGGATGTGGCCCAGTCGGGCGGGAAACCGGCCTCGGCCTCATGGCCGGGGTGCTCGTCGTAAGGAGTCTCCAGCAGGGCCAGAAGTTTCGCGACCCCGGAAAAATCCTTTTCGCGCGCCTGGCGGATGGCCAGTTCGCCCAGATGGTTGCGCAGCACGAACTTGGGGTTGACCTTCAGCATGTCGGCGCCACGGTTGCCGCCTTCAAGGGCCAGGCGGGCATCGTAGAGGCGCAGCCAGTCGTCCAGGGCGGTGCGGTCCAGGAAGAGGTCGCGCACAGGGACGGCCTGGCCGTCGGCCGCATAGCGGCTGAGCCGGCGCCAGAAGATGGTGTGGTCCACGCGTTCCTGGGCCAGCAGCTTGAGGATGCCCTCGATCAGGGCGCGGTCCCCGGCTTCGGCCTGCTGCAGGCCCAGCTTGGCGCGCAGGCGCGCTTCGAGTTCGGCCGGGAACACCGTCTTGTAGGACTCCAGCGCGGCCAGTGCCAGATCCTGGTCCCCGATCAGGGGCAGCAGGGCCTGGCCCAGGGCGTAGAGGTTCCAGTAGGCGATATTGGGCTGGCGGCCATAGGCATAGCGGCCCTGGGTGTCGGAGTGGTTGCAGATGTGGGCCGGGTCGTAGCCGTCCAGAAACTGGAAGGGGCCGTAGTCCAGGGTCAGGCCCAGGATGCTCATGTTGTCGGTGTTCATGACGCCGTGGCAGAAGCCCACGGCCTGCCACTGGGCCAGGAGTGTCGCGGTGCGTTCACTGACGGCTTCGA
This sequence comes from Curvibacter fontanus, assembly GCF_054780335.1. Lineage (NCBI taxonomy): Bacteria > Pseudomonadati > Pseudomonadota > Betaproteobacteria > Burkholderiales > Comamonadaceae > Curvibacter > Curvibacter fontanus. The sequence goes on from NZ_BAAGWN010000004.1 coordinate 258,690, forward strand.
GCAGGGCGGCATAGGCGTTGCCGGCAAACCTGTCGCTCGTGCGGCAGGCCGGGTAATAACAGTCGATGACGAAATCGGCCAGGCGGCGCAGCTCTTCGGGCTGGTCGTTGGCGGCGAAATGCTCGAAGTGGCCGAAGCGGATGAAACTGGGCGCCACGCGCGTGACCACGGCGGCGGTCTCGATTTCCTCGCGCCTGATCGGTGCGTCCGAGCCGGTCACGCACAGGGCGCGTGTGGTGGGGATGCCCAGGCCCTGCATGGCCTCGCTGCACAGGAACTCACGGATGCTGGAACGCAGCACGGCCCGCCCATCGCCCATGCGCGAGTAGGGCGTGCGGCCCGCACCCTTGAGCTGGAGTTCCAGGCCGCCTGCGGTCTCGCCCAGCAGCAGGGCCCGGCCGTCGCCGAGCTGGCCGGCCCAGACGCCGAACTGGTGGCCGCTGTAGACCGTGGCCACGCTCTGGCTGCCGGCCAGCGGACGGTTGCCGCTCAAGGCCTGCAGCAGATCCTCCGAATTCACCCAATCCTGCGGCAGGCCGAGCAGCTCGCCCACGGCACGGCTCTGGCCCACCCAGTAGGGCGCGGGCAGGGGCTGCGGGGGCAGGGCGGTGTGGAAGGCCGGGCCGAGCGCGGCGTAGCGATTGACCCAGTGCAAACCGCTGGCCACTGCGGCAGGACTGTCCTGGACAGCTTCGGAGACAAAAGACATGCTGTGATTGTCACGCAGCCGACGATCTCCCGTCCCGATCAGGGACTTACCCTCGGTGGTCGGGCCATTTGCTTGCGCCATACTGGCAAAAACGTGCGCACAAGAATAGGAGACCTGCCCATGCTCGGATTGATGCAAAGCCAGCCCCTGCTGATTTCCTCCCTGATCGACTTTGCCGAACGGCACCACGGGGACGGCGAGATCGTCTCGCGCCGCGTCGAAGGCGATCTCCATCGCTACCACTGGCGTGACGTGGCGGCCCGCGCCCGCCGTGTGGCCCATGCGCTGGACGCGCTGAAACTGCAGTTCAGCGACCGCGTGGCCACGCTGGCCTGGAACGGTTACCGCCACCTGGAACTGTATTTCGGCGTCAGCGGCTCGGGCCGCGTGCTGCACACCCTCAACCCACGCCTGCACCCGGACCAGATCGCCTGGATCGCCAACCACGCCGAAGACCAGGTGCTGTGCTTCGACCTGAGCTTCCTGCCCATCATCCAGGCCGTGCACGCCAAATGCACCACGGTGAAGCACTGGATCGCGCTGTGCGATGCCGACAAGCTCCCCAAAGACTCGGGCATTCCCGGCCTGCAGAGTTACGAGGCCTGGATCGCCGCCCAGCCTGCAACCTACCGTTGGCCCGAATTCGACGAGAACTCGGCCTCCAGCATGTGCTACACCAGCGGCACCACGGGCAATCCCAAGGCGGCGCTGTACAGCCACCGCTCCACCCTCCTGCACGCCTATGCCGCCGCGCTGCCCGACGTGATGTGCCTGAGCGCGCGCGATTCGGTGCTGCCGGTGGTGCCCATGTTCCACGTCAACGCCTGGGGCATCCCTTACTCGGCCGCGCTGACCGGTGCCAAGCTGGTGTTCCCGGGGCCGGCGCTGGACGGCAAGTCCATCTATGAGCTGATCGAGGCCGAGCGCGTGAGCTACGCGGCCGGCGTGCCCACCATCTGGCAGATGCTGCTCGGCCACATGAAACCCGGCGGCTTGAAATTCTCCACCCTCAAACGCACGGTGATCGGCGGCTCGGCCTGCCCGCCGGCCATGATCACCGCCTTCCGCGAGGAGTACGGTGTGGAGGTGCTGCACGCCTGGGGCATGACCGAGATGTCGCCCCTGGGCACGCTGTGCACGCTCAAGAACAAGCACCTGACGATGCCCGAGGCCGAGCAGATGAAGATCCGCCTCAAGCAGGGGCGCGCCATCTACGGCATGGACATGAAGATCGTGGGGGGCGACGGCCAGGATCTGCCCTGGGACGGCAGGTCCTACGGCGACCTGCTGGTGCGCGGGCCCTGGATCCTGCGCGAGTACTTCAAGGGCGAGGGCGGCAACCCGCTGGTCCAGGATGGCTGGTTCCCCACCGGCGACGTGGCCACCATCGACCCCGACGGTTATATGCAGATCACCGACCGCAGCAAGGACGTGATCAAGTCAGGCGGCGAGTGGATCAGCTCGATCGACGTGGAGAACATCGCCGTGGCCCATCCGGCCGTGGCCATGGCGGCCTGCATCGGCATGCGGCATCCGAAATGGGACGAGCGTCCCGTGGTCGTGGTGGTGAAGAAGCCCGGGACGGAAGTGAGCAAGGAAGATCTGCTCCGGTTCTACGAGGGCAAGACCGCCAAGTGGCAGATCCCGGACGACGTGATCTTCGTCGACGCCATCCCCCTGGGCGCCACCGGCAAGATGCTCAAGACCCGGCTGCGGGAAACGCTCAAGGACTACAAGCTGCCGGGCACCTGAGGCCCCAGGGCATGCTGAATGACCCGTCGTGTTGCAAGGTCGGATGGCCTCGGACAGCGGAGTCGCAAAGGCGATAGTTCTAGGGCAATCCCTAGCGCTGCCCCAGTTGAATTTGGTTACCCTGCAATGGTTTTGTCAACGAGGAGATTTCAAATGAAGTTCACCACGAAACTTGTGACCGCCGCCGCCATGCTGGCTTTTGCCGGTGCCGCCCTGGCCCAGAAGGGCGAAACCGTCAAGATCGCCTGGATCGATCCGCTGTCCGGCCTGATGGCCCCGGTCGGCAACAACCAGGTCCGCAGCTTCCAGTTCTTCGGCGAGAAGTTCAGCGGTGCCAATAACCCTGCGGGCGTGAAGTTCGAAATCATCGCCCTCGACAACAAGCTCAGCCCGGCCGAAAGCCTGAACCAGCTCAAGGCCGCCATCGACCAGGGCGTGCGTTACATCACCCAGGGCAACGGCTCCTCGGTGGCCGGCGCGCTGATCGACGCCGTGGCCAAGCACAACGAGCGCAACCCCGGCAAGGAAATCATCTACCTGAACCACTCGGCCGTCGACCCCGACTTCACCAACAGCAAGTGCAGCTACTGGCACTTCCGTTTCGACGCCGACACCTCCATGAAGATGGAAGCCATCACCACCTTCATGAAGGACCAGAAGGACATCAAGAACGTCTACCTGCTCAACCAGAACTACTCGCATGGCCATCAGGTCGCCAAGTTCGCCAAGGAGCTGCTCGCGCTCAAGCGTCCCGACGTGAAGATCGTCGGCGAAGACCTGCATCCGCTGGCCCAGGTGCGCGATTTCGCGCCCTACATCGCCAAGATCAAGGCTTCGGGCGCCGACACCGTGATCACCGGCAACTGGGGTTCCGACCTCGCGCTGCTGGTCAAGGCTGCCAACGAAGGCGGCTACAACGGCAAGTTCTACACCTACTACACCGGTGTGAGCGGCACGCCGACCGCCTTGGGCCAGACCAGCGCGGGCCGTGTCTTCCAGGTGTCCTACAACCACTACAACATGGGTGGTGACATGGGCAAGTGGCAGGCCGAATACAAGGCCAAGTTCAAGGACGACTTCTACACCGGCTCGGTGATCCACATCTACAAGGCCCTGGGTGAGGCCATGGCCAAGGCCAAGTCGACCGACCCGGTCAAGGTGGCTGCGGCCCTGGAAGGCCTGAAGTTCAAGAGCTACAACGGTGAAGTCGAGATGCGCAAGGCCGATCACCAGATGCAGCAGCCGCTGTACATGACGGTCTGGCAGAAGGCGGACAAGAAGTTCCCCTACAGCCCGGAAAACACCGGCATGACCCTGGCCCTGGTCAAGGAATTCCCGTCCTACGTGTCCAGCACGCCTACCAGCTGCCAGATGAAGCGTCCCTGAGTTGTCCTGATTGCAGCCAGGCAAGGGGCCCGATTGCTCTGAAAAGGTCGGGCCCTTTTCATGCCTGAGCACTTTGTAATGAGGTCTGCCATGCAGACACGGAAGGTTGTTTCCTGATGGAGTTCTTCATCATCTCCATGCTCAACGGCTTGAGCTATGGGCTCTTGCTGTTCATGCTCAGCTCCGGGCTGACGCTGATCTTCAGCATGATGGGCGTGCTCAATTTCGCCCATGCCAGCTTCTACATGCTGGGTGCCTACATCGGCTACAGCGTGGCCTCCCTGGTCGGCTTCTGGCCCGGCCTGATCGTGGCGCCGCTGCTGGTCGGGGCGCTGGGCGCGGTGTTCGAGCGCCTGGCCTTGCGCAAGGTGCACAAGTACGGCCACGTGCCGGAGCTGCTGATCACCTTCGGCCTGTCCTACATCATCCTCGAGCTGGTGCAGCTGGTCTGGGGCCGCACGGCGGTGGAGTTCCGCCCGCCCGAGCTGTTGCATGGCCCGATGTTCACGCTGGTCAACCACGCTGCCGAGGGCATCAGCCTGGTCTGGGGCATGGCGCCGGCCGAGCTTTGCGAGGCAGCCGCCTGCTCGCCGTTCCCGGCCACGCGCGGTTTCATGATGCTGGTGGCGCTGTTCATGCTGGTGTCCCTGTGGCTCATGCTCACGCGCACCCGCATCGGCCTGGTGATCCAGGCGGCACTGACGCACCCGGAGATGGTGGAGGCGCTGGGCCACAACGTGCCCCGCGTCTTCATGCTGGTGTTCGGCGCCGGCGCGGCGCTGGCCGGCCTGGGCGGTGTGATCGGTGGCAGCACCTTTGTCACCGAACCGGCCATGGCCGGCACGGTGGGCTCCGTCATCTTCGTGGTGGTGGTGGTGGGCGGGCTGGGTTCGCTCTCCGGCGCCTTCCTGGCCTCGGTGCTGATCGGTGTGATCCAGACCTTTGCCGTGGCTTTCGACTATTCCCTCGTCACACTGGCGCAGCAGCTGGGCCTGGAGCTCAGCGCGGCGGCGCGCAACAACTCGGTGCTCAAGCTCACGCTCTCGCAGGTCGCTCCCATCCTGCCCTATCTCTTCCTGGTCCTGATCCTGATCTTCCGGCCCAAGGGCCTGCTCGGTACACGGGACGAATAAGTCATGGCCAAGCAATATTACGAATTCAAGCCTTACAACGTCGGCCGCTGGATCATCTGGGGCTTCTTTGCCCTGCTGCTGTTCTTCGTGCCCAAGCTGTTCACCAGCAGCCTGTCGGTGACCATGCTCTCGCAGATGGGCATCGCCATCATCGCCTGCCTGTCCTACAACATGCTGCTGGGGCAGGGCGGCATGCTGAGCTTCGGTCACGCGGTCTACTCGGGCCTCGGCTCCTACATGGCCATCCATGCGCTGAACATGGTGAGCAAGGGGACTTTGCCCATCCCCGTGAGCCTGCTGCCCATCATCGGCGGTTTGGCCGGCATGGGTTTTGCCGTGCTCTTCGGCTACGTGACCACGCGCAAGTCCGGCACACCTTTTGCGATGATCACGCTGGGCTTGGCCGAACTGGTGTTCGCCATGTCGCTGATGTTCTCCGAATTCTTCGGCGGCGAGGCGGGCGTCTCGGGCAACCGGGTCGTGGGCCAGCCCTTCTTCGGCATCAGCTACGGGCCGGGGACCCAGGTCTACTACCTGATCGCGGTCTACACCTTTGTCTGCGTGGCGCTCATGTTCGCCTTCACGCGCACGCCGCTGGGGCGCATCCTCAACGCCGTGCGTGACAACCCGGAGCGGGTGGAGTTCATCGGCTACAGCACGCAGCGGGTGCGCTACCTGGCCTTCATCATCTCGGGTTTCTTCGCCGGCATCGCGGGCGGCCTGGGTGTCATCCTGTTCGAGATCGTCACGGCCGAGGTGGTGAGCGGGGTCCGCTCGGGCGCCTACCTGCTGTTCACCTTCCTGGGTGGCGCCACCTTCTTCTTCGGTCCCATCATCGGGGGTGTGCTGATGGTGCTGGCCTCGGTGCTGCTCTCGGAGATCACCAAGGCCTGGCTGCTGTACCTGGGCCTGATCTTCGTGTTCATGGTGATGTACGCCCCGGGTGGCATCGCCAGCCTGATCATGATGAACCTGCGTGTGGCCAGTTTCGGCTTCCTGCGCAAGCTCTGGGTCAGCTACCTGGGCCTCGCCATCTCGGCCCTGGTGCTCTTGCTGGGCGCAGCGGTGCTGATCGAGATGATCTATCACCTTCAGCTCAACCTCTCGATGGGACCCGAGTTGAGTTTCATCGGCATCCCGCTCAACGCGCACAGCCCGGACCACTGGTTCGGCGGCGCCTTCGTGCTGCTGACGGGCCTGGGCCTGTTCGAGTTGTGCCGCCGCCATTACGTGCACGAATGGGGTGAGATCCAGGAAGACATCGAGAAGGAAATCAAGCGGAGGGAAGCGCTATGAGCGGGGCGGATCCTATGAAGCAGCCCGCACTGGAGCTCAAGGATTTGCGCAAGAGTTTTGGCAGGGCCGAGATCATCCGCGGTGTCGATCTGGCGGTACAAGCCGGTGAACGCGTGGCCGTGATCGGCCCCAATGGCGCCGGCAAGTCCACGCTGTTCAACCTGATCAGCGGGCGTTTCGGCCCCAGCAGCGGCGAGGTGCTGCTGCACGGCAAGCGCATCGACGGCATGAAGCCCTACGAGATCAACCGCATGGGCCTGGCGCGCAGCTTCCAGATCACCAACATCTTCCCCAAGCTCAGCGTGTTCGAGAACCTGCGTTGCGCCGTGCTCTGGAGCATGGGCTACCGCTACACCTTCTTCAAGTTCTTGGCCGATCTGGACGATGTCAACGACCGCACCGAGGAGCTGCTGGAGATGATCCGCCTGGACAAGAAGCGCGACATCCTGGCCGTGAACCTGACCTATGCCGAGCAGCGGGCGCTGGAGATCGGCGTCACCATCGCCGGCGGCGCCAGCGTGATTCTGCTGGACGAACCCACGGCCGGCATGAGCAAGAGCGAGACCACGCGTTTCATCAAGCTGATCCGCGAAGTCACCGAAGGCAAGACCCTGTTGACCGTGGAGCACGACATGGGCGTGGTTTTCGGACTGGCCGACAAGATCGCGGTGGTGGTCTACGGCGAGCTGCTGGCCTTCGACACGCCGGAGGCCGTGCGCGCCAACGCGCGCGTGCAGGAAGCCTACCTCGGCTCGACCGTGGCCGATTCGCAGGTGGGGGGGCACGGATGAGTTACACCCCCGTGGCTGGCCCACTGCGTGTGGCCAGGCCTCCCACCCTCAAGGGGGCAACACCAGTGGCCCGGCGAAGCCGGTGCCACGGTGTTTCCCGCACGGATCACTGCGCGCGTTGCAGGATTCCCGATATTCAAGCTTGGTGCCATTGACATGTCTGCTTTGTTGAAAGTTGAGAGCCTGCACGCCTTTTATGGCAAGAGCCATGTGCTGCATGGCGTGCATTTCGAGGTGCAGCCCGGCGAGATCGTCGCCCTGCTGGGGCGCAACGGTTCGGGCCGCTCGACCACGGCCAAGGCCGTCATGGGCCTGGTCGATTGTGCCGGCAGCGTCAAATGGAAGGGCCAGGAGATCCAGGGCAGGAAGGCCTTCGAGATCGCCCACCTGGGCGTGGGTTATGTGCCCGAGAACCGCGACATCTTCCCCGACCTGACCGTGCACCAGAACCTGATGCTGGGCGAGAAGGGCAAGGGCCGCACCAGCCGCTGGAACTTCGACGACATGTACGCCATGTTCCCGCGCCTCAAGGAACGCCAGCACACCGAAGCCGGTGTGCTGTCAGGCGGTGAGCAGCAGATGCTGACCCTGTGCCGCACCCTCATGGGCGACCCGGACCTGATCATCATCGACGAGCCGACCGAAGGTCTGGCGCCCAAGATCGTGGAACTGGTGGGCCAGTACCTGAAGACACTCAAGGACCGCGGCATCTCGGTGCTGCTGATCGAGCAGAAGCTGACCATCGCCATGGCCATCTCCGACCGCGCCCTGGTCATGGGGCACGGCAGCATCGTCTTCGAGGGCACCCCCGAGGCGCTGCGCAACGACAGCTATACCCGCAAGGAGTGGCTCGAGGTCTGAAAACTTGTGAATAAATCTACTGCGCTTGCCCGTCTCCGCGTTGGGCTGTGTTGGCTCCGGCCGCTGCGCTTAACTTTTGCTGTGCAAAAGTTAGCCTGCGCCGCAACTGCGTTGTCGGAATCCTCACGTACAGGAAGTACGTTCCGGTTCCTGCGCTCCGTCCGCCTTGCGCTCGGGCCGCTCGCTACGATTTCTTCACAAGTTTGGAGCGCTGTGCGCCGGCACAGTGGAGGGCTTGTCCCAGCCGTGACAAGCCCTCGTTGCATCGCAACATAAACCTTCTACAATCAAAAATCGAACGATCGTTCTATTTTCCGAACCACCCGAGGAACGCAAGCATGAGCGCTGAATACAAGGTGCATGGCGACGTCGCCGTGATCACGCTGAACAACCCGCCCGTCAACGGCCTGGGCTATGAAACCCGCAAGGGCATCACCGAAGCGCTGGCCCGGGCCAACGCCGACGGCAAGGTCGGGGCCATCGTCATCACGGGTGCGGGCAAGGCCTTCTCGGGCGGCGCCGACATCAAGGAATTCGGCACACCCAAGGCCCTGCAGGAACCCAATCTGCTGAGCGTCATCCTGGCCGTGGAGAACTCGGCCAAGCCCGTGGTGGCCGCCATGCACACCATCGCCATGGGCGGTGGCCTGGAACTGCCCCTGGGCTGCCATTACCGCATTGCCGCGCCAGGCTGCAAGGTGGCCCTGCCCGAAGTCAAGCTCGGGCTCATCCCCGGCGCCGGCGGCACGCAACGCCTGCCGCGCGCCCTGGGTGTGGAACCCGCGCTGAACATGATCGTCAGCGGCGAGCCCGTGCCCAGCGAGATGCTGGCCCAGGTGCCCGGCCAGAAGCTGTTCGACAAGCTGGCCCAGTCCAACGAGACCCTGCTGGACGAGGCCATCGCCCTGGCGCAGGAAAAGGCCGAAGAACTGGCGAAAACGGGTGGCCCCTTGCCCCTGGTGCGCAACCTGCCGGCCAAGCATCCGCAGGGCGATGCCTACTTCCAGTTCGCCCGCAATATGGTGGGCGGCATGAGCAAGAATTTTCCGGCCCCGCTCAAGTGCGTGGACGCCGTGGAGGCCGCCACCAGGAAGAAGTTCGACGACGGCCTGCTCTTCGAGCGCGAGATCTTCATCAACCTGATGTGGACGCCCGAGTGCCGCGCGCTGCGCCACATCTTCACGGCCGAACGCGCCGCCTCCAAGATCCCCGACGTGCCGGAAGACACGCCGAAGCGCGAGATCAAGGCCGTGGCCGTGATCGGCGCCGGCACCATGGGCGGCGGCATCACCATGAACTTCCTGAACGCCGGCATCCCCGTGAAGATGCTGGAGATGAAGCAGGAGGCGCTGGACCGCGGCCTGGCCACCATCCGCAAGAACTACGAAGCCCAGGTCACCAAGGGCAAGCTGAAGGCAGACAAATACGAGCAGCGCATGGCCCTGCTGTCGACCACGCTGAACTACGAGGACCTGAAGGACGCCGACCTCGTGATCGAGGCCGTGTTCGAGGAGATGGGCGTCAAGGAAACCGTGTTCAAGAAACTCGACGAAGTCATGAAACCCGGTGCCATCCTGGCCTCCAACACCTCCACGCTGGACGTCAACAAGATCGCTTCTTTTACCCAGCGTCCGCAGGACGTGGTGGGCCTGCATTTCTTCAGCCCGGCCAACGTCATGAAGCTGCTGGAAGTGATCCGCGGCGCCAAGACCGGGAAGGACGTGCTGGCCACCGTGATGGCCGTCGCCAAGACCATCAAGAAGACCGCCGTGGTCTCGGGTGTCTGCGACGGTTTCATCGGCAACCGCATGATCGAGCAGTACAGTCGCCAGGCCGGCTTCCTGATCGAGGAGGGCGCCACGCCCGAGCAGGTCGACAAGGCGGTCGAGAAATTCGGCTTTGCCATGGGCCCCTTCCGCATGGGCGATCTGGCCGGCAACGACATCGGCTGGGCCATTCGCAAGCGCCGTTATGTGGAGAAGCCGGGCATGAAGTACAGCAAGACGGCCGATCTGCTGTGCGAACTGGGCCGTTATGGCCAGAAGACCGGCGCCGGCTGGTACGACTACAAGCCGGGCAAGCGCGACGCCATCCCCAGCCCGCTGGTGGTGGACATGATCGAGAAACACCGCAAGACTATGGGCATCACCCCGCGCAAGATTTCCGACGAAGAAATCGTGCAGCGCCTGGTCTACGCCCTGGTCAACGAGGGCGCGCACATCCTGGAAGAGGGCATCGCCTCGCGCGCCAGCGACATCGACATGGTCTACCTGACCGGCTACGGCTTCCCCATCCATCGGGGTGGCCCCATGCAGTACGCCGACACGGTCGGCCTGTTCAACGTGGCCCAGAGCATGCAGCGTTTTGCCCGGAACCCGCTGGACGACGCCCAATTCTGGCAGCCGGCGCCATTGCTGGCCAAGCTGGTGGCGGAAGGAAAGTCATTCAATGGTTGATGACGAAATGACGGCGCCGCTACGCAGCTTCAATGACGGCGCCTGCGGCGCCATGACTTGATTCATGCGGGCGTAGCCTGCGTCATCGATGCGCCGTCAGGCGCGAGGTCATTCTGTCATCCTGAAAGGAGAAGATCATGAGCAAAGCAGTTATCGTTTCCACCGCCCGCACCCCCCTGGCCAAGAGCTGGAAGGGCGCTTTCAACATGACCCACGGCGCCACCCTCGGTGGCCACGCCGTGCAGCACGCCATCCAGCGCGCCGGCATCGACGCCGGCGAAGTGGACGACGTGCTCATGGGCTGCGCTACGCCCGAGGGCGCTACGGGCTCCAACATCGCGCGCCAGATCGCCCTGGCCGCGGGCTGCCCGGTCACCGTCTCGGGTGTGACCATCAACCGTTTCTGCTCCTCGGGCCTGCAGACCATCGCCATGGCCGCGCAACGCATCATTGCCGGCGAGGGCGATGTCTACGTGGCCGGCGGCGTGGAGAGCATCTCCTGCGTGCAGAACGAGGCCAATCGCCACATGATCACGGACCCGGCCCTGCTCAAGGCCAAGCCCGAGATCTACTGGAACATGTTGCAGACCGCCGAGCAGGTGGCCAAGCGTTACGACATCGGCCGCGACGTGATGGACGAGTACGGTGCTGCCAGCCAGCAGAAGGCCTGCGCGGCCCAGGCCGCCGGCCTGTTCAGCGCCGAGATCGCCCCGATCACGGTGACGGCCGGTGTGGCCGACAAGACCCTGGGCCTGATCACCAGGAAAGTCACGGTGAGCGCGGACGAAGGCCTGCGCGAAGGCACGACGAAGGAAGGCATCAGCGGCATCAAGCCGGCCATGCCCGGCGGCGTGATCTCGGCCGGCAACGCCAGCCAGTTTTCCGACGGCGCCGGTGCCTGCGTGCTCATGAGCGAAGAACTCGCCAGCAAACGCGGCTTCAAGCCTCTCGGTCGTTTCCTCGGGTTTGCCGTGGCCGGTTGCGAACCCGACGAGATGGGCATCGGCCCCGTGTTTGCCGTGCCCAAGGTGTTGAAGCGCCTGGGCCTGAAGGTGTCGGACATCGACCTCTGGGAACTCAACGAAGCCTTCGCCGTGCAGGTGCTCTACTGCCGCGACAAGCTGGGCATCCCGGCCGATCGTCTCAACGTCAACGGCGGCGCCATTGCGGTCGGCCACCCCTATGGCGTCAGCGGCCAGCGCCTGACCGGCCACGCGCTCATCGAAGGCAAGCGCCGTGGCGCCAAACGTGTTGTCGTGACGATGTGTATCGGCGGCGGCATGGGTGCTGCCGGGGTCTTTGAGGTGCTTTGATGACGAAATGACGCCGCCTGTGGCGGGTATGACGGAATGACCTGAAACCTCGCGATCATTTTGTCATCGATGCGTAGCGAGGTCATTTTGTCATTGCCATGCCATCTCCGCGCTCCACGATCGACTTCCTGCTCCACGACTGGTTGCATGTCGAGCAACTGACTCAGCGTGCGCGTTTCGCCGACCACAGCCGCGAGACTTTCGATGCGGTGCTCGACACCTGCGAGCGCATCGCGCGCGAGAAATACGCCCCCTTCAACCGCACGGTGGACACCGAGGAACCGCGTTTCGACGGCGAGAAGGTCATCCTGCCCCGGGCCACGCACGAGGCGCAGAAGGCTTACGCCGAGTCCGGCATGCTCAGCGCGGCGCAGGACTACGAGGTGGGCGGCATGCAGTTGCCCTATACCGTGGAGGCCGCGGCCAATTCCTTCTTCGCCATGGCTTCGATCAGCATCGGCTCGGGCATGCTCACCTCGGGCAACGCCAACCTGCTGATGGCGCACGGTACGGACCTGCAGAAAGCGGTCTTCGCGAAGAACGAGTTCGCGGGCCGCTTCTCGGGCACCATGTGCCTGAGCGAGCCTCAGGCCGGCTCGTCCTTGAGCGACATCGCCAGCCGCGCCGTGCCGGATGGCGCCGATTTCCAGAACGATCCCCTGGGGCCGCGCTACCGCCTCAAGGGCAACAAGATGTGGATCTCGGCCGGCGAACACGAGCTGACCGAGAACATCATCCACCTCGTGCTGGCCAAGATTCCCGGCCCCGACGGCAAGCCCGTGCCGGGCACCCGCGGCATCTCGCTTTTCATCGTGCCCAAGAAACTCGTGGACACGCAGGGGCAGCTGACCGGCGAACGCAACGACGTGGCCCTGGCGGGCCTGAACCACAAATGCGGCTGGCGTGGCACGACCAACACGCTGCTGAACTTCGGTGAGGGCAAATACCCCGTGCGCGGCCCTTCGACAGGCTCAGGACAGGCTGAAGCCGGGGCGATCGGCTACCTCGTGGGCCAGCCCGGCCAGGGCCTGCGCTGCATGTTCCACATGATGAACGAGGCGCGCATCGGCATCGGCATGGCCGCCACCATGCTGGGCATGGCCGGCTACCAGGCCAGCCTGGAGTACGCGAAGAACCGCCCGCAGGGCCGGCCCATGGGACCAGCGGGAAAGGACGCGGCCCAGCCGCAGATCCGCATCATCGAACACGCCGACATCAAGCGCATGCTGCTGGCCCAGAAATCCTGGTGCGAAGGATCGCTGGCCCTGCAGCTCTATTGCGCCCGCCTGGTCGACGAGCAGCACACGGGCATGCCTGCTGCTGCCGACGAAGCCCGCCTGCTGCTGGAGGTGCTGACCCCGATTGCCAAGAGCTGGCCCAGCGAGTGGTGCCTGGAGGCCAATTCCCTGGCCATCCAGATCCACGGTGGTTACGGCTATACGCGCGATTTCCCGGTCGAACAATACTGGCGTGACAACCGCCTCAACATGATCCACGAGGGCACGCACGGCATCCAGGCCCTGGACCTGCTGGGCCGCAAGGTGTTGATGGAGGAGGGCCGGGGCCTGCAGTTGCTGGCCGGCCGCATGACGGCTACCATCGCCCGCGCCCAGAAGCAGGCCGAACTGGCCCCCTATGCCGCCCAGCTGGCCCAGGCCCTGCAGCAGGTCGGTGCAGCCACGAAAGCCGCCTGGTCCACGGGCCAGCCTGGCGAGGCCCTGGCCAATGCCGTGCCCTATCTGCAGGCTTTTGGCCACACGGTGCTGGCCTGGATCTGGCTGGAGGTGGCGCTGGCCGCTCAGACCGGCGACCTGGACGCGGGCAAGCGCGGCCGCCTCTTGTCAGCGCAATATTTCTTCCGATATGAATTGCCGAAAATCGGCGCCTGGCTTAAGGTGGTGGAATCCCGTGACATGACGTGTGCGGAATTTCCTGAGGAGGCGTTCTGATGGCAACTGAAATCAACAAACTTCGCGTCGAGCGGCTGGTCTGGATCCTGGTCTACGGCGGGCTGCTGACGCTGGTGCTGGGCATGTTCCTGCAGCGTTATGACAGGCTGCTGGCCGACATCTTCCAGATCTGCGGCACCATCGTCGCGGGCGCCGGGGCCCTGCTGATCTGGGTCCGCTCCCGCATGAAATAACCAGGGCCTGTTCACACTCATTTCTCAAGATGCGTTGCGGATCAAAAAAGTCATGCGGTAGGCGCGTGGGCGCCGCCGGGGTAACCCCCGGCCACAGTCCGCGCAACACCCCGCATGGCTTTTTTGGCCGCAACCCGTAGGGAACAGGCCCTAAGAACAAAGGCAGACCACCATGACACGCAGCATCCAGCAACTTTTCGACCTGAAGGGCAAGACCGCCCTGATCACCGGCGGCTCGCGCGGCCTGGGCCTGCAACTGGCCCAGGCGCTGGGCGAGGCCGGCGCGCGCGTGATGCTCAGCGCCCGCAAGGCCGACGAACTCGAGGTGGCCGTGGCCGACCTGCAGGCCGCCGGCATCGATGCGCGCTGGATCGCCGCCGACTGCGCCCGCGAAGAGGACATCCACCGCCTGGCCGATGAAACCATGCAGCGCATGGGCGAGGTGGACATCCTGGTCAACAACGCCGGCGCCGCCTGGGGCGCGCCCGCCGAAGACCACCCCCTTCCCGCCTGGGACAAGGTGATGAACCTCAACATCCGCGGTTATTTCATCCTGAGCCAGGTGATCGGCAAGAAGAGCATGATCCCGCGCAAGACGGGCCGCATCATCAACGTGGCCTCCATCGCCGGCCTGGGTGGCAACCCGCCCGAGATGACCACGATCGCCTACAACACCTCCAAGGGCGCCGTCATCAATTTCACGCGCGCACTGGCCGCCGAATGGGGCAAGTACAGCATCAACGTCAACGCCATCTGCCCGGGTTTCTTCCCCAGCAAGATGACGGCCGGCACCCTGGCCGCCTGGGGCGAGGAGAACCTGAAGAAACACGCCCCTCTGCAGCGCCTGGGCGACGACGAGGACCTCAAGGGCCTGTGCGTGCTTTACGCCTCGGACGCCGGCAAGCACATCACCGGCCAGTGGCTGGCGGTGGACGGCGGCGTCAGCTGCGTGACCGGCGGCTGAAGGCGGGTGACATGAGTATTCCCTTTGGCGTGCGCATTCCCTTTGTCGAGCACCTGGGTTTCACCCTGGAGCGCTTCGAGGACGGCCAGTCCGAACTCCATTACGAGCCCCAAGCCGAGCACCTGAACTCCTTTGCCGTCACGCACGGCGGTGCCACCATGACGCTGATGGACGTGACCATGGCCACGGCGGCGCGCAGCGTGCAGCCCGACATGGGCGTGGTGACCATCGAGATGAAGACCAGCTTCATGCAGGCCGCGCGCGGCAAGCTCACCGGCAAGGGCCGGCTCATCCACCGTACCGCCACCCTGGCGTTCACCGAGGCCACGATCTTCGACGCCGAGGGCAAACCTTGTTCGCACGCCACCGGCACCTTCAAGTACGTTCGGCGCCTGCCCACCGGCCCCAAGGACAGCAACGCGCTGAACGTGATTTCCACTGACTGAGAGACAACCATGCCCACGAACCGCCAGATCCTGCTCGACAACCGCCCCGAAGGCGAAGCCACCTCGGGCAACTTCAAGCTCGTCACCACCAACACGCCCGCCCTGCAGGATGGCCAGGTGCTGGTACGCCACCATTACCTGAGCCTGGACCCGTACATGCGCGGCCGCATGAACGACAGCAAGAGCTACGCGCAGCCGCAGCCCCTGGGCGAGGTCATGATCGGCGGCACCGTGGGTGAGGTGGTGGAAAGCCGCCACCCCAAGTTCGCTGCCGGCGACAAGGTCGTGGGCATGGGGGGCTGGCAGCAGTACAGCGTGGTCGACGCCAACCAGCCTGGCGCCGTGCGCAAGGTCGACACCACGCACGTGCCGCTGAGCCACTACCTGGGCGCCGTGGGCATGCCGGGCGTGACGGCCTGGTACGGCCTGGTGAAGATCATCAACCCCAAGGCCGGCGAGACCATGGTGGTCAGCGCCGCTTCGGGCGCCGTCGGCAGCGCCTACGGGGCGCTGGCCAAGGCGCGCGGCTGCCGCGTGGTGGGCATTGCCGGCGGCAAGGACAAATGCGACTACGTGGTCAACGAGCTCGGCTTCGACGCCTGCATCGACTACAAGCAGCACAAGGACGCGGGCTCGCTGTCCAAGGCCCTCAAGCAGGCCTGCCCCAAGGGCATCGACGGCTATTTCGAGAACGTGGGTGGTTTGGTGCTCGATGCGGTGCTCTCGCGTATGAACGCGCACGGACGCATCGCCGTCTGCGGCATGATCGCCGGCTACGACGGCCAGCCCGTGCCCTTGACCTATCCGCAGCTCATCCTGACCAACCGGCTCAAGGTGCAGGGTTTCATCGTCAGCGAGCACATGGAAGTGTGGCCCGAGGCCCTCAAGGAACTCGGCACCCTGGTGGGCACGGGCAAGCTGCGTCCGCGCGAGAGCGTGGCCCCGAACCTGGAAGCCGCACCCGAGGCTTTCCTGGGCCTGCTCAAGGGGAAGAACTTCGGCAAGCAGCTTGTCAAGCTGATCTGAGCCGGCTACTGCGCAGCCTTCATGCGTCGTTGGTCGGTGCTCGAAATCCTCACGTACGTTCAAGTACGTTCCGGTTTCTGCGCTCCGTCCGCCTAGGGCCTGTTCACACTCATTTCATAAGATGCGTTGCGGATCAAAAAAGTCATGCGGTAGGCGCGTGGACGCCGCCGGGGTAGGCCCCCGGCAAGTCCGCGCAACACCCCGCATGGCTTTTTTGGCCGCAACCCGAAGGGAACATGGTGAAAACCACGCCACTCGTTGTTGCACTCCTCGCCCAGGCGGTCAGCCTGGGCGTCGTCGCGCGCCTAGATTGGCGCGGTTTTAACCATGTTCGCACTTGCGAAATGAGTGTGAACAGGCCCTAGCCTGAAAGCCGCTCGCGACGCCGGAAGACAAGGGGGACATGATGCACGCCACGCATGAGGTCTTCAACCAGCCCGCGCCGCTGGTTGACTACAACCTGTACGAGACCAACCGGCCGCTGCAGGACGCGCTGCGCTTCAACGCGCCGCAACTCGACACCGCAGCGCTGAGTTGCCTGGGCGCGGCCGTTGGCACGGCGGAGATGCAAACCCACGCGCGCCTCGCCAATGTGCATGCGCCACAGCTGCACAGCCACGACCGCCAGGGCCGGCGCATCGACCAGGTGGAATTCCACCCGAGCTACCACTCTCTCATGGCTGCCGCGGTCGGCGCGGGCCTGCATGGCACGCCCTGGGCCGGTGAAGGAACATCGCCCCACGTGCAGCGCGCCGCGGGCTTCATGCTCTTCACCGAGCTCGAGCCCTCCATGCTCTGTCCGATTTCCATGAGCTATGCGGCCACGCCGGCCCTGCGCCGCAACCCGGCCGTCTATGCCGAGTGGGGGCCGAAACTGACCAGCCGGGCCTACGACCCGCTGCTCAAGCCGCTGGGCCAGAAAGCCGGTGTGACCATGGGCATGGGCATGACGGAAAAGCAGGGCGGTTCGGACGTGCGCGCGAACACGACACAGGCGGTGGCAGATGGCAGCGACGCCTGGGGCGCGCGTTATCGCATCACGGGCCACAAATGGTTCTTCTCGGCGCCCATGTGCGACGCCTTCCTCGTGCTGGCCCAGGCACCGGGGGGATTGAGTTGCTTCTTCCTGCCGCGCGTGCTGCCCGACGGCACGCTCAACGCGCTCTACATCCAGCGCCTCAAGGACAAGCTGGGCAACAAGGCCAATGCCAGCTCCGAGGTGGAGTTCGTGCAGGCCGCGGCCTGGCTGGTGGGTGAAGAGGGGCGCGGCGTGCCGCAGATTCTCGAGATGGGCACCATGACCCGGCTCGATTGCGCACTGGGCACCAGCGGCCTGATGCGCCAGGCCCTGGTGCTGGCCCTGAACCACACGCGCCAGCGTTTGGCGTTTGGCAAGCCCCTGATCGAGCAGGACCTCATGCGCAATGTGCTGGCAGACCTGGCGCTGGAGAGCGAGGCCGCGACCGCCCTGTCCATCCGGCTGGCCCGTGCCTTCGATCGGCCCGGCGACGCGCACGAGCAGCTCATGGCGCGCCTGCTCACGCCCGTGGCCAAGTTCTGGATCTGCAAGCGCGGTGCAGGTTACGCCCAGGAGGCCATGGAGTGCCTGGGGGGCAACGGTTATGTGGAAGAGGGCGGTGAGGGCGTGATGGCGCGCATCTACCGCGAAATGCCGGTCAACTCGATCTGGGAAGGCGCGGGCAACATCATGGCGCTGGATCTCTTGCGTGCGCTGCACAAGGGCGATGTCGCCAGCGCGCTGGCACAGGAACTGGCCCCGGCCCTGGGCCAGCATGCGGCGCTCGACCGTCTCGCGCGCAGCCTGCCCCGGCGTGTTGAAGCCATGGCCACCGAGATCGAGGCCCGCCGCCTGGCGCAGGACGTGGCCCTGGCCGTGCAAGCTGCGTTGCTAGCGCAAAGTGCGCCCGCAGCCGTGTTTGCCGCCTTCTGCGCCTCACGCCTGAATGGCGACTGGGGCCAGACGTTCGGCAGCCTGGGAGCGAACACGGATTTCAGCGCCATCCTGGCCCGCGCGCTGCCTCAATGACATCCTGATATGAACGACCTGATCCTTCACCACTACGCCAGCTCGCCTTTTTCGGAAAAGATCAGGCTCATCCTCGGTCACAAAGGCTTGTCCTGGAAATCTGTCACCGTGCCGAGCATCCTGCCCAAGCCGGACGTGATGGCCCTGACCGGCGGCTACCGCAAGACACCCTTCCTGCAGATCGGCTCGCACATCTACTGCGACACGGCCCTGATCTGCGACGTGCTGGAGCAACTGCAGCCCGAACCCGCCCTGTACCCGGCCACGCACAAGGGCCTGGCCCGCGTGGTGGCCCAGTGGGCTGACGAGCGCCTGTTCTGGGCCGCCATGAGCTACAACTTCCAGCCCAAGGGCATCGCCCAGGTGTTCGGTGGCGGTACGCCCGAGCAGTGGGGCCCGATCGCCAAGACCTTCGGTGAAGACCGCGCGCGCATGCGCACGGCCGTGCCACGCGCGCCCGCGCCCGATGCCGCGGCGGCCTACCGCAGCTACCTGCGCCGGCTCTCGGACATGCTGCACGGGCAGCGCTACCTGCTGAGCGACGCGCCCTGCGTCGCCGATTTCGCGGCCTACCACCCGCTCTGGTTCACGCAGACCCAGACCCCTGCGATGGCCGGCATCCTGGAGGCCACGCCCCCCGTCCGGGCCTGGATGGCGCGCATGGCCGCCATCGGGCACGGTAGCCGCACTGAACTGGATGCCTCGGCGGCCATCGCGCATTGCGCAGCATCCCCTGACAGCGGCGCCCTGCTGCCCGAGCATCCCTTCCAGGACGAGCACGGCATTCCCCTGGGCAGCCGCGTCAGCATCTTCAGCGACAGTTTCGGGCCCGAACCCAGCAGCGGTGAGCTGGTCGCGGCCACCCGCCTGCATTACACGATCCGCCGCGTCGATGAACGTGCCGGCCCGGTCCACGTGCATTTCCCCCGCATCGGCTACGTACTCAAAAAGGAAGAGACATGATCAAGGATTTCGCCGGCAAGACGGCTGTGCTGACCGGCGCCGGTTCCGGCTTCGGACTGGAGTGCGCGCGCATCGGCGCGCGGCTGGGCATGAAACTGGTGCTGGCCGATGTGCAGCAGGATGCGCTGGACCGTGCCGCGGCAGAGATGAAGGCCGCCGGCGCCGAGGTGCTGGCCCAGCAGCTCGACGTTTCGGATGCCGCGCAGATGGAGCATCTGGCGCAGCGCGTGCAGGAGCGCTTCGGCGCGCCGCATTTCGTCTTCAACAACGCCGGCGTTGGCGCCGGCGGCCTGGTCTGGGAAAACACGGTGCAGGACTGGCGCTGGGTGCTGGGCGTCAACCTCTGGGGCGTGATCCACGGCGTGCGCCTGTTCACCCCCATGATGCTGAAGGCCGCGCAGAAGGATCCGTCCTACCGCGGCCACATCGTGAACACCGCCAGCATGGCCGGCCTGCTGAACCCGCCGAACATGGGGGTCTACAACGTCAGCAAACATGCGGTGGTCTCGCTCAGCGAGACCCTTTACCAGGACCTGGCCCTGGTGACGGAGCAGGTGGGCGCCTCGGTGCTGTGCCCCTATTTCGTGCCCACCGGCATCCACCAGAGCGAACGCAATCGCCCGGGTGAACTCGCCGTGGCCAAGCCCACACGCAGCCAGCTGATCGGCCAGGCCATGAGCGACAAGGCCGTGAGTTCGGGCAAGGTGACGGCCGCCGAGGTGGCGCAGAAAGTCTTTGATGCGATGGCGGGCGGGCAGTTCTACATCTACAGCCATCCCAAGGCCATCGCTTCGGTGCAGACCCGGCTGGAAGACATCATGCAAGCCCGCAATCCGACCGATCCCTTCGCCCACAAGCCCGAACTCGGCGTGGAACTGCGCAAGGCCCTGCGCGCGACGGGCTGAGAAGAGCCTGCCGCCTAGGGCCTGTTAACACAAACCACGAAGGCCATCTGCCACGAGCACGAAGCTGAGAAAGCCAAGAAACATTGCATCGAGTTTCTCGAACCGAGAGAAGATGCGTCGGTAGCCCTTGAGCCGCCT